>CANFVA010000024.1 GCA_947450255.1 Comamonadaceae bacterium
ACGGGTGCGCCGGGTTTGAGCGCCTCAAACGGGTCCACCACGGCTTCGAGCTCTTCGTATTCCACTTCCACGGCTTCTACGCCATCGGCTGCGCTGTAGCGGTCTTCGGCGATCACCACGGCGACTTCCTGCATTTGGAAGTGCACTTTTTCATCGGCCAATACGGCTTGCACATCACCGGCCAGCGTGGGCATCCAATGCAGCTTGAGCGGCTTCAAATCATCAGCGGTCAAGACGGCGATCACGCCCGGAATCTTGAGCGCAGCTTCTTTGTTGATGCGCTTGATACGCGCATGCGCCACCGAGGCGCGCACGATGTCCATATGCACCATGCCGGGCAGCTTGATGTCATCGACGTAATTGCCCTTGCCTTGGATAAAGCGGGCGTCTTCCTTGCGCAGGCGTGCATCGCCCATGCCCATGAGGGCTTTTTCGCGGTCACTTAAGGGTGCGTTCATGAAGGTCTCCTTCGGTGTATTGTTTTAAGCGGCGACAGTTTGGGTATCGCGCAGCGTGGCCGCTGCATGCAAAACCGCTTTGACGATGTTTTGGTAGCCGGTGCAGCGGCACAAATTGCCGGACATGCCCACGCGCACTTCCTGTTCGGTCGGGTTGGGGTTGTCTTGTAGCAAACGGTAGGCGCGCATCAGCATGCCCGGCGTGCAAAAGCCGCATTGCAAGCCATGCTCTTTGTAAAAACCATCTTGCAGCGCGTGCAGCACGCCGCCGTTGGCCAGGCCTTCGACGGTTTTGACTTCACTGCCTTCGCACTGCACCGTCAGGTGCGTGCAGGACTTGACCGACTGGCCGTCAATGTCCACGGTGCAAGCGCCACAGTGGCTGGTCTCGCAGCCGATGTGTGCGCCGGTGAGGTTCATTTTTTCGCGCAGGAAGTGAACCAGCAGAGTGCGCGGTTCGACTGCTTCTTCCACTTGTTTTCCATTGACGTGTAGGGATACGATTTTTTTGCTCATAGCGGGTTTCTCCGGATAGGGTGGGGTTCAGGCGCAGCGGGCGGCAGCGGCGCGGATGGCGCGCTTGCACATCTCGGCGGCCATGGCGGTTTTGTATTCCACATCACCGCGCAGGTCTTCGGCCGGGTCGCATATCGAGCGCACCGCAGCCGCAGCCAGGTTGATGGTGGCATCGGTCAGGGGCTGGCCCACCAGCGCGGCTTCGGCAGCACTAGCACGCAGCGCGGTCGGAGCGACATTGGTCAGGCCAATGCTGGCGTGCGTTACTTTGCCCGCCGCCATGCGCAAAACCACGGCAGCTCCGGCAGTGGCCCAGTCACCGGTTTTGCGCTTGAGCTTTTGGTAGGCATAGCCCGTGCCGGCGGCAAAAGGCGCTACCAAAATCGCCGTCAGGATTTCGTCTTCGGCCAGCGCCGTCATATAGGTGCCGTGGAAAAAGTCCACCGCTTTGACCTGGCGCGTGCCCTTGGGGCCTTGCAGCTCAAACGTGGCATCGAGCGCCATGGCGATGGCCGGATGGTCATTGCCCGGGTCGCCATGGGCGATATCGCCGCCGATGGTGCCCCGGTTGCGCACTTGCGGGTCGGCGATCAAGAGCGCTGCTTCAGGCAGCAGGGGCAGGTGTTGTTGCAATAGGGGGGAGGCGATCAGCTCGTTCTCGCTGGTCATAGCGCCGATGCGGATGACGCCGCCGCTTTCGCTGATGCCGCGCAATTCGGGGATGCGGTTGATGTCGATCAGCGTGCCCGGTTGCGCAAAGCGCAGCTTCATCATGGGCAGCAGGCTGTGGCCGCCTGCCAGCAGCTTGGCGTCGTCGCCCAAACTGGATAGCAGGGAAATGGCCTCGGCAATCGTGCGCGGGGCGTGGTAATCAAATGCCGGTGGGATCACGTTGTCTCCTTCATTGCTTAGTCGCCCTAAAAAACGGGCTCGTCGCAATGTAGCGAGGCGTGGTGCCTTTGCGCGTGGAAAACAATCAAGGGGTGCAAATCCCGCACGAAGTGCAGGCGCGTTGCACGAATTTTTTAGTTGCTGTTTTTCATCGGTACTGTGTCGGTCAAACCCAGTTGGTCGAGCAGCTTGACCATGGTGGACCGTGCGACCGGTATTTCGACAGGTGTCGAGCCCATCATGCGTAGCGACATGCGTCCATCGTCGCGCACAATTTCATCAACCTGTGTCAAGTTGACGATATAGCTGCGGTGTACGCGCAAAAATAGGTTGGGGTCGAGCCGGCTTTCCAGGTCGCCGATCGTGATGTTGCAAAACTGTCCGCCTTGCGCAGTATGTACCCAGGTGTAATGGCCCTCCGAGCGGATGAAGGACACGCTGGGTACGTCCACCAACATCACGCGGTTTTGTTTGATGGTGGGGATTTTGCGCAACTGGCGCTTCTCGCTAGGATCTGCGCCTTTGCGTTTGGTGTCGCTGATGCCTTCTTTGCTCACCACGTCGGTGATGTCATAAAACACCAGCGTATAACCGGTGGTGGCGCCTTGCATATCGCTAATTTTGGACACCTTGATCAAGAGCACCCGCTCGGGGATATTGATCATCATGGCCATGGGCGGTGCATTGTTTACCGGGCATTCAGCCTGCCCGAGTAAAAATTTGACCTTCGCCTTGGCCGCCTCGGGGTGGAAGTCGGTCACGATTTTGCCGAAGGGCAATTTTTCCTGCACCGGCAACGCGCGACGCGCAAAATCGTTCATGCCGATGACATGCAGTGCCTGGTCCAGATGCACCACGCCGACATCAAAACGCTCTAATAAGTACAACCAGGAACTAGACGTAGCAGCGGCAGCACTTTGCTCGCCTGGAAAGGGGCAACTTTTATTCATCGTCATATCACTTTTCGCTCAGGGTTAGCGCTCGGGGCTTTGCGTCTCGTGCCGCCAAACGGAAATTCATGCAATGCAATCGCGCTTCGTTCACCAACCTGCGCGAAGTTTTTCAGATCGCTACAGTGCGGCGCATGAATGCATGGATGCGCACCATTAACGACCCGCCTATTGTGTGTGCGGCCGGGTGTACTTTTACAGACTCTGGTGCGCAGGGACATGGGGTTTACCCTGATGCATGCCGAGCCCGATGGGTATGGTGCGCATGAAAACCGCGCCGCATTGGATAGCCCGCGGTGCTGGTTCGGCGGCGATCACGCCCGGGCTTTTGCTACTGGCAGTAGGCGCCACTTTATGGGGATTGGGCGCGCCCGGCGCCATGCCTGGCCTGTCGCAGGTAGCGGTCATTTTGGTGTCGCTGGCACTGGTGGCGGCCGGTTGTGCCGCCTTGTCTATGGTTCGCCCGCAGCGCGCCGGTTTGTCGCCTCCCTACATCATGTTGTCGCTGGGCTTTGGCGGCATGCTGCTAGGTCTGCTGGTTGATGTCTTGCAAGCGGGCCCGGCCCAATTGGCCAGCCTGTGTGCGCAAGCCGCCCCGCTGGATTTTTTTGACAGCCTGCAATTGCATATGGCGTTTTTGCCAGCCATGCATGCGGGTATGCTCACTGGTGGCCTGCTGGCCATTCCCAGCCTGCGCCTGTTGCGCCAGCATTGCGGGCGCTACCTGTGCTCGGTGCTGACGCAAAATTTGCTCTGCTCGGGCTGGATGCTGCTGGGAATGACGGCTGGAGCCATCTGGTTGGTACGTTGGCAAGTTGCCCTGGGCAACTCCAGCCTCACCGCCATGCTCGGCGGCATGTTTGTCGGAATGACCTGGGGCATGGTGGTGAGCGTGGCCTTGTACCGCGCTTTTTTCGCCTTGCGTTTGCGCGCACAACCCTGGGAGTAGGGTATGGACAGTTTGGATTTGCGCGTGCTCTGTGACGCACGCGATTGGCATCGTGCGGGCCATGCGGTCACGCTGGTCACCGTGGTGCAAACCTGGGGCAGCGCCCCGCGCCCGCCTGGCGCCTTGCTGGCCGTGCGCGATGACGGGCGCGTCAGCGGCTCGGTCTCCGGTGGCTGCGTGGAAGAAGACCTGATCGCTCGCACCAAAGCCGCTTTTGGCGCGCTGGCCGCGTCCACCGTGCCCAGCGGCGCCAGCGCGACCCTGCCCAGCGAAATTGTCTATGGTGTGAGCAAAGAAGAAGCAACGCGCTTTGGCCTGCCTTGCGGTGGCACCTTGCTGCTGGTCCACGAACCCTTGGTGGACAGCGCCTGGATCAGCGACTTGCTGGACCGCACCGCGCGCCACCAGTTGGTCACGCGCAGCTTGGACATGAAGAACGGCTTGGTGACCTTGTCCGGCGCACAGCGCGGCCAGACGCTGGCCTACGACGGCGCCCTGCTGCGCACCGTGTTCGGCCCCAAATGGAGGCTGCTGCTGATCGGCGCGGGCCAGCTGTCGCAAGCGGTGGCGCACATGGCGTCTATGTTGGACTTTGAGGTGCTGGTCTGCGATCCGCGCGAGGAATACAGTGCCGGTCTGGACATGGTGGGCGTGCAGCGCCTCATGGGCATGCCCGATGACGTGGTGCGCGAGATGCAGCCCGATCCGCACACTGCCATCGTCGCCCTCACCCACGACCCCAAGCTCGACGATATGGCGCTGTTGGAAGCGCTCAAGTCCGAGGCCTTTTATGTCGGGGCGCTAGGCTCTTCGCGCACCCAGGCCACGCGCAAGCAGCGCTTGGCCGAGCACTTTGACATGCGCGAGGACGAATTGGCCCGCCTGCACGGCCCGGTGGGCCTGAAGATTGGCGCCAAAACCCCGGCCGAAATCGCCGTCTCTATCTTGGCTGAAGTCGTGCAGGTTAAGAATGCCGATGCATCCGTTGCCAATAGCACTTCGTCTTGCGCCGCGCCCGCGGCCTAGTTGGATTTAGCCCACGCCCGCCATCGGCTGCCCCATGCGGATCAGGTCGCCGGGCTGCCAGGCCGGATTCCAACCGGGCGCGGCTTCGGCCAGCAGCAAGACCACCGTGGAGCCTAATAAAAAACGGCCCATTTCCTCGCCTTGCTCCAGCTGCACGGCATCTGGCGGGTAGTCGTGGCGGCTGATACGTCCGGTGCGCGGCGGGTTCACTACGCCGTGCCAGACGGTGGCCATGCTGCCCACAATCGTGGCGCCGACCAGCACCATCACCAGCGGCCCGTGCGCGGTGTCAAACACGCATACCACACGCTCGTTGCGCGCGAACAGGCCGGGCACGCCGCGCGCCGTGGTCGGGTTGACCGAAAACAAATCCCCCGGCACATAGATCATGTGGCGCAGCGTGCCGGCGCAGGGCATATGGATGCGGTGGTAGTCGCGCGGGCTCAGGTACAGCGTGGCAAAACTGCCGTGGGTAAATTGTGCTGCCAGGGCGCTGTCGCCACCCACCAGCGCGGTGGCGCTGTAGCGATGGCCTTTGGCCTGGAATATGTGCCCGTTCTCGATGGCGCCAAACTGGCTGATGGCGCCATCGACCGGGCACAGCCAGCGCGCGCTGGCCAGTGGCCGCGCGTCGCTGCGCAAGGCGCGGGTGAAAAAGTCATTGAAGTGGTGGTAGGCGGCGATCTCCGGCTGCGCCGCCTCGGCCATGTCGACTTGGTATTTGTTGACGAACCAAGCGATCAGCCGGGTGGTGGCGCTGCCCCAGCGACGGGTGGCGACCCAGCCGCCGAACGCGGTAAGAGCCTGCTTGGGGAGCAGGTATTGCGGCCACACCGCAGTGCGCGCTGCCCATCGGTCTGCCATTGCCTCTCCCGTTTACATGAAAATAGTGCCTAGCGCCGCAGAATGTCAGCCCTGCGTAAAGCGGCGGATTATAGTGAGCTACCCCCTATGAGCACTGCCCGCATCCCCCCTATCCAATGCCTGCTGACCTTCGAGGCCCTGGCCCGTTTGCGCAGCGTCACCCAAGCTTCGGAAGAGCTCTGCGTGACGCCCAGCGCGGTCAGCCACCGGGTACGCCAGTTGGAGCAAATCATCGGTACCAAATTGTTTGGCCGCGCCGATTTTTCGCTCACCACCGAAGGCAGCGAATACCTGGCCCATGTGCGTGAAGGCCTGGCTACGCTGCAAAAATTTCCCAGCGCCAGCGCGGTGCCTGGCAAACGCAAACTGCGTTTGGCGCTCACCCCTACGTTTGCCCGCTCGGTGGTGATTCCGCGTCTGCGCGAATTTACCGAGGCCTATCCGGAAATCGACCTCACCATGCAGGTCACCATCCCGCTCCTGGACGTGGTGGCCGAGGATGCCGACCTCACCGTGCGTTTTGGTGCCGGTCGCTATGCCGACTTGGAATACATCTGCTTGACCAAAGACGTGGTCACGCCCATGGCATCGCCCGCTTTTGTGCGCGAGCACGGCCCGTTTGAAACCGCACAAGACCTGGCCAACCAACCTTTGCTGCGCAGCCCCCTGGAGCCCTGGCGCACCTGGTTTGCTGCGCACCGACTGGACTGGCCTGAGCCGGTCGATGGCTCGCAATTTAACGACATCGGCCTGATGTGCGACGCTGCCGCTGCCGGTATGGGTATCGCCCCGGTGCGCCTCAAGCTAGGCGCGCCCTGGCTGGAAAACGGCTCGCTGGTGCGCCTGGGCTCGAGCGAGGTGTTTACCAGCAATGTGCCCAGCCCGCATGCCCACTACCTGTGCTGGCGCACTGGCATGATGGACCGCTGGGAATGCGCCGCTTTTGCGGAGTGGCTCAAGCAAGTGCTGGCCTAGCCAGCCTTCCCAAGTTCGGTTCTTGCCAAGCGCTGCCGTTGCTAATTCACACCGCTTTGCAAGTTTCTTCACAGCCAGCGCCGCCGCGCTGCGCTAGAGTGTGAGCCATGAACGCTCCTTTAAACCTCGGCTCCCAAGACGCTATGGCCCGAGCCGCCTTGCAGGCCCGTGTGGTGCAAGCGCTGCGCCGCGATGTACCGCAGCATGCGCTGCTCTACCAATCCGAGGACACTACGCCCTATGAATGCGACGGCCTGACCGCCTACCGCCAGCGGCCCTTGGTGGTAGCCCTGCCCGAGACGGAGGCGCAGGTGCAGGCGGTGCTGCGCAGCTGCCATGCGCTGGGCGTGCCGGTGGTGGCGCGTGGGGCGGGCACCGGTCTGTCGGGCGGCGCGATGCCGCATGCGCTGGGCGTAACGCTGTCGCTGGCCAAATTCAACAAAATCCTCAAGATCGACCCGCTGGCCCGCACGGCGCGCGTTCAATGCGGCGTGCGCAACCTGGCCATCAGCGAAGCGGCCGCGCCGCTGGGCCTTTACTACGCGCCCGACCCCAGCAGCCAAATCGCCTGCACGATTGGCGGCAACGTGGCCGAAAACTCTGGTGGCGTGCACTGCCTCAAATACGGACTGACGCTGCACAACGTCTTGCAAGTGCGCGGCTTTACCGCGCAAGGCGAGCCCATCACCTTGGGCAGCGAAGCGCTGGACGCGCCGGGCTACGACTTGCTCAGCCTGGCCGTGGGCAGCGAAGGCATGCTGGCCGTGACCACCGAGGTGCTGGTCAAACTGGTGCCCAAGCCGCAATTGGCGCGCTGCATCATGGCCAGCTTTGACGATGTGCGCAAAGCCGGTGACGCGGTGGCGGCAGTCATCGCCGCAGGCATCATCCCGGCGGGCTTGGAGATGATGGACAAGCCCATGACAGCGGCGGTAGAAGATTTTGTGCACGCCGGTTACGACCTGAGCGCCGAAGCCATTTTGCTGTGCGAAAGCGACGGCACGCCCGAGGAAGTGGCCGAAGAAATTGCCCGCATGAGCGAAGTGCTGAGCCGCCATGGCGCCACCGCGATTGCGGTGAGCCAAAGCGAGGCCGAGCGCCTGCGCTTTTGGAGTGGACGCAAAAACGCCTTTCCTGCCAGCGGCCGCATCAGTCCGGATTACATGTGCATGGACAGCACCATTCCGCGCAAGCGCCTGGCCGACATCCTGCTGGCGATTGCCGAGATGGAAAAAAAATACCAGTTGCGCTGCGCCAATGTGTTCCACGCGGGCGACGGCAATTTGCACCCGCTGATCTTGTTTGACGCCAACGACCCGGACCAGTTGCGCCGCTGCGAGCTGTTTGGCGCTGATATTTTGGAAACCAGTGTCGCCATGGGCGGCACCGTGACCGGCGAGCATGGCGTGGGCGTGGAAAAGCTCAATTCCATGTGTGTGCAATTTAGCGCCGCAGAAAACGCGCTAATGTTTGGCGTCAAGCGCGCCTTTGATCCGCAAGGCCTGCTCAATCCCGGCAAGGTAATTCCCACGCTGCAGCGCTGCGCCGAATACGGCAAAGAGCTGGTGCGCGGCGGCCAGGTCAAGCATCCTGATTTGCCACGCTTTTAGTCCAGGACTGTAGGAGCCTGTCAGTGCCAGCCGCGCAGCTACGCAGCCATGCTTGTTTGCAAAATGTCATGGTTTGTCATCGCCTAGGGCCTTGCCATGGCGGGCCCATTACCTGCGGCCCGGGTCGGTGGGGGCGAGCGTAAAGGGCCTGCTAGGCTGGGGGTCGGGTGATTGCGTGACAATTGCGCCTCGCGTGGCTTGGATGAAGACCCAGAGGCAGCGCTGAATCCCAGGTTCGGATTTAACAAAACAGGAGACTTCGCTGTGACTCATTTGCACACCCCTTGCCCACAGATTCTGGGCCGCCGTACCTTGCTGCAAGCTGCTGCGGCAGGCGCCGCAGGTCTGGCCGTTCCCGTCTGGGCCCAATCGGTCTGGCCGGCCAAGCCGGTGACCCTGGTCGTGCCCTTTCCGGCCGGTGGCGGCACGGACGCGTTTGCGCGGCCTATGTCGGCCCAGTTTGCGCGGCTGACTGAAAAGCAACTCATCATCGACAACAAAGGCGGCGCTGGCGGAACCCTAGGCGCAGGGATTGCGGCCAAAGCAGCGCCCGATGGGTACACCTTGTTTATGGGTGCAGTGCACCACACCATCGCGCCCAGCATGTACCCCAAGCTGGACTACGACCTTGAGCGCGATTTTGTGCCCCTGATCATGGTGGCCAGCGTGCCACAGGTGCTGGTGGTCAACCCGAAAAAAGTGCCTGCCGCCAACTTCGCCGAATTTCTGGCCTTTGTGCGCAAAAACCCGGGCAGGCTGAACTACGGCTCGGCCGGTGGTGGCACCTCGCACCACTTGGCTGGCGAGTTGTTCAAGCTGCAAACCAACACTTTTCTGACCCACATCCCCTACCGGGGCGCGGGCCCGGCCTTGCAAGACCTGATTGCGGGCAATGTGGACATGATGTTTGATGGCCTGGGCTCGTCGGCAGCGCACATCAAGGGCGGGCGTATCAAGGCCTTGATGGTCTCGGGCACCAAACGCAACCCTGCCTTCCCGGATGTGCCTTGCTCCACCGAGTTGGGCCTGCCCGAGTACACCGTTAGTACCTGGTACGGTATCTGGGCGCCCAAGGGCACACCGGCAGACCTGCAAGGCCGTGCGGTGGAAGAGATCCGCCGCGCCTGCCAGACTGACGAAGCCAAAGCCACTTGGGCTAACCAGGGCGCTGATTTCCCCAACCTGGCGGGCGCGCAGTTTGACGGCTTCATCAAATCCGAATTGGCCAAGTGGTCCAAAGTGGTGAAGGCCTCGGGCGCCAAACTCGACTAATCGTCCCTGACCGGGCTGCCGCTTGCGTGGCTGCCCGGTTTGCGCCGGTCACCGGCATAGCATGCGTTTCCCCATGGCCCAACACAATCTTTTTTCCGCGCTACGCGCCGCCTTCCCGCGCGATCTGGACCAAACGGCGGTGCAGACCGAAACCGGCCTGCATTATTCGTGGCGTGACCTGGACCGTGCCACCGCCATGCTGGCTAATTTGTTGCAGTCGCTGGGCTTGCCCGCAGGCAGCCGTATCGCCGCGCATGTGGACAAATCGGTGGAAGCCATGCTGCTCTACCTGGCGACACTGCGCGCCGGTTATGTGTATTTGCCACTGAACGTGGCTTACCAAAGCGCGGAGTTGCAGTATTTTTTAGGCAATGCCGAGCCCGCTGTGTTGGTCTGCAGCCCACGCGACTTTGGCTGGGCTAGCAAGCTGGCGTTTCAGGCCGGCACGCAGTATGTGTTTACCCTGGACGATCAGCGCCAAGGCAGCTTACTCGAACGTGCCGCGCAGCACAGCGATGTGCACACCATCGCGCAGTGCAAACCGGACGATCTGGCGGCCATGGTTTACACCAGCGGCACCACAGGCCGCAGCAAAGGCGCCATGCTCAGCCACGGCAATTTACTCTCCAACGCCAAGGTGCTGAAAGATTACTGGGGTTGGCGCAAGGGCGATGTGCTCATCCACTGCCTGCCCATCTTCCATGTGCACGGCCTATTTGTCGCGTTGCACGGTGCGCTGCTCAATGGCAGCAAAATGATTTGGATGGCGCGCTTTGACCCCCAACAAGTGCTGGCCTATTTGCCGCAGGCCACCGTCTTTATGGGCGTACCGACTTTGTATGTGCGCTTGCTGGGCGAGGCCGGACTGACGCCGCAGGCTTGCGCGAACATGCGTTTATTCGTCGCCGGTTCTGCGCCCTTGCTGTTAGAGACTTTCCAGGAATGGACGGTGCGCACGGGGCACACGATTTTGGAGCGCTACGGCATGAGCGAGACCGTCATGCTCACGTCCAACCCCTATGCGCCCGATGCGCGCCATGGCGGCCAGGCCGAGCGGCGCGGCGGCACCGTGGGTTTTCCCTTGCCAGGCGTGCAGTTGCGCGTCAGTAGTGGCGAAGGCAAGCCCTGTGCACTAGGCGAGGTAGGCAACATCGAAGTGCGTGGCCCCAATGTGTTTAGCGGCTACTGGCGCATGCCCGAAAAAACTGCCGAAGAATTTACCCAAGACGGTTACTTCAAAACCGGCGATGTGGGCATGATCGATGCGCGCGGCTATGTCAGCATCGTCGGCCGCAGCAAAGACCTGATCATCAGCGGTGGCTACAACGTCTATCCCGCCGAGATCGAGGGCTATATCAACGCCCTGCCCGGCGTGGCTGAAAGCGCGCTGGTCGGTGTGCCGCACCCGGACTTTGGCGAAGTCGGTGTGGCCGTGGTCATCGCCAAACCCGGCGCTGCGCCCGATGCGGATGGCATTGTGAAAGCACTCAAAGCCAACCTGGCTAATTTCAAAATCCCCAAGCGCTGTTTTGTGCTGCCCGAGTTGCCACGCAACGCCATGGGCAAGGTACAAAAAAATCTGTTGCGCCAGCAATACCAAAACCTGTTTACCGCCTAAGCCGATGCCCATGCGCCAAGCCATACAAAACCTCGAAGAATCCAAAATCCGCGAGGTCGCCAACGCCGGTATGGGCCGCAGCGATGTGCTGGCTTTTTGGTTCGGCGAGAGCGACGAAGTCACGCCCGATTTCATCCGCCAGGCGGCTATCGAATCGCTGCAATCGGGCGAGACGTTTTACAGCCACAACCTGGGCCTGCCCGCGTTGCGCGAGGCCCTGGCGCAGGCCATGGCTGTCAAGCATGCGGGCGCACCGGGCAGTACGGCCATCGATGCCGATCGCATCGCCATCACTTCCGGCGGTGTGAACGCACTGATGCTGGCGGTGCAAGCGGTGGTCGATGCGGGCGATGAAGTGGTCGCCGTCACGCCGGTGTGGCCCAACCTGACGGCGCAGCCGCTGATTTTGGGCGCGCACTTGCGCACCGTGCCCTTGCGACCGCAGGACGGGGCTTGGACTTTGGACCTGGATGCTTTGCTCGCCGCCGTCACCCAAGCGACCAAACTGCTCATCGTCAACGCGCCCAACAACCCCACCGGCTGGACCCTCAGCCGTGAAGAGCAAAGCGCCATCCTGGCCCATTGCCGCCGCACCGGTACTTGGATACTGGCCGACGAGGTGTACGAGAACCTGTATTTCGCGCCCTCGGCCCATGCCTGCGCGCCCAGCTTTTTAGATATCGCCGAGCCCGAGGACAAACTCATGGTGGCGCATAGTTTTTCGAAAAGCTACCTCATGACCGGCTGGCGGCTGGGCTGGCTGGTGCTGCCGCCCTCGGCCACCGCTGCCATGGGCAAGTTGATTGAATTTAATACCTCCTGTGCCAGCGTGTTTACCCAGCGCGCCGGCCTGGTGGCTTTGCAGCGGCGCGAAGAAGTCACGCCGCGGGTGGTGCGCCATTTGCAAGCCTGCCGCGACACCTTGGTACCCGCCTTGCAAACCATCCCCGGCCTGCAAGTAGCCAGCCCGCTGGGCGGCATGTATGCGTTTTTTGAGTTGCCCGGCCACCCGGATTCCCTAGCCACCGCCAAGCGCTTGGTCATTGAGGCCGGGCTGGGCTTGGCGCCCGGCGCCGCCTTTGCGCCCGAGGCCGGCAGCTGGCTGCGCTGGTGCTTTGCATCCAAAGACTTGGGCCGCCTCACACAGGGCGTGGAGCGGCTGCGGGGCTGGTTGGACACGGCCAAGCCACGCTAAGTCCAAGTCCGTCGCGCCGCTACCAGGTATCTACCATGCCGCCGCGCAAGGGGCGGGTGTGCCCGGCGGCCAGCGCGCGGTGGAGCCAGGCGCGGGTATCGGCGGGGTCGATCACGGCGTCAATTTCCAGGCTGGCGGCCATGTTCAGGGCGCTGCCGTTGTCCACCTGCTGCGCCAGCAGTTGCGCAAACAAGGCTTCGCGCTGCGGGCCTTCGGGCTGGGCTTCCAATTCTTTTTTGAAGCCCAGGCGCACTGCACCTTCCAGGCCCATGGCGCCAAACTCGCCGCTGGGCCAGGCGATGGTGCACAGCGGCGCATGTAAGCCACCCGCCGCCATCGCCATGGCGCCCAGGCCGTAGCCTTTGCGCAGCACCACGCTCATGAAGGGCACGCGCAAATGCGCCGCAGCCACAAACATGCGGCTGACATGGCGCACCTGGGCGCGGGTTTCGATCTCGGGCCCGACCATAAAGCCGGGCGTGTCTACCAAGCTGAGCAGTGGCAGGCCGTGGGCGTTGCACAGTTGCATAAAGCGGGCGGCCTTGTCGGCTGCGTCGGCGTCAATGGCGCCGCCTAAGTGCAGCGGGTTGTTGGCGATGCAGCCCAGCGCCTTGCCTTCGATGCGCACCAGCGCGGTGTGTATGCCTGCGCCAAAACCGGCGCGCAACATCAGTACGCTGCCCGCATCGGCAAGGCCTTCGATGGCGGCGCGGCTGTCATAGACGCGCAAGCGGTTTTCAGGCACCACATCGCGCAGGCGCAGTGCGTTGGGGGCTTGCCAGTTGTCGGCTGCGCTCGCTGCGTTAAAGAAGCCCAGGTAGTGCTTAGCCGCCGCCACGGCGTGCGCTTCGTCTTCTACCAAGATATCGATCACGCCATTGGCGTGCTGCACCGCGCTGGGGCCAATTGCCTCGGGCGGATACACACCTAGGCCGCCGCCTTCGACCATGGCCGGGCCGCCCATGCCGATGTTGCTGGCCTCGGTGGCGATGATGACATCGCAGCAACCCAGCAGCGCTGCGTTACCCGCAAAGCAGCGCCCGGTAGTGATGCCGATGACGGGCACCTGGCCATTGAGCCGCGCAAAACTGGCAAAAGTGGCCACATGCAAACCGGCCAGGATGGGCATGTCCACATCGCCGGGCCGCCCGCCGCCGCCCTCGGCAAACAAGATGACCGGCAGTTGGTTCTCGAGCGCGATGCCCAGCATGCGATCGGTTTTTTGGTGGTTGCGCATGCCTTGGGTGCCAGCCAGCACGGTGGCGTCGTAGGCCATAACGACGCAGGCCTGGCCATTGACGGTAGCGGTGCCGCAGACCATGCCGTCGGCGGGCGTGTTGCGCATCAGGTCATCAGCATTACGGCGCTTGCTTTGCGCGGCCACCGCCAGCGCGCCGTATTCGGAAAAGCTTTCGGCATCGATCAGATCAGCGATGTTTTCGCGGGCGCTGCGCAGCCCCAGCGCATGGCGCTTGGCCATGGCCTCGGGGCGGCTGGCGTCTAGTGTGAAAGCGTGGCGCGTTTGCACCGCTGCCAGGTCGGGGCGGGCTGGCGCAGCCGCGTGCGCCGCCCCGTCGCTCGGGCCGGTTTCTATGTTGGAGGAAGAGAGAGGGAAGGTATGCGTAAGTCCGTCATCGCGAGGAGCGTAGCGACGTGGCGATCCATAAGCGCTTGATTCGCTGTACAAAATGGATTGCTTCGCTGCGCTAGCGATGACGGAATTGGACTTCTGCAGATCTTCCTTAACGCTTGGAATGTGACGCATCGTTTCAACGGCAGCGAGCACTGCGCCAGGAGAACTGAGCGCCAAGCCCGCTGATGCTTGCGCCGCCGGTAGCTGCGCCTGCACCCGTTCTGGCTGCGCTTTGGCTATGTCCAACAGCGCCAGCACATCGCCCGATTGTACCGTGTCGCCCGCTGCGCAAAAAAGTTCGCGCACCAGGCCAGCACCCGGCGCGCAGACTTCGTGCTCCATCTTCATGGCTTCCAGCACCAGCAGCACTTGGCCTGGCTGCACTGCATCGCTCGGCTGGACCAGCAGTTGAACAATATGGGCTTGCAAAGGGGAGCGCAGTTCGGTCATGGTGGCAAGTCTTTGTGCTGGCAAGTGGTAGCGTACCGCGCCCTTGGCGCCGGTTATGCTCTTGGGCAATGGCGCCGATGGGGCGCCACTTGGGCCGGATTGTCCGGTAGAAATGGTGTGTCGCGTGTCGCCTGCTGAACTGGTGCCTTTGGTTGAACTCACGCGCGGCGGGCACAGCGAGTGTTTGCACTTTGGCGCGATCGCGGTGGTGGATAAGCATGGCGCAGTGCTGGCGCATGCGGGCAATCCGCAGTTTGTCAGCTTCACCCGCTCCACGCTCAAGGTCTTGCAGGCATTGCCATTGCTGCAAACCGGCGCGGCCAAAGCGCTGGGCCTGTCGCAAGCCGAATTGGCCTTGCTCTGCGCCAGCCACAACGGCGAGCCTATGCATGTACAAACCGCCGAGTCGATTTTGGCCAAGGCCGGACAAAACTACCGTGCGCTGCGCTGCGGCTGCCATGTGCCAGGCTTGTTCACGCTGCTGGACAAAGCGCCGCCTGAAGGCTTGGTCTATGACGAGCGGCACCACAACTGCAGCGGCAAGCATGCAGGCTTTGTGGCGCTGTGCGCGCAACATGGCTGGCCGGTAGCGAACTACACCGAGCCCACGCATCCTCTGCAACAGGCCGTCCGCGCTGCCGTGGCACGCGCGGTGGGAATGCGCGAAGAGGACATGCCCATGGGTATAGACGGCTGCTCCGCGCCCAACTACGCCATGCCTCTGGCCCGCCTGGCCTACGGCTATGCGCGCTTGGCCACTGGCGCCGCCGATCCCGAATTTGGCGACAGCTTTGCCCTATTGGGCGAGGCCATGACGGCACACCCAGACCTGGTAAGCGGCACCGGCCGCAACGACCTGGCTTTTATGCGCGCCGGTCGTGGCGACTGGATCAGCAAGATAGGCGCCGATGGCGTGCAAGTCATAGCCAGCAAAAGCCGAGGCGAGGCTTTTGCGATCAAGATCAGCGACGGAAATAAACCGGCTTTGTATGCCGCCACTGTGGCGGTGTTGGAGCAGCTGGGGTGGATGGATGCAGGGCAGGCTGCTGAGCTGGATAGCTGGCGCGGGGCCGAGATTTTGAGTGTCCGGGGTGTGGTTGTGGGGGCACGGAGGGCTTGCTTTGCGTTGCAAGGGCGTGCTTTTTCCCCCGCTTCCCCCCCGCCCCTTCACCCCCTCGGGGGGTGAAGGGGAGCTTGAATACCCAATTTGGTTTTTTTGGGCCGGATAGGGGTTTTGATTCGGGGCGTTACGGTGCGGGTTTGTTTGCGCAGATTGGTGAACGTCGCAGTCGTAGTCAAGGGCTATATGCTTGGCGCGGATGCGAGAGCGGAACAGCGAGCGCCAGCGGGCGCGGCTGCGGCTGCGCCCGCTGGTGCAGCGCGCCAAAAAGCGTGTGCAATGTGAGCAAAGCGAACGAGCACACGCGGGCCCCCGCTGCCATAGGCCGTGCTGAGCAACGCAGCGGCGACCGGATCAGGGCGGGCGCTTGTTTGAGCGTAGCGAGTTTGCGCCCGACCCCGGGCGGCGCGAGTAGCGCAAGGTAGCCCGCAGGGCCACGGCCTTTGGCTCGCCTTTCTTTTGCTCACCTTTTCTTTGGCGAAGCAAAGAAAAGTGAGGCCGGCGGCAGGCCAAATCTAGGCACAACAAATTATCTTTTCTTCGCTTAACTTAAGACTTGCGGATACCTAGCCCGCCGCTCTAAATCATCCAAATCCATATGGTTACGCATATATTGATTCGTCGCATCCACCATCGGCTGGTGATCCCAAGATGTGCGCTTGCCTTTGGCTAAAGCGCTGCCCACCAGGCGCCTGCGCCGTTGACTGGCCAGCACCTGCGCATGCAGCGCGGGTATGTCCCAGCGCGCAGCCACTTCTTGCATAAAGCTGTGCAGCGTGTCCGCATGGGCCGTATCACTGGCTAGGTTGTGTAGCTCCTGCGGGTCATCGGGCAAGTGATACAGCATGCAGATATCGTCCTGGCTGTAGACAAATTTCCAGGGACCGCGCCGCACCATAAAGAGCGGCGTTTTGCTGCCCTCGGCCATGTATTCGCCTATCACTTCGTCGTGGCCGCCCGTGCCTTGCAAATGCGGTACCAAAGAGCGCCCGTCCAAATGCAATTGGGCATCGACAGCTCCACCGGCCAGGGCTACAAAGGTAGGTAGCAGGTCGATGGTGGACACGCTGTGCGCCACTTTGCGTGGTGCAAAGCGGGCGGGTGCGTGGATGATGAGCGGCACGCGGGCGGCCATTTCAAACCAGTGCATCTTGTACCAAAGCCCGCGCTCGCCCAGCATATCGCCATGGTCGCCGGAGAAGACCACGATGGTGTCCTCGGCCAAGCCGCACGCATTCAGTGTTTTCAGCAATTCGCCTACTTTGCTGTCCACATAAGTGCAGGCGCCAAAGTAGGCACGGCGGGCGCGTGCAATCGCTTCAGCGGCCAAAGGCTTATCCCATAAATCCATCACTTTGAGCAGGCGTTGGGAGTGCGCGTCTTGCGCATCTTGCGCGATCGTGTGGCTGGGCATGGGAATGTCCACGCCTTCGTACAGATCCCAAAACTCGGCGGGGATGGTGTAGGGGTCGTGCGGGTGCGTCATGGACACCGTCAGGCAAAAAGGCTGGGCCGGTGTGTTGCGCACATGGTCATAGAGGTACTGGCGCGCTTTGAATACCACTTCCTCGTCAAAGTCCAGCTGGTTGGTGCGCACGCAGGGCCCCGCTTGCAGCACGGACGACATATTGTGGTACCAGCTAGGCCGTGTTTCCAGCGCATCCCAGTTCACCGTCCAGCCGTAATCGGCGGGGTAGATGTCGCTGGTCAGGCGCTCTTCGTAGCCGTGCAGTTGGTCTGGCCCGCAAAAATGCATCTTGCCCGACAAGGCGGTGCGGTAACCCAGGTTGCGCAGGTAGTGCGCATAGGTGGGAATGTCCGCCGCCAGGTCCGCCGCGTTGTCGTAGCCGCCGATGCGCGAGGGCAGTTGCCCGGTCACCAGGCTAAAGCGCGATGGCGCGCACAAGGGGCTGTTGCAGTAAGCCGAATCAAACACCACGCCTTCGCGCGCCAAGCGGCTCAGGTGCGGCATCTGGATCTTGGACGCCGGATCGTGCAGCGGCAGCAAGGGCGCTGCCATCTGGTCGGTCATGATGAACAGAATATTCGGGGGCTGGGGTGAGGTGGGCATGGGCTTATCGGCGGTTGTTCAAAAGTGCCCATGGTAGCCGCAGAAGCATTGTCACACCTAGGCAGTAATCTAATAAAAATGCGCTGCTAATTATCCCCACCGGCTTGGTTAGAGGACACCCCGGAACGCAGAAAAGACATCGCTAAAGTGATGCGTTCGACAAAAATAAATTCCATAATTGCTATAATTTTAATTTTTATATAAAAGGGAGAAAATTATGAATTTAAAAAATATGGCGGGACAGTTCTTGGTGATTTCGCTTTTTGCTTGTGGGGGTGGCGGTAGCCCTCGGCCTCCGGCTGACCCTCCGCCGATAGTCCAACAGGCGGTGCCTTATTTGGTGAGTGGAAACAATCCTTTCCCTCGCAACTGTGTGACACCCCCAGGCGATATTGAGAAAAACCTTATGAACGCTGAAGTAGAGCCCTTTGTAGCAGTAGATCCTACAAACCCTAAGATATTGTTGGGCACATGGACGCAGTACCTAAATGGAAGTTTAAAAGGAACAGCCGTTGCGGTATCGGTGGATGGCGGGGCCAGTTGGAAGAATAAAGCGATGCCGTTTAACCGTTGCGGCGGTGCTGCCACTGATGAGCCCGGCGACTTTGAGAGCGCGGTCGATCCATGGGTCGATATCGGTTCAGATGGAACCATGTATTCCATGAGCATTGGCATAAACCTGTCAGGCACACCTGATGCTTTTGGCATACCCGGCTCCCCCAATGCGGCGGGAAAACACAATGCGATCCTCGTGAGCCGCTCGACAGACAAGGGTAAGACTTGGAGTAAGCCTGTCACCTTGCGTAGTGATGCAAAAGGGCTTTTGAACGATAAAAACAGCCTGACCGTGAGTCCATTTAATCCAAATAATGTCTATGCCGTCTGGACTAGAAATGAATTTAGTATCGATGCTACTAGTAAGGACGTCACTGGTTCCGGCCCGGTGTGGTTAGCCCGTTCCATCGATGGTGGCGCGCATTGGGATGCCGCGAAGGAAATATATAGGCCTAATTCCGGTAATGCTGGCGGAAACCGTATCGTGGTATTGAGCGATGGCACGCTCATCAATGTATTTAAATCGGCGGATTGCGACCCGGACGCCGGTGCAGGGTGCCCTGGCTCTTTGAGGGTGATTCGCTCTACCAACAACGGAGAAAGTTGGTCCCAAGCGATTACCGTGTCGGAAAACTATGGCTCCTTTGTGCAGCACCCCACTAACAATGAGACAGTACGGGCGCCTGCTTTTGCCTCAATTGCTGTAGGCCCCGACGATAAAATTTGGGTCGCCTGGCACGATAAGCAATTTAGTCAAACAAGCATCAGCTCAGTGGCCTTATCGTCATCCTCAAACGGTGGCCTGACATGGTCCGACCCTGTCGCGATAAACAAAGACACCAGCAGCCATGCGTTTATGCCCAGCATCACGGTAGCCAAAGACGGCACCATCGCGGTGTCGCACTACGACTTCAGAAACTATGCCGCCGAGCCGTCCAAGATGCTGACGAACACCTGGCTACTCACGTCCAAAGATGGTAAAAATTGGATGGAAACCAAAATTCGTGAACCCTTTGACGCGGCCGGTGCCCCAGACTCTCAGGGGAAATTTTTAGGCGACTACCAAGGCCTGGTAAGCTTAGGCACTGCGTTCTTGCCCTTCTATGCGCAGTCCAATCCGGATACCAAAAATCGGACGGATATTTATGCAGTGCCGATCACGCCTGCCCCTTCGGCGGTGTACCAGGCGCGCACCGCACCGATGTTAAGTACCTTGCAAGCGACCGCCTTTCAATCGCGCGCTGGCCTAGCCATGCGGGACTGGACGCGTGACCGTGTGCAGCAGCGCAGGCAACCCTAAAGCGCCCTCTTACCTAGACGGCAAATTCTTGGCCGCAGCTTAGGCGACCGGCCAAGCGCACGCACCCATGGCTTGCGGGCCGCCAGCGGGGGGAATTTGGGGCAATTGAGTCCATTGTCTGATCTAGCGCATACAAGCCACACGCCTTTGCACTTAGGCTGGGGCCTTCGCATCGAAGGACTACTCCATGAAAATACTCGTCGCCGTTGACGGCTCCCCTAGCGCTTTGCGCGCCACCGAATACGCTGCCCAATTGGTCGCTGCGGTAAGAGCCAAGTCCAAGATCACGCTGATTTCCGTGCATGACGATACCGCTTTCAAGCACATGAAGAAGTTCACACCCAAGGGCGCACTGGCTGACTATTTGCGTGAGCTGAGTGACAAAGACTTGCAGACAGCCCGCAAGTTGCTGGACAAGGCCGAGGTGGCGCATGACATGGTTATCAAAACCGGGCATGTAGCCGAGGAAATTATCAAAACCGCCAAGTCGGGCAAGTTCGACTTGATCGTGCTTGGCGCCAAAGGCCGATCCACTTTCGGCGATTTGCTGCTGGGCTCGGTCTCGCAGCGCGTGGCCAGCGCTAGCAAGTTGCCGGTTACGCTGGTCAAGTAAGGACGGGCGCCAGTGCATGGGCAGGTGCCGGAGCGACCGGCCAATAACGCGTTGGGCTTGTGGGCGCTTATGCTGCGCTTGCGGCCTATGAATATCATTACCGGCCCCTTGATTTACGGCATGGTGCTGCCCTTGGTTTTTTTGGACCTGTCGGTATGGGTGTACCAGTATGTGTGCTTTCCAATTTATAAATTGCCGCGCATAGCCCGTGCGCAGTTCAACGCTTTTGACCGGCAGGAACTGCGGTACCTAGACTGGGTGTCCAAAGCGCATTGCAGCTACTGCGCTTACGCCATGGGCGTAGCGGCTTTTTCCTCTGCAGTCATCCAGGCGACCGAAGCCTATTTTTGTCCGATCAAGCACCAGCACAAACAGCAAGCGCTAGTAGCCAGCGTGGTGCCTTATGTCGAATTTGAAGAACCCGAAGGTTTTGACTTTGATGCCAAGCTCGAAACACTGCGGCAGTTGCAAACGGGTGAATATTCCAACCATCCATCTACACGCGCATGAGGCGTAATACCTCTCGGCTTGCAAGCCATGGATTGCCACGGCCTGCGACCTCGCAATGACGACATAGTGGTCTTCGGCCTCGCAATGAACGCAACTTTCGTCACTGCGAGGAGCGTTAGCGACGCGGCAGTCCACGCGTGTGTGAAAGCTTGACCCACATCAAGCGCCACAAAGACCAGCGGCCTAGTATGAAGCTATTCCTGGCGTTGCCTACGAAGCGTGATGGTTTCGCGACGCAGGAACGGTTTTACTCTGGAGAGTCAGCATGCAAATCGGCAAAGAAAAGCTCATGTGGATGTACGAAAAAATGGTCGAGATCCGCTACTACGAAGAGACCATGGCGGCGGTGTATATGGAGGGCAAGTTACCGCCCGCGATTCAAAAAGGTTTGGCCTTTGACATCGGTGGTGGACCGGTGCCGGGCGAGATGCATTTGGCCGCTGGGCAAGAGCCGGTAGCCGTGGGCGTCTGCGCGCATTTGAGTGACGATGACACGGTGGTGGGCACGCATAGGCCACACCATTTTGCTATTGCCAAAGGTGTGCCGCTGGACGCCATGACGGCAGAAATGTTTGGCAAGGTGACCGGCCTGGGCAAAGGCAAGGGCGGGCATATGCATTTGTTTGACAACGCGCACAAATTCAGTTGCAGCGGAATCGTGGGCGCGAGCATGCCGATTGCCTGCGGCGCTGCGCTGGCGGCGAAAAAATTAGGCAAAAACTGGGTGTCCATTGCGTTTTTTGGCGAAGGCGCAGCCAACCAGGGCGCTTTCCATGAGTCCTTGAATTTGGCCGCGGTGTGGAAGCTGCCGGTGGTATTTGTGTGCGAGGACAACCAGTGGGCGATTTCCGTGCCCAAGGCCAAAGCCACCTCGGTGCAATGGGTGACCGACCGCGCAGCGGGTTACGGCATACCCGGCATCCGCGTGGCGGACAACGACGCAGTAGCAGTGTTTGAAGCCATGGCCCCGGCGATTGCGCGTGCCAGGCGCGGTGATGGCCCCACGCTTATTGAAGTGCGTACCGACCGCTATTTCGGGCATTTCCAGGGTGACCCGGAAAGCTACCGACCCAAAGATGAAGTGGCCCATCTGCGCGCGCGCGACCCGATTGGCTTGTTGTCCAAACTATTGAAAGAGCGTAGCTTGATGAGCTCCGAAGAGGAAGCCGCGGTGGTGGAAAAAGCACAGCAGCGCGTGACGCGCGCTTTTGCTTTCGCTGCCAACAGCGCATACCCCAATGCACAAGACGCGCTGGCCGATGTATTTGTGCAAGACCACGCATCCACGAGGGCATTAGTATGAAAACAGAACGCATATTGACCATGGCGCAAGCCATTTCGGAAGCCATCGCGCAAGAGATGACGCGCGACGAAGCGGTGTTTGTGATGGGCGAGGACATCGGCAGCTATGGCGGCATTTTTGGCGCGACCGGTGGCTTGCTTGACAAGTTTGGGCCACAGCGCGTCATGGATACACCGATCTCGGAAACCGCTTTCATCGGCGCGGCCACGGGTGCGGCGGCGGCGGGTTTGCGGCCTATCGTCGAGCTGATGTTTGTGGACTTCTTTGGCGTGTGCATGGACCAGATTTACAACCATCTGGCCAAGAACACCTATATGTCCGGCGGCCATGTGAAATTGCCGGTGGTGCTGACCACGGCCATTGGCGGTGGTTACGGCGACGCCGCCCAGCACTCGCAATGCCTGTATTCCACTTTTGCGCATATGCCGGGTATCAAGGTGGTAGTGCCATCCAATGCCTATGACGCCAAAGGTTTGATGACGGCGGCGATTCGCGATGACAACCCGGTCATGTTCATGTACCACAAAGGCATCATGGGCCTGCCCTGGATGTCCTATCTGGAAGGCAGCAGCAACGCAGTACCCGAGGAGGCCTACACCATCCCACTTGGCCAAGCTAAAGTGATGCGCGAGGGCGCGGACCTGACCATCGTGAGCCTGAGCCAAATGGTGCAAAAAGCCATGCTCGCCGCCCAGGAACTGCAAGGCCAAAGCATCCATGCCGAAGTAATCGACTTGCGCACCCTGGTGCCTTTGGACAAAGAAGCCATTCTCAAATCGGTGCGCAAAACGGGTCGTTTGTTGATTGCCGATGAAGACTACCTGGGCTTTGGACTGAGTGGCGAGATTGCCGCGCTGATCGCCGAGAACCTGGACACTGTATCGCTCAAGGCGCCGGTCATGCGCCTGGCGGTGCCCAATGTGCCGATTCCCTATAGCCGCCCTTTAGAGCAATTTGTGATTCCGCAAGTGGCCGACATCGTGCAGGCTGCGCAGGCTTTGCTGGTGGGCAAGCTGGCCAGGGCGGTGGCCGCATGATGGACATCCAATTACCCGCCTCGGTGTGGACCGGCGGGCAGGAAGAAGCCCATGCGCTGCTAGACAAATGGCTGGTGGCGCCAGGCGTGCCAGTGCGCAAAGGGCAGGCACTGGCGACCGTGGTGCTAGTGAAAGCTGCTATCGATGTGGAAGCGCCAGAGGACGGGCATATCACCACGATAACCGTGCAGGACGGCGACAGCTTTGGCGCGGGGACAGTGCTGGCGCGCTTTGAAGCTGCATGAGGCTTGCGTTAGCGAGGTTTGCGCGATGGCCCTGAAGAAGCGGGCGCTGGGCTGGTGGGTCGCAGGTTTATCGGCAGCTGGTGGGCTGGCCTATTTTGGCTATGCCCAATGGCTGGGTCCGCAAATCAGCTTGGAGCCGGTGGTGCAAAGCACTTTGGTGCACACCATCGTGGCCAGCGGGCGCGTGGAGACCGCGCACCGCATCAACCTGGGCGCGCAAATTACCGGCACGGTGCGCGCGGTCTTGGTGGCAGAAGGCCAGACGGTCAAGCGCGGGCAATTGCTGCTGGAGATGGATAGCGGCGAGTTACAAGCCAATCTGGCGCAGGCCGCAGCTGCCGAGCAACTGGCGGCCAGCAATATGCGTTTGCTCTCCGAGCTGAAACAACCGCTGGCCGACCAGGCCGTGGCACAGGCGCAGCTCAATGTGCGCAGCGCGCAGCGCAATGCAGCGCGGGCCCAAGAGTTATACGCCCAAGGCTTTTATGGCGCCGCTGCCACCGAAGAAGCGCAACGCGCCCTGGACTTGGCGCAAACCCAGATCACCATCGCGGCGCACCAGCGCGCCAGTTTGCAGTCGCTGGGCGCGGAGACTGCGAGCGCCCAAGCTGCGCTTCGCCAAGCGCAAGCGGCATCGCAAACCGCGCAGGCACGCTTGCGCTACAGCCGCATCAGCGCGCCGGTCGATGGCATGGTCATGGCGCGCAATGTGGAGGCTGGCGATGGTGTGCAACCGGGCAAAGTGCTGATGGTCTTGTCGCCCCAAGGCGCGATGCAACTGGTCCTGCAAATCGACGAAAAAAACCTCAAGTGGTTGCACGCAGGGCAAAACGCTTTGGCCTCAGCGGATGCGTTCGCCGAGCAAAAGTTTGCCGCGCAGGTGGCCTTTATCAATCCGGCGGTGGACCCGCAGCGTGGCGCTATCGAAGTGCGCCTGGACGTTCCCGACGCGGTGGCGCAATTGCGCCAGGACATGACCGTATCGGTGGACATTGAAGTAGCCCGCAAGCCGCAGGCCCTGCATATTCCCCTGGCGGCCTTGCACGACGCCAACCAGGCTGCACCCTGGGTATTGCTGCTGCGGGACGGCCGCGCGCTGCGCCAAGCGGTGGTGCCGGGTTTACAAGCCCAGGGCCGGGTAGAAATCGTGTCTGGCTTGCAGGCCGGTGATCGCTTGGTGCCGGTGGCGCAAAGCGCTGTCCACGAGGGCGATCGCATCCGGCAGGCGCTGCCATGAAGCAAAGTGCCTGGCTGCCTTTCGAGGTGCTGGTGGCTTGGCGCTTTTTGCGCGAGGGGCGAATTCAGACTTTGTTTATCGTGGTGGGTATTGCCATTGGCGTGGCGGTGATTATTTTTATGTCGGCGCTGCTCAATGGTTTGCAGGCCAATTTTGTGAACCGGGTGCTGACCGGGCAAGCGCATATCCAGGTGCTGGGCCCCAAAGAGCGGGCGCGCATGCAGGGCGTGGAGCCCGGCAGCGTGGAAGTGTCCGATATGCAAATTCCCTTGCAGCGCGTCAAAGGCATAGACCAGTGGCAAAGCCTGCTGCTGCAATTGCAGGCCATGCCAGAAGTCAAACTGGTTTCGCCCGCGGTGCTAGGTGCGGCCCTGGTAACGCGCGGTGAGGCCAGCCGTTCGGTGTCGGTGGTGGGTATGGTGCCGAATTTGTATTTTCAAATCATCGCCTTGCCCGACAAAATCGTGCAGGGCAGGTCCGACCTCGGCAGCGACAGCTTGCTGATTGGCACCGAACTGGCCGCCGACCTCGGCGTGGTGCCGGGCGACCCGCTGCGTATTGCCACGGTGGGCGGTACGGTGATGACGCTCAAGCTAGCCGGGATTTTTGACCTAGGCAACAAAGGTGCCAATAGCCGTAATGTGTTCATGGCCATGCGCACCGCGCAAAGCCTGTTCGGATTGGCCGGTGGCGCCTCTATCCTGGACCTCACGCTGCACGATATTTATGCCGCCGAAAGCGTGGCGCAACAAATCCAAAGCCATACCGGTTTGCAGGCCGATAGCTGGATCAAAACCAACGAGCAGTTTTTTACTGCCGTGCGGGCGCAGACCACGGCCAATACCGCCATCCGTTTTTTTGTGGCCTTGTCGGTCGGCTTTGGCATAGCCAGCGTGCTGGTGGTTTCGGTGGTGCAGCGCTCGCGCGAGATCGGCATCTTGCGTGCCATGGGCGTGCGCCGTGCGCAAGTGATGCGGGTGTTTTTATTGCAAGGCGGCTTGCTGGGCTTAGCCGGTGCTTTGGTCGGCGCGCTGATTGGCGCATTGGCCATGGTGCTGTGGCAGCGCTATATGCGCAACGCCGATGGCAGCATCATGTTTGCGATGGCGATGGACGGCGCGCTGTTTGTGCAGGCGCTGGCGCTGGCCAGCTTGACCGGCCTCCTGTCGGCCTTGGCCCCCGCGCTGCGGGCTGCGCGTTTAGACCCTGTGGTGGCGATCCGTGCCTGAGTTGCCCATACGTTTGAGCAAAGCCTCGCCGGTGCTGGAGCTTGCCGGCATACGCAAATCATTTAACGTGGGTGCGGATAATGAAATCGAAGTCTTGCACGGCATCGATATGTGTTTGTACCCCGGCGATTTTTGTGCCGTGGTTGGCCCCTCGGGCTCGGGCAAAAGCACACTGCTCAATACCGTGGGCCTCTTGGATAGGCCTAGCAGCGGCAGCCTGCGTATCACCGGCCTGGAGACCACGCAGCTAAGCGACGCGGAACTGACGCATTTGCGTGGGCACAGCATCGGCTTTGTGTTTCAGTACCACCATTTGCTCAGCGCCTTTAGTGCCCTGGAAAATGTGATGATGCCCATGTACGCAGCCCAAGGTTTGATGGATGCCAGCATGCGCGCGCGGGCCGCGCAATTACTGGACAGTGTGGGCATGCGCCCATGGCTGGATGCACCGGCCAACCGCTTATCCGGCGGCCAGCAACAACGCGTGGCCGTGGCCCGCGCGCTGGCCATGCAACCGGCGCTGATCTTGGCCGACGAGCCCACCGGCAACCTGGACTCCAAAAGCGCCGACGGCGTTTTCGCCTTACTGCGCAGCGTCTGCAAAGACCATGCAACCGCTGTTTTGTTCGTCACCCACAACCCGGAGCTGTCATCGCGCTGCGATAGGACGATTGAAGTGATCGATGGACGCTTGGGGTAGCTTGCCGTTACAGTCACCCCATGCCTGTTTCCGAATTGACGGCCTTGTTGCTCTTGTCTACCGTCACCAGCTTCACCCCCGGTCCCAATACCACGGTATCCACTGCAATGGCCGCCAATTTCGGGCTGCGCCGGGCTATGCAATTTGTCTGCGCCGTGCCTATCGGCTGGGGGCTTTTGTTCAGTCTCTGCGCCGCCGGTCTAGGCGCGGTGGTGCTGGCGGTGCCTATGCTGCGCCTGGCTATTCAAGGCCTGGGCATGGCCTATTTGCTGTGGCTGGCCTTCAAACTGGCGAACACCAAAAGCCTGGCGCAGGCCGATGCGGCGGCTTTGAACGTGGGATTTCGCCAGGGTGTGCTCTTGCAGTTTGTGAACATCAAGGCCTGGATGCTGGCACTCACCGTAGTGGGCGGCTGGCTGGCCGGGCGCGAGGATGTCTTGGAGCGCTTTGCCGTCACCTTGCCGCTGATGCTGGCCTTTGGGTTTTTTAG
>CANFVA010000025.1 GCA_947450255.1 Comamonadaceae bacterium
CACCAGGATTGCTCCCGTGCTGCCGTTCGACTTGCATGTGTAAGGCATGCCGCCAGCGTTCAATCTGAGCCAGGATCAAACTCTATAGTTCGATCTTGAATTTTTTGCATCTTTCGACGCTACTCATAAATTGGAATCGACGTGAATTTCATCTCTGATTTCCACATCTATTACTTCATGAGCGTTTGTTAGCTAGTTAAAGCTAAGTTCCAAAGAACTTGGCAATCGCCTTCAAACGCCCACGCTTATCGGCTGTAAGTTTTTAATGAACTCTTGCAAACTATTAGCTTGCTTTTCTGACTTGCTGCGATCAGCGAAGCCTTCTACTATAACACAACTTTTCCATTGTGTCGGCCAATTTAAAACTTTTTTGTTTTTCGCGCTTTTTGCATTTCGCCGCCTTGACCTCCCGGCGTTTCCACCGAAGCCCTCGATTATGGCACATATTTTTGGGATCGCAAGATTTATCCGAAGATTTCTTCATAAGCACCATTTACCCCCCCCTGAAGCGCCATAAAGCGTGACAGGTCAAGCAGGGCGCAGGCCATACGCTCGCGCGCTTCTCACGGCTGCAGAGGGTCCGGCGCGGGTATACCCCGGTTTAGTCATCGCGCCCTGAAAGCGCGCTTCCTGATTTCGCCGGGTGAGGAGCCGCAAGATCGGATTCAACTGGACAGTTGTCGCAATGCGGACAAGTTTCTTGCTCGCGGTGGGGTCCAATGCTCTCATGGGGCATCTTTATTTGGTCCGGCACGGGCAGGCGTCTTTCGGGGCTGCCGATTACGACAATTTGAGCGATCTGGGCAGGCGACAAAGTCTGCGTTTGGGTCAGCACCTGAAGCAGCGCCGCCTAGGTTTCGATCTCGTACTCACGGGACGACTTCGTCGCCACGCGCAGACCTGGCAGGCGATCGCGGAGGGTGCAGAATTTGCCCACTCGCCTCTGGTTTGGCCGGGGCTTGACGAGTACGACAGCGAGTCCCTTGTGAAAGCTGTCCATCCCGCACCTTTGCAAAACCCCGATACACCGGAGTTGTACCGGCAGCATTTCAGATTGCTGCGCGAAGGACTCAGGCACTGGATGCATGGCACCACGCAACCCGCAGGCATGCCAGACTATCCCTCTTTCGTACAAGGCGTCTTAGGCGCGCTGGACTATGTGCGCGCAAGCCATTGCACCACGGCGTTGATCGTGAGCAGCGGGGGGCCGATTGCGACAGCAGTGGGGCACTTGCTGGGTACGTCGGCGGAAACGACGATTGAGCTCAACTTTCGTATCCGCAATACTTCCATCACGGAGTTTTCGTTTAACCCGAAACGCCATGTGCTACTCAGCTTCAACCATTTGCCGCATCTGGATGACCCGGCGTACGCGGATTGGCAAAGCTATGCTTGAATACATGAAACAAAGTGCCACGCGGGCGCCGCAAATAGTACACGCAAGCGCACTGCAATTTGGCTCCCGAACCTTCCTAGGTCTTGTACCCCGCTGGCGCAGGATGGTTGCCCAGCCCTAGTGGGCGGTATTGTTCAGGGTAGACAGGTCAAGCGTCTGCATCTCCAACAATAGCGCGGCTAGTGCCCGGCCGGCCGCTTCTAAGACTTGCGCGCCCTTTTGAGGCGTTGCAGCGGCGGCGTTACCGGCGGCGCCGTCCGGGTTGTAATCCTGCATTTGCCAAGCGAACTTAGCCGTCTTGCCATTGCCAAGAATCTTGAATGTGTCCGCCCGCTGCTGCGCTGTAGAGGGAAAGTTCGCCGCTGCGGACATGGTGACCCGCGCAGGGTCCATGGCCAGCATCATGGAAGTCTCCAGGTCGCCCGCATGAACGCCAAAGCGCTGCTCTTGCGCGCCAAACAATGCATCTACATCCTCGCCTTGCGGGCCGACAAGTGGCAGTGCATACCAATTGACGCTAAAAACCACCATGTCCAGGCGGGCGCGTAAATCACGGGCCACCAGATCCATGAGATTGGCCTGCCCGCCATGGGCGTTAAAAATCAGCAATTTACGCACGCCCGTAGCCGCCACGCTCTCGGCCAACTCCGTCCATAAACGTAATACCGTCTCTGATTTGAGCGTCAGGGTTCCTGCAAATCGAGCGTGTTCGGGGCTGAAACCCACCGCTTGTGTGGGCAGAAATAAGGCCTGGGAGTGGGTAGGTAAATGGGCTAAAGCCTCCCGTATTACGCCATCCACAATGGCTGTATCCACTTTCAACGGCAGGTGCGGCCCATGCTGTTCGGTCGCAGCAACCGGAAGCACCGCGATGGCGTCGCGGATAGCGCCGCTATGCTGCAGCGCCCGAAAGTGCGTGGTCGCACAGTCAGCCCAGAAAGGCGATGGATGGACTTTACTTTGCGCCATAGAAGGTTCTTTCGTGTCTGAAGGCTAGCACCGATCAACCCGGCGCCGCCAAGTGCCGTCGCTGCCGCGTACTATGGCGCGCAGAGGTTTCGGCGCGCGCAGATTGTGCCTTTTTAGCGCGGGTTAGATCCGATTGCAGCACCAGCGGCTTAGCGCGAGCACCACTTCCTTGGTAATCTGACAACAGGCTCGTATGCACCAAGGAAGTCGACAATTGCCGCACCTCGGTGAGGTAGCCGTGCAGGGCGTCAACCAAGGCCTCAGGCGTGATGCCACTAGTCTTGCCCGTATGGTTCCACAACCACTGGGCAAAGTCGGCAAATGCGGCGAAGGCGGATTTGCCTTGCAGCAGGAGCGGCATGCTGGCGGGGAAGCGTCCGGAATTGGCAACCAAATCCCAGTACCGTGCCAACCGGGTGAATTCAATAATCTGCTTGGAAGAAAGCGCATCAGTTTGCAACACCGCGTAAGGGGAGCGATCCTGAAACACCATCGCAGGGCCCGCGGTCAGCGCCAGCGGGGTGCCGCGCAGGCGCTTGAGCAGACCAAGTTGGATTTCATGCGGGCCCCAAGACCACAGCATGTCAAAGCCAGCTGCAAAACTTTCCCAGCTCTCACCGGGCAGGCCGAAAATCAAATCGGTGTGGAGATGGGCCTGGCTGTGGCTGACCAGCCAGTCGATATTGGCGCGGGTTTTGTCAGTATCCTGGCGTCTGGCAATTATTTTTTGAACTTCTGGATTGAGACTTTGTATGCCTATTTCAAACTGCAAGCTCCCTGGGGGAAAACGTGCGATGCAGGACTTCAGGCTATCGGGCAGGTGATCGGGCACCAGTTCGAAATGGACAAACAGCGCGTCTTTTGGATTGCGCGCGATCAGGTCTAAAAAAAACTCCAATATGCGCACCGAGCTATCGACCTTCAGGTTAAACGTCCTGTCAACGAACTTGAAGGTACGGGCGCCGCGGGCGTGAAGCGACTGCAAATGGTGCAAAAAGGGCTCGAGCTCAAACGCCCAGGCGGTCTTGTCCAAAGCGCTGAGGCAGAACGCGCACTTGAAAGGACAGCCGCGCGACGCCTCCACGTACAGCACGCGATGCGCCAAGTCATCCAGGGAGTAAAAGTCATAGGGAAAATCCAATTCAGCCAAAGGCGCCTGCTCGCCGACAATCACCTTCATCAAAGGCTGGGGGCCGTGGATAAGGGCGCGGCAAAGGCGGGGAAAGCTGACGTCGCCCCAGCCGGTGATCAAAAAATCAGCCTCCGCGACGATGACTTGCTGCTCCCATTCATGGCTGACTTCGGGACCGCCCAGAACCAGGCGAATATCCGGCCGCTGCTGCCTGAGCAAGCGCATCACCGTCCGCGTTTGCTCTACGTTCCAGATGTATACGCCCCACCCGATGATGTGGACTGCCCCGGCACCCGCAGCTCCACATTCGGCAATCAAGGCATCCGCAATGGTTTGAGCGGGGCTGTGGATGGTAAATTCATGCAAGCTGCTACAGGCGGCCAGATCGGCCCCGCCGTAGCGCCGCATATTGGCCAAGAGATAACGCAAACCCAGCGAGGCGTGCAGGTATTTGGCGTTGAGGGTGACAAGCAGTATGCGGTGGGACATGGCCTTATTATGGAAGCATGGCCGCGATTCACGATGAAAGCTTTTTTCGCTGGGACGGCAACATCTTGGTGGTCAACATCTTGGGCAAGCCGGGCGCGAGCAAGGACGCCGTGGGTAAACCCAAAGGCGCGCAACTCAAAGTCAACGTCACGGCACCACCGCGCAACGGGCGAGCCACCGACCATATGGTGGCATTCTTGGCACCGCTGTTTGGGGTGCGCGAGCGCGATATCGAGGTGGTCTTCGGACGGGAAAGTATCCACAAGCAATTGCGCATCGCCAAGCCTGGCCGATGGCCAGAGGTTTTCGGGCCTTGGGCCGGGCCAAAGGCATCAGCAACGGCCAAAAGTGGACAATCGTGCCCTATTTGACTTCTGCGTACCAGGGGATGCATCCCTGGTTGACCTGTCCCTATTCGCCATTCCATCGATGTCTGTTCTCTTGACCGTTTTTCATCGCTTCCTGGGCGCACTGGCTGGCGCTGCCAAGCCAGGCGCGATCTACGCTGCGCTGGTGTACGGGCTCATCGGCGGCTGGGCGAGCGCCCATGCCAAAACACCGCTCCAAGAAGGTGCGGTGGTGCAATACCCGGAGCTGCGCGCCGAGCTGCTCGCCTATGCGCCTCAAGGCGTCGGTGCGGGCAAACCGCTGCGCCTGGGACTGCTGCTGGACCACCAACCGCAATGGCACACCTACTGGGTCAATCCGGGCGACTCTGGATTGGCCACAGAGCTGCAATGGACTTTGCCCGCTGGGGCACAGGTCGGGGGTATCGACTGGCCCGTACCGCAAAAAATCAAAATTGGCGCCCTGGCCAATTTGGGCTACGAAGGCCAGGTATTGCTGCCGGTCAAGGTGTCGCTGCCCAAAGGGTTTCAAGCCAAAGAGGACGTTTTTACCGTGCGCCTGCATGCAAGCTGGTTGGTCTGCCGGCAGGAATGTATACCGCAGGAAGGCGATTTCACCCTAACGATTGCGGTGCGAGGCTCGACCGCCAGGCACGCTGCGTTGTTCCAAGCGGCAGATCAACAGCGGCCCACCCCGTTTTCCGGGCCAATGCAAGCGGCGTTGAAGGGCGATGGCCTTTGGCTGCGGGCCCAGGGTTTACCGCAAGCGTGGCAAGGCAAAGCGATTTCGGTATTTCCTGAGACCGCCACCGTATTTGCGACCCCTGCGCTACCAGATCTGCACGACCAGGTCGCCAGTGCTGGTGCCGACGGAGATACGCGTGCCCAAGCGGGAACACAAGTCTGGGCTAGTGACACTTGGTCTGCCTACTTGCCTCTTTCAGCCCAACGGGTCAGCAGCCCAAAGGACCTCGCTTTTGTTCTTGTTGCAGCGGATCAATCCCTGCGCGTCCAGGTGACCGCACCCAAGCCATGGCCCGATCCCCAAGCTGCTTCCATGGTCGCCCAATCCGTGCCTACGTTGCCCGCAGTTGGCGACTCTGAACCTAGCTCCGGTCCGCTGGGTGTTGCTTTTGCGGGCGCTATTTTGGCGGCGTTTGCTGGCGGCCTGCTACTCAATCTGATGCCCTGCGTTTTTCCGGTGCTAGCACTCAAGGCGCTAGGTTTGGCCACCTTGAAGGGGTCGGCGCGGCAACGCAAGGCCCAGGCGGCGGCCTATACCGCGGGCGTGCTGCTGTCGATGGCGGTATTGGGCGCCCTGCTCTTGGGTCTGCGCGCCGGGGGGCAGGCGCTGGGCTGGGGCTTTCATTTGCAATCGCCTATTTTCATTGCCGTGCTGGCGGCTTTGTTTACGCTGATATGCCTGAATTTAATGGACTTGGTCGATGTGGCTACGCTGGTCCCTAGCCATCTGGCGGGGCTGCAAATGCGCAATCCAATCAGCGATGCGGCACTGTCAGGCGTGCTGGCTGTGGTGGTGGCTTCGCCCTGCACTGCCCCCTTCATGGGGGCTTCGCTGGGGCTGGCTATGACGCTGCCCAGTACCCAAGCCATGGGTATTTTTATCGCTCTGGGACTAGGACTGGCGCTGCCCTATGCCTTGGTTACCAATAGTGCGACCCTGGCGCGCCGATTGCCCCGACCCGGACCCTGGATGGAACACCTGAGGCAATTCATGGTGTTTCCGATGGCTGCCACGGTGTTGTGGCTGGTATGGGTGCTGGCGCAAATGGTGGGGGCAGATGCGGCTGCCATGCTGGTGGCATTGCTTTTATGCCTGTCCATGGGGCTGTGGGCATTGCGCTTACCTGGCCGAGCGGCGCTGGGTTTTGGCGCCCTAGCCCTGCTGCTTTGCTTGCTGACCGCCAGCCTCGGCTGGCGCGTAGCCATGCGGGCCCAAGCAGCGGCCGCGCCCGCCACCCACGCGTCGCAGGAAAATGGCTGGCGCCCTTGGAGCGAAACCGCGGTGCAAGAGGCCTTGGCCTCAGGTCGCCCCGTGTTTATTGACTTTACCGCAGCCTGGTGCATTACCTGCCAGTACAACGAGCAACAGGTCTTGGCCAAACCCCCCGTGCTACAGGCTTTTGCAGACAAAAAAGTGGTGCTGTTGCGGGCCGACTGGACCCGGCGTGATGCGGCTATCAGCCGCGCCTTGGAGCAACTAGGCCGCAGCGGCGTGCCGGTCTATGTGTTGCAGAGCCCGGGCAAGGCGCCCTCACTCCTGTCTGAGTTGCTTAGCACCGATGCCTTGCTAACAGCGATAACAGCGCTGTAGACACTGCCGCTACACCACAACAGCGCTGACAGCTTCCACTTGGTCGCGAATCAGCCGCAGAAGCTCCAGGTCCGAATAGGGTTTGCCAAGGTAATGATTCACGCCCAGTGCAATAGCATGGTCGCGGTGTTTTTGCGCGATGCGCGAGCTGATCATGACGATGGGCAGGTCCGCGTATTCGGGACGCGCCCGAATGCTGCGGGCCAATTCGAATCCATCCATGCGAGGCATCTCGATATCCGACAGCACCATCAAAGGGCGCTGTTGCTCCAACAGTTGCAAGGCATGTACCCCGTCATTGGCCAAAGCAACCCGGTAGCCTTCCCGCAGCAGTAAGCGCTGTAGGACACGGCGTACGGTCAGCGCATCGTCTACCACCAGCACCAAAGGAGCTTGCGTCTGGTGGCGCGCTGAAGGGGCCGTGCCGCGCTGCTCTAGCGCAGTCTGCGCTGCGCGCACCGTATCGCCATAGACATTTGCCAATGCTATGGGGTTGTAGACCAAAATTGTCTCGCCCGAAGGCAACACGGTGATACCGGAAAGTCCGGGCAATCGGGATAGCTGCGGCCCCATGTTTTTCACCACGACTTCGCGGTTGCCCAGCACCTCGTCGACATGCAGCGCCAGAGTTTGCCCGGCACTTCGCACAATCAGCGCTGGGAGTGATTTGGTTTTGGTATCGATGGGGTCCTGCTGCAAGTGCAACAAAGGCCCAGCGCCATAGAACCCAAGCTCTTGGCCTTGCTCGGTGGCGAGTTGTCCACTGGCATAAGCCCGCTCTAGCGCCTGGGGGGAAGTACGGATGACGGCATCAACCAAACCGGATGGGATGCCAAAGCGGGCTGCACCGGCGCGAAAAATCAAGACTTGGGTGACGCCGGTGGTCAGCGGCAGGATCAATGTAAAGCGGGTGCCATGGCCCGTTTGCGAATGTGTCTCTATCCGTCCCCCTACGGCATGAACCTCGGACAGCACCACATCGAGACCGATACCCCTACCAGCCAATTCGCTTACCTGGCTGGCGGTGGAAAATCCCGGCGCAAACAACAATTTGATAATGGCCTCGCGGTCTGGCTCTTGATCTGTCGCAAGGAGTCCCAGACTGCGGGCCTTGGTCCGGATTTGGTCTAAGGAGACACCCCGGCCGTCGTCACGCACTTCGATCACCACGTCATTGCCATCGTGGCGCACACCGACTTGGATGGCACCGGTGGCCGGCTTACCGGCCGCTATGCGCTCTTGCACGGTTTCGATTCCATGCACGACCGCGTTGCGCAGCAAATGCTCGAAGGAGGGCGTCATCCGCTCCAGCACGCTACGGTCCAATTCGATTTTTCCCCCCTCTAGGTCCAAAGTGACTTGTTTACCCAGCTCTTTGGCGGCTTGACGCACTACGCTGTACAACCGGTCCGAAATCGCATCGAAATCCACCAAACGCATCCGCAACAAGTCACGTTGCAACTCGCGCAAATGGCGGGCCTGATGGTCCAAGTCTTGCTGCGTCGCCGAAAGTGCGGTCTTGACATTGCGCCGCACCGTGGAGACATCGCCCACCGCTTCAGCCATCATCCTTGTGATCTCTTGCAGGCGGGTAAAGCGGTCAAACTCCAAGGGATCAAATGGTTGCACCAGGTCTATTCCCGTCGTGTTGCGCGATTGGATACGCATATCGGCCTGCAATTCAAGCTCGCGCAGTTGGGCAGCGAGTCGGTCCAGTGTCTGGGTTAAATCATCCAAAGCCGTACCCACCTGCGACAAATGGGTTTCGGTACGCGCGCGGTATACCGCCACTTCGCCAGCCTGGTCTACCAAGCGTTCGATCACCGATGTTCGGACCCGAATCAAGCCGGACCGCATGGCCGGCAAGGGTCGCAATCCCTGCGAATGTTCGCCCTCCTGTGGCGCTGCCCAAGCGTCCTGCGCCCCATGCGCCACAGGAGGCGAAGCCGCGCTTACGGCAGGCGTTTCAGCATCCGCAGCTTGACCCAATTGATCAAAAATTCCCTGCAAGCGGTCAAAGCGTTCCAGAAAAGGTTCGAGCTGGGCGCCTGTCAATCCCTGCGCAGGCAAATTTTCGATCGCCGATTCCATCCGGTGCGCCAACTCACCCAGGCGCAGGGCACCCGCCAACCGCCCGCTACCCTTTAGCGTATGCAAAACCCGCAAGACTTGGGCCCGGTGAACACCATCGCCAGGAGACGCGACCCATTGCCGCAATGCCTGCCCCAACGCAGCTAACAACTCGGATCCTTCTTCCTGGAATACCGCCAACAGCTCGTCATCGAGCTGGTCCTGGCTATCCAAGAGGTCATCTTTTTCTTCCATAGGCACGATAGCTGGCATTGCTGCCTGATGCCATGGGACGGCCGACACCAAAGGCTCTGGTGTCAGCGCCACTGTGGGCAGCGCCTCGGACGCTGGCAGCTCAGCAGCAAGTGATGGATCGGGGTCTGTATATTGATCGGAATCCGCCGCATCGTCGCGATTGCCGTGGTGCGGATCAACGGTGGCTTGGGACTGCAGCGCATACAGCGCACTCAGCAATGCGGGATTCGCTTGCACTGGACAGCGGGCGGAGCAGGAGAGAACCATGTCATGCAGAGCGGCGGCAGCCTCTTGGAACAAAGACAGGTGCGCGTCGAGCCCCGCTCCACGCGCCTGCAAGTGCTCGAGAACCAGTTCCACCGCCTGCGCCAAATCGGCGATAGGCTGAACGCCTACTGCCGCCGCATTACCGCGCATGGAATGGGCCAAATCACAGGCAGCGCGCAGGTCGCGCGCTGAACCGCCATGCAGCGGGTCGGAAAAGTGCGCCTGTAAACGGTCAGCCCAGTCGCTGGTTTCGGCGATGAATAAGTCGAACAAGGCCGCGGGAAAGCCCTCCAAGGCCTGGGGGAGCAAAGCCTCTTCCTTCCCGGGCGTTGGTGTGGCGAGGTGTTCGTCCTTAGCTGCAGGAGCGTCTGGCTGCCATGGGGCCTCTGGCCGCACGATTGGCATCAAACGGTCTTGCAGTCGCATCGCTTCGGCCGAAGCGCAAAACGGCAATTTGCTCCAAACCTGCCCGGGGCTCTGCTCGATGGCGCCGATCCATTGGGACAAACCTTGCAGCGCTTGCCCGAGCAGCGCCATCAGATCTTGCGTTGGCTGCTTGCTTTCAGCCAACCACTGTATCAAGAGCTTTTCAAAGGCCCGTGCGGCGTCAGCAAATTCTTGCAGGCCGGCCATTCGCGCGCCGCCTTTGAGTGTGTGAAACGCGCTGCAAATAGGGAGCAGCTGTTCCAGCGAACACGCCTGCGCATCGATCGCCGCTAAAGCCTGCGACGTGCTGTGCAATACCTCGGTCGCCTCATCAAAAAATATGCCCAAGATCGCCTTGGCGTCCTGGTCATCTTCAAGCACCGGCGTCGGGGCTATCGAGCGCATCGGTATCGATGCGGCTGGAAATGCTGGCTGCGCTGCACTTGGCACATCAGGCACGCGGTTTGCGGGCGCTGGGGCCCGGCGTGGGACAGGGGCGCTTGGCACTCGTCCAACTACGACGGGCAGCGAAAGTTTGTTGGCCTTGGCGTCCCTCCCATGGAGGTACTTTAATTCGCCCGATGGGTCGTCGTATACAAAAACTTCCTTGGCAAGCGTGATTTGGTAACTCAACATATCCGTCAAAAAGCCCATGGTGCTCACACTGCGCGCAATCTGTTCGAAGCGTTGCGGAGGCATAGGACGCCTAGGCGTCTCGACGGATAAATGGCTATCCAAAATCTCTCGGATTTTCACAATCGCATGCGCGGCATGTTGCAAACCAAGTACCGAAAAAACGCCATGCACTTGCGATAAATTACTAGACACGAGGGCCAATTGATGGGTATCCAAAGGGTCGCTCAAATACCTGTCCAAGGCCGCCTCGACAGCGGACAAGACCGTTCGTAGTTCACTGGTGACACTGCCCATGCTCTGGCGCTCGCTCAGTCGCCGAAACAGGGCTTCCATCCAAGGTTCTACCGGCGGCGGGCTGGCCCCTTGACTGAGACGCTCCAACCTCAAAACCAATGTCTGCAGTCGTTCACGCATTGCATCGACGGCGGGGTCGATTTCATCGTACATCGCCTCTAAATACAGCAACGTGGTGGCGACCTCCATCGCCAATAGCGGGTTGAGATGGGCACCTGGTTGAACAGCTTCGTCCACAATTTGCCGCAAACTATGTACCAGATGAACGGTTTCTGGGCTCAGGCTTTGAAGCGCCGCGCCCACCGCTTTGAGGTGCTCAAGCACCGATTGACTGCGACTGCGATCACCGCCTGCCAAAGCCGACCAACTTTCTGACAAGGTCGCTAAACGCCGCCTGAGGAAATCAATCTGTACTGGGTCAAACTGGCCATAACGGGAAAGCCGGTAATCACCGACAGGGCGCTCCCACGCGGAGTAGGCAGACTGCACGGGCGCCAGTAGCGAAGTCTCTGGATCATGGCGGTCAGGGGCGCGTAAGCAAAAAAACAAGGCCTCCTGCGCAAAGGACTCTGAAAGCGCCGAACCGTCTTGCAAGGCAGCATGCATTTGCGCCAGGAGGCGCGCGGCGGTGCGATGGACATACGCATCCACGAAGATTGCTTTGAATTGGCAGGCTTCAAAAAAGGCGCCCGCTATGCACCACAGCGAGCGCAACGGGGGGGTGCCCGCTTGCAGCGCCAAGCTGGTACACGCGAGCTTGAGTTGCACCACAGCCGCCGTGTCGCCGGTGTTCAACCAGGTCAATAAACACTGGCCTATGTGCACTTTCAGCCGCGGATTCAATTCCACGACCGGCGTGTCGTGGGACAGCGCAACCGTTTGCCAATCCCAAGCCTGTAGCCATAAATCGACGGGATGAACGGGCTGATCGCGCCAAGCCTCCAACAGTGCCCGGTATTGCGGAAAGAGCCCCAGCGGCTGGACCTGCCCGCCTTTAAGTTGTGCGTCAAGGTAGCTCAGTACCGCCAATTGGGCCTTTTCAAGCGCATGCACCGCGTCGTCGGTGCAAGTGACTGGTGACTCAAAAAACGCCTGGACGGTGTTCGCACAGGCAGCAAGAAGCTTGGCAGCCACGCCCTGGCCAATCATGTCCAGTGCACTTTGCCCTTGGAGAAACAAGCGTCGGGCGTTTTGCAAACTACCAACCGGACTGGCCTGGGCTACAGTGGTATCGGTCGCTTTGTCGGCAAGAAAATGTTGCCGTACCGCATGGGCTGCAAGGGCCAGCGACTTGCGCAGGTCCGGCAAAACCCAGGTGAGGGGCGCCAGGTCCCTTGCGCTGGTACCGATGTGCTGCGATTGCGCGGGTTTGGACATGATGATGGCTTAGACTTTGGATTGCGGTCAGTGCCCAGGTGCTAACTCAACTCACCTTGAAGCGGGTGACCGATTTGCGCAAGTCGTTGGCGACCGCCGCCAGACGCTGGACCTCGGCAGAAGTTGCGAGGTTGTCTTTTTCGGTCTGCTCTGTCACTGCGAAGATTTTTTGAATGCTCTTGGCGACTTCGTTGGCCATCGCGGCCTCCTGCGACGCCGTGGTGGAAATCTGTTCGACCTGGTCGGCAACCCGGCGCGTAATACGGTCGATGTCGGTCAACGCAGATCCCGCTTTATCGGACAGTGCAGCGCCCGAGACCACCCCTTGGGCAGACCGCTCCATCGCGCCTATTGCGTCCTGGGTATCGTTTTGAATCGCCCGCACAATGGCCGCAATCTGTTGTGTGGCCTCTGCAGACCGAACCGCCAAGCGCTGCACCTCTTCGGCCACGACCGCAAAGCCGCGGCCAGCATCACCCGCTGAGGCCGCTTGGATGGCCGCATTAAGCGCCAGCACATTGGTTTGTTCCGTGATGTCTGAGATGATCTCGGTGATTTCGCCAATTTCTTGGGATGACTCGCCCAGGCGTTTGATACGCTTGGAGGTCTCCTGTATCTGGTCACGCAAAGTGTTCATGCCGCCGATCGTGTTTTGCACCGCCAACAGGCCGGAGTTGGATGCCTCCAAGGATTGGCGCGCTACTTCTGCGGACTGCTGTGCACGGGACGACACCTCATTAATCCGTCCCGCCATTTCGAGCACAGAAAGGCCGGTTTGGCGAATTTCGCGCAGTTGCTGATTGAAGGTGAGCAATTGGGTGCGTGCCGTCGCACCCACCTGTGCAGTGGTTTTTGCAACCCGGTCTGCTGTCAATTGAACATTCGTGACCAATACGCGGAGCTCTTCGACGGTGTAGTTGATCGAATCGGCAATCGCGCCGGTAATGTCTTCGGTCACCGTCGCCTGGCGCGTGAGATCGCCCTCGGCAACGGCCTGCAACTCATTCATCAATCGCAAAATTGCGACCTGAATTGCGTCATTGACCTGCTGCGTCACCTTGGTCATTTCTTGCGCCTCTACAGAGCGCCGTAACGCCAAATCTCGCCGCTGCCGCGCGCCTAGCCATTGGATCGCAATCAACGCCGCAATGGATAGCATAGAAAGTGCCGCCGCAACGCCCAGCGCCGAACGCAACTCGGTGTAAAAGCCTTGACTCTCCAAATACGCCGTTCCCATATTTGCGAGCCCGGTGCGCAATCGCTCACTTTCATTCGCAATTAACGCCTGGGCTTGGCGCGCACTAGCAAGACGCGGCAGATTCTCGGAGATTTGCGCTTCGCCTTGGCGAATGCCCTTCAACTGCAATGCCAAAGCCTCCAGTTGTTCGCGTAGCTCTGCGTCTCTGGCGGGCGTGATTTTGCGTTCAGTTGCACCCTCGAGTAGGACCATGAGCGAGCTCGCCAAAGTAGTGGCATCCTGTCGCAGCGCCAGCAGTGCCTGCGGGTTGCCACCGGGTGCGCTGCGGGATTGACTGGCCGACTTGGCGAGCCGCTGCGCCAGCGATGCCGCATCTATGAGTAAGGCTATCTCGTCGGGCGTCGCGCTCCTTCTCATTTTGGCTGCGGTGACTTCGCGCAGGCTATTGAGCACACCGTCGGAACTGTCGGCGAGCGCCTGGAGTGAAGCGTTCACGCCCACCAGCAGGTCTTTTTGACCCCAGATCACCGCGCTGGCCTGCGCCGATCGTTCGGCGATAAGCATGACCTCGGCCAAGCGGGCCTTGGTATCGGCATCGCTGCCTAGGTACAGTGGTAGGGGAGCCGGGTTGGCCTCCAAACTTTGCAGCTGACGCTTCAGTTGCGCTGCACTGTCGCGAAGCTCCTCTAATGCGTTAACGCCACCCCCGAATACTTCGTTCGCCGACTTGGCGAGCCGCTGGGCCTGAACCAATGCATCGCTGATACGCTTGACCTTGAGTGCCGTCTCCTCTGAATGCTCAAACGCATAGTAAGTAAGCGTAAAGGTAAAAGCTAACAATAGAGCCAACCCAGTGTAGAGACTGCGAAGCACGCTGGCGAGAGAAACCGTACCCAGCAAAGGCCATACAAATTTTTCATCGTCCGGGACTGAGGACGACTTCTCACCCCCGACCGCGCCGCTTTGCGCGCGTGTTGCTCCGCCAGGACCCCCATCGGGTAGAGCCTCTGAAAGTATGGAGTCCTGGAATACCGATTCCTGAAACTGCGTCTTGGAAAATTTCGGCAATGGGAATGACGGCGCGGACTGCACAGCTTGCACTTCACTTTGGGACATCGGCTCTCCTGTTATTCGCTTATGCTGAGAAATTGCGGACTTTGTACCAAGCCCTGCAAATTGATTTCCTGCCACATCACGCCGGATGCGTCGCTATACACCGAGCCCCAACCATCTGGCGCACTCAATGGCGGATCGCTTGCAGATTCAAAATTTTTATGGCTGCGTAGCCCCAAAACGGTGTCTACTTTGAGTACGCAGTTCACACCTAAATCTGGATTGAGAGAAATTAAGCTGTAGTTCAGGTGTGGGTTTTCACCGAGCTCCACGGCGGACAAGGCGTCTTTGCCTCGCATCCAAAAACGCGCGAGGTCAACAACACCATAGACCCGCCCCCGCGCATTGACCGCGCCTAAAAACCAAGTTTTGACGTAGGGTACGGCGAGCACATCCAGGGGAGGCAAAACTTCATTGGTTTGGGATAGGGGAAACAGACAGCGCATGCCACGAATAGATACCGCCAGCCAGGCGGCGTCAGCGCCTTGCTCTCGCGCGACGCGAAGCCGCTCCGCAATCCGCGCCTGGAAGCTTTTGAGATCCTCCCTGGCAAGTGCCATCAGGCGGCTCCGACACGCTCTATCGCTGCCAACAAGGACCCGGCATTGACTGGTTTGGTGACATAGTCTTTTGCACCTTGGCGCAAGCCCCAGAGTCTGTCCGTTTGCAAGTTTTTGCTGCTGCAAATGATGATGGGAATCCCGCTGGTTGCAGGGTCACGTTTGAGTGTTCGGATAAATTGGAATCCACTCTGGCCCGGCATTACCACATCCATAACGATCAGATCAGGTGTAAAGGTACGAAGGCGCTCAAGGGCCTGCTCCGCATGGTGTGCGTTGACGACGGAATACCCAGCATCCTCCAATATTTTGGTGATAATGATGGTTTCTGTTTTTGAATCCTCTACCAAAAATATTCTTTGAATTTTCATGGTGCGCCCTCTTTTTCTGTGGAGCTAAAAAGTCGCACGGCATCGAGTAGCTGCTCTTTGGTAAATGGTTTGGTCAGGTAGTGCGCTGCGCCGACGACATGTCCTTTCGCTTTATCGAAAATTCCATCCCGCGACGACAGCATCACCACCGGAACTGAGGCATATTTCGGGTTGCTTTTTATAATGGCGCATGTGCGATAGCCATCCAAACGTGGCATAGAAATGTCGCAAAAAATAAGATCTGGCGTTTCTTCATGGAGATGCGCAAGCGCATCAAAGCCATCTTCAGCGACAATCACTTCATGCCCTCCCTGCGTCAAAAAAAGGGCTGCACTTTTGCGAATCGTATTGCTGTCATCCACTACCATGACACGCGTTAAACACTCTTTTTTCTGCACAGACACCTCACTTTATTTTGTTATTTATTTTGATAATCTTAATTATAAAAATAAATATGTCAATATATAAATGCGGTGTTCTTATTTTTTTGTATGCCCATGCGCATCGCCTTTTGCGATTGATACGCACTTTGCCCTCGCTTGCTGCCAGCATGCCTACGCGCGCTGCAAAAGTGTGCCGTTCCAACCTGCGCATGCGGGCAAGCGCCACTGCCAAAGGGTGCGGGCTGCGACCAATGGTTTGTCTAGTTTGCCTACAGACCTATATTGGTGATTGGGCGACAAGCCGTATTTTTTAGCCTCGCAAGGGCTAACGGCTGCTTACCACTGATGCGCCGCGTGCTGTCTTTTGTCCGAAGGCGCGGCCAACGCGGCGTGTTTGACAAGCTCTTGGCGCGACTGCGGACCCGACGGCGGGACCGTAGGCCTCTGGGTCGTCCGCCAAAATGGGACAAAATCCCTTATTTCAGCCCGCCTCATCCATGACCACCACTGCTTCGCCCTTTGCCGACACCGCACTCCAGGCCACCTTCGCGTCGCTGGAAAATCCGCATTTTTTACGCGCTTGTCTGCGCATGGGCACGCCGTACACCCCACTTTGGTTGATGCGCCAAGCAGGGCGCTACCTCCCGGAATACCGGGCCACCCGCGAGAAAGCGGGCAGTTTTATGGGTTTGGCCACCAACCCGGACTACGCCACCGAGGTGACCTTACAGCCCCTGGACCGCTACCCCTTGGACGCGGCGATTCTCTTTAGCGACATCCTGACGGTCCCCGATGCGATGGGCCTGTGCTTGAGCTTCGCCCAGGGCGAGGGGCCCCGTTTCGCTCACCGTGTCGCCGATGAAGCCGCCGTAGATCGCCTTGAAGTGCCTGATATGGACAAGCTGCGCTATGTGTTTGACGCGGTCAGCAGCATCCGCAAGGCTTTGACTCTAGCCAACGGCAAGGCGCGGGTGCCGCTGATCGGCTTTTCCGGCAGCCCCTGGACGCTGGCTTGTTACATGGTCGAGGGCGCAGGTTCAGATGATTACCGCCTCGTCAAAACCATGATGTACGCCCGACCGGATTTGATGCACCGGATTTTGGCTGTCAACGCCGACGCGGTTGCTGCATACCTCAATGCCCAGATTCAGGCAGGCGCGCAAGCCGTGATGATTTTCGATAGCTGGGGCGGGGTACTGGCCGACGGCGCGTTTCAGCAATTCAGTCTGGCGTACACCGCGCGCGTACTTAGCCAGTTGCAGCGCCTCGGCCCGCAGGGGCAAGTCATCCCACGCATTGTGTTTACCAAAGGCGGTGGGCTATGGCTGCAGGAGATGGGCGCGCTCGATTGCGAGGTCCTAGGCCTGGACTGGACTATGAATTTGGGCACCGCCCGCCAATCGGTCGGTGGCGCTACGGGCGGCCCGGGGAAGGCTTTGCAGGGCAATATCGACCCCCTGGTCCTGTTTGCACCGCCGCAAAGCATCGTCCAAGAAGTTAAGCGGGTGCTCGATAGTTTCGGCACCACGCACCAAGGCGCGGGTGTGGGACCCAGCCTCATTTTCAACCTCGGCCACGGGATTAACCAGTTCACGCCACCCGAGCATGTCGCAGCTTTGGTCGAAACGGTGCATCACCATTCGCGCACCCTGCGCATTTGAAAACCGGGCGTTAGCGCCTTTTAACCGAGGGTGCGCTTGCCGCGCGCGACGTCCACGCCCAGTTGTTTTAGCTTGCGGTACAGATGGGTTCGCTCGAGTCCGGTTTTGTCGGCAACCCGGGTCATAGACCCCATCTCCTTGGCCAAGTGGAACTGGAAATAGGATCGTTCAAAATCATCTTTAGCCTCGCGCAAGGGGCGGTCCAGGTCAAACGCCTGGCTGGCCCGCAGTGCCTGGCTGATCTCTAGCACTTCACTAGGCACCTCGTCCATGGGCGAACCTGGCGGACTTTGCAGCAAGCGCGGATCGCGCAGTTGCTGCTGCAGACTTTTAGCCAAGCCTTGTTCCACGGCTTTGAGCAGTTTTTGCAAGGTGACCGGTTTTTCCAAAAAGGCCATGGCCCCGATCTTGGTCGCCTCGACGGCTGTTTCTATCGTCGCATGCCCGCTCATCATGATCACCGGCATGGTCAGCAAGCCGGAGCTGGCCCATTCTTTGAGCAAGGTCACGCCATCGGTGTCAGGCATCCAAATATCTAGCAATACCAAGTCCGGGCGCTCGCGCAAGCGCGCTGCACGTGCCTGCGCTGCATTTTCCGCCAATTCCACGGAGTGTCCCTCGTCATTGAGGATCTCGGAGAGCAGATCCCGGATACCGTGTTCATCGTCAACGACCAATATATTTGCCATGGTTATGCTGGGTCCGTGAAAGTGTTTTCCATATGTTTAACGTTTGCCACGCAGGCCAATGATAGCGAGACTTGCGCCCCCAGCACCGAGGTGCCGGCGATACGATTACTGATCTCAATGCGACCTCCATGGTCGTCAGCGATTTTTTTAACCACTGCCAGACCCAGCCCCGTGCCGCTGAGCTTGGTGGTGACATAGGGCTCAAAGGCACGTTTCAAGATGTGCTCGGGAAAGCCACCGCCTTGGTCTTGGACGATCAGGCGCACCCGTCCGGAGCCTGCCATGTACTGGGTGCGCACCACCAATCCAATCGTATCCGCAGCAGCGCACTGCGCACTGGGCGCTGTTTCCTCGCACTTGAGCGTGGTGGCATCTAGCCCGTTTTGCAACAGGTTGTGCAGCACCTGGCGCAGCTGCTGCGGATCACCCAGGACAGCCGGAATACCCGGCTCCAACTCCATCCGGATCGGGAAGGGAGACGACTCATACAAATGCAACACCCCATCGACCAGTTCGTTGAGGTCTACCGCTGCCAATTGGGCTGCGGGTAAACGCGCGTAGTCCCTGAAATCATTCACCAGGCGCTGCATGGCGTCGACCTGCTCCACAATCGTTTTTACCGATTTGGCAAGCACCTGCTGCTCGCTGGCCTCGAGTTTGCCAGTCAAGCGGCGCTCCAAACGCTCGGCCGAGAGTTGAATCGGTGTCAGCGGGTTTTTAATTTCATGCGCCAGGCGGCGCGCTACTTCGCCCCAGGCGCGGGCGCGCTGCGCCGAGACGATCTCCGAAATATCGTCAAACACGACCAGGCGGCTGGCGTCTGGCAAGATGGCGCCGCGCGCCACCAGCATGCGCGAGCGATCGGCCATGGATCCGGCCGGCACCGAGGCCCCATCCAACTCAAAGGATTGTTGCCAGTGGTCATTACCCCCCTGAGCGCTTCCCTGCAAAAAATCTTCAAATTGCTGGGCAATGCCTTGCCCAAATGCTTCCAAGCCCGGTAGGTCGGCAATTTTGGCATCCAAGAGCTGGGCGATATCCAGTTGGAGTATGCGCGCCGCACCGGGGTTGACCGAGCGCACCAGGCCCGCCGCATTGAGCACCAGTACGCCTGAAGTCAGGTTGTCCAAAATCGTTTGTAAGCGGGCGCGCGCCGTATCAAGCTGGGCAATACTGGTTTGCACCGTCTGCCTGGCATCGGCCAATTGCTGGGTCATGGATGCAAAAGCACGGGTCAAGCCGCCCAATTCATCGTTGCTTTGCAGTGCCAGCTTGGGACTCAAGTCGCCCGCAGCCACTTGGCTGACACCTTCGGTCAATACCAACAAGGGCCGGGCAATTTGGTTACCCAAAACGATGGCCAGCAAAATTGCGCCGAACACCGCCAGGAACAGGCTCAGCGTCAACGTGCCAATGTACATGCGCTTGAGCCCAGCGCGTCCCAAGGCGCGCTCCTGGTACTCGCGGTTGGCGCTATCGACCGCCAGCGCATTGGCAACAAAATTGGCCGGTAAAACACGCTGCACCAATAAAAACCGTTGCTCGCTGGCCAAGCCCAAGCTGGCATTGGGGATGGGCACCAGTGCCTTGATACTGGGCTTGGCCGCTTTGCCCATCGCCGCTTCCTCCAAACCATCTACCCAGGCGTAAGAGCGTTCTGCCTTGGCAGTACGCAATTGCGTGCTGCTGGGCTTGTCGGGACTCAGTTGTATGCCGATCGAACCGGCGCTGGCAATCAATTTACCGCTGGCGCTCCACACCGAAGCGTCGCTGGCACCGATTTGCTCCATCAGCCGCGCCAAGGCGCTCTCGGGAACTATTTGCGGGTTGTCTGCGAGCTGTTCCGCCACCGCCCGGGCTTTCGATGCCAAATCGTTGCTCAAGGTATCCAGCGTCACCCGCCCCAGGGTCAGACCGGCGTCCAACGCACCCTCGACTTTGACGTCAAACCAGGTTTCGATGGAGCGAGAAACGAACTGGTAGGAGACGACATAAATCAGCAAACCGGGTGCCACACCGACCAAAGCAAAAATCGTCGCAATTTTCAGCAGCAAGCGGCTACCAAAACGCCCTTGTCGCACCCTTCGGTAAAGGCGCCAGGCAGCCCACGCGATAAGCACGCCCAAGGCGCCCGCCACAACCAGATTGATAGTGAACAATTGCGTGTAATTTTGCTCATACATCTCGCGGTTGTTGGTCGCCTTGGCCAGCAGGTACAGCAGCAGCAAACCAATCAATACCATGGCGATGGCCACCAGCGCCGTGACACGGCGCAGCAGCGCCGAGGGCGGGCGCGCCTGCGCCTCAGTTGCCAAGTCCAGATCCGGGACTGCGCGCTTCATCGGTTGCCCTCGCCGCGCAAAGAGGTACGTGCGGCGCCTTGAATATCCCATTCGGACTGGCCGATAGCTCCAATTTGAAATGGGCGCGGCAATTGCGACAAGTCCAGGCGAAAGCGAAACAGCAGCTTTATCTTGGCGGTTTGATCGGCCTCTGCCAGATCGGCGACCTTCCACTGCGAGACTTGGCGCACGGCTGCCAGCGCTTCAGACAAGGTGTCAAAACTCTGGTTTAACGACAAGCCCTGCGCGTTATCACCGCCAATGCCGGCCGTAGGGGTCACCCGCCAGCGTCGCGTCAAGGGTTGGTAGGCCAAGCGCACCTGGCGCTGTGCACTGGCAATACGCTTGTCATACCAATACCAGCGGTCCTGGTACAGCTCGGCTTCGATTAAGAAAAACATGGGGACGCCTTTGAGCAAGGCCTCCTCGACCACGGCGGGTAGCTCAAAGCCCACATTGGCCGAGACAAACACTTCATTGACCGAGCGTTCGGCGCGCAACAAGGTCACATCGGCCGGCGTTTGCGCCCGCGCCCAGGGTGCCACCAAGACCAGGCAGACCAGCAGCAGCCAGCGCGCCCCCGCCTTAAGCAAGGCGCTTTTCCAGCAAGGCATAGAAAAAGCCATCATGGTCATGGCCCAGATTGTCGTACAGACCCCGCCCCGCTGCGCCGGGTAACAAATGGCCCGGCGCGGGCAATCCAACGGCCTCGTCGTGCGTGCGCAAAAACTCCTCTATTTGCGCTTGGCCCTCGGCCTGAAACAAAGAGCAGGTGCAGTACACCATGCGCCCGCCTGGCCGCAGCAAAGGCCATAGGGCCTGTAGTATTTGTGCCTGTAAGGCCGCCAGTTGGGCAATGTCCTCCTCGCGGCGCAGCCAGCGCACGTCCGGGTGTCGGCGCACAATGCCCGAGGCCGTGCAGGGTGCGTCGAGCAAGATACCGTCAAATGGCACCCCGTCCCACCAAGCTGGCGGGTGGGCCGCATCGCCCTGGCGCACCTGCGCGTGCAAGCCCAAGCGCTCCAAATTGGCACGGATTTTTTCTAGACGCTGGGCGTCTTTGTCGATCGCCAACACCTGCGCATCGGCCAGTTCCAGCAGATGGGCGGTCTTGCCGCCGGGCGCCGCGCAGGCATCCAAAATGCGTGGCGCCCGGCCCAGACCTTGCAGCAGCAAGGGCGCGGCCAGCTGGGCCGCTACGTCCTGCACCGCGACCAAACCCTGCGCAAAGCCTGGCAGGCGGGCCACGGGCACCGCCTGGTCCAACACAATGGCCGCACCCTGCGCGGCCTTGCCACTGATGCCCGCCTCGTGCAAACGCAACACATAGTCCGCCACCGTTCCACGGCGCAGATTCACGCGCAAAGTCATGGGCGCTGGAACGTTGGAGGCCAGGAGCACGGCTTGCCAATCGTGCGGGTATTCGCGCTGCATGCGCTGCACCCACCAGCGCGGGTGGTTCCACAAGGCCTGTGGATCTGCGTCGGTTGCGGCAATCAGTTGCTGCCGCTCCCGCAAAAACCGGCGCAGGCAAGCATTCACAAAATGGGCATGTGCGCGGCTTGATGCCACCCGCTTGAGCGCCTCGACCGCCTGGTTGACCAGCGTGAATTCCTCGTACACCGCTTGTTGCCGGTCCCAGACCAAGGCCAGCGCTAGGCACAACATGGCATCGACGCCCGGGGGCGGCGGTCTTTGCACCAAACGGTCGCGCAGCGCTGCGGCGCGGCCCATCTGGCGCCAGGCTTGAAAAGCCAGGGCCTGAACACCGGGGCGCAGCGGCGCTGGGACGCTGTCCATGGCGGCGGTGCCGGACTGTCCCTGGCGCACCCGATGAAGCAACTTAGCGGTAGCTTGCAGTTGCTGCCAGAGCGGAGGGACGGGTGGAATGTGCATCAGGCCGCTACAAGGGCGTGGCCAGGACAAAGCCCATACGCCCAGCCACCCAGGAGGCCGGCGCCTGCTGCAAGGCAGCGTTGTAATCCTGCATAGTTTGGTTGGCCGTGGTCTTGGCAAACAAGGCGTGGTTGTGGGCCTCGTCCCAGGCGTTACGCAAACCGGCTAAAGCCTGGGCCTCAATCAGGTCCTGGTGGACGCCGCAAAACAACTCCCAGGCTACGGACAGCTCGCTCCATTGCACGCCCAAAGCCAAGGGTTCATCTTCGCGCCCGCTCATGCGTTTACCACTCTTCATTGTTTTGAGGCATAGCGATAGCTGCAAGGCGGCCACGGTCAAGACCTCATGGGCTTTGGTCGCGGGATCGGGTCGGTCCAGGGCCTCTTTGGCCACCAGCAAGAGCGCTTGCAAACCACGGTCTACCTGGTCGACCGCCAGCCAGCAGGCGGTGCGCAGACGCTTGAGGCGCGCGTGCACCCCCACCAGCCAGCAGACCAAAGCCGCCACCAGAGGCCACAGCACTACCGATACGCCCATGCGTTCAAGCCTTCAAAAAAATGCCCCAGGCCTTTGGGTACCAAGGCTTGGGGCAAGTGCTAGCTGCACAGGCAGGCTTACTCGGCAGCGCTGCCCTCGGCCGATTCGGCCTCGGTCTCGCCAGTCGCATCGGCCAACTCAGCGGCATCAGCTTCCGCAATTGCACGGCGCTCGGAATCGTCCATTTGCTCACGGACCACACGCGCTTCGTGGTAAGCCAAACCGGTTCCCGCTGGAATCAGGCGACCGACGATGACGTTTTCCTTCAAGCCACGCAACTCGTCGCGTTTGCCCATGATGGCCGCTTCGGTCAGCACGCGCGTGGTTTCCTGGAAGGACGCGGCGCTGATGAAGCTGTCGGTGGACAAGGACGCTTTGGTGATACCCAGCAGCAAGTTGGTAAAGGTGGCCGGTGTCTTGCCTTCGGCGCGCAAGGCGTCGTTGGTGTTGAGCATTTCCGAGCGCTCCACCTGCTCGCCACCGATGTAGCTGGAGTCGCCTGCTGACTCGACCACCACGCGGCGCAACATCTGGCGCACGATCACTTCAATATGCTTGTCGTTGATCTTCACGCCTTGCAAACGGTACACATCCTGCACTTCGTCCACGATGTAGCGGGCCAGCTCCTCTGAACCCAGCAAGCGCAGGATGTCTTGCGGATCGGCCGGGCCATCGACCACGGATTCGCCCTTGTTCACCACCTGGCCTTCGTGCACCAGAATATTTTTCTCTTTGGGCACCAGCTCTTCCCAGACTTTGCCCTCTGGGTCGGTGATTTGCAAGCGCACTTTGCCTTTGGTTTCCTTGCCGAAAGAAATGGTTCCTGTGGCTTCAGCCAACACACCTTTGTCTTTGGGTGAGCGGGCTTCAAACAACTCGGCCACACGCGGCAGACCGCCGGTAATGTCGCGGGTTTTTTGGCCTTCAATAGGAATACGCGCCAGCACTTCGCCAGGGCCCACGTCTTGTCCGTCGCGCACCTGTACCAAAGCACCTACCGGGAAACCGATGGTTACCGCGTGGTCGGTGCCGGGGATCTTGACTTCTTTGCCCGATGCGTCGATCAGCTTGACCTGCGGACGCACGATTTTTGCGGAACCGCGGCGCTTGGGGTCGATCACCACCAGGGTGGACAGGCCGGTCACCTCGTCCACTTGGCGTGCCACCGTCAGACCCTCTTCCACGTTTTCGAATTGCGCACGACCGGCAAACTCGGTAATGATGGGGCGGGTCAGCGGGTCCCAGTTGGCCAAAATCGCACCAGCCTTGATGGCCTGGTCGGCTTTGACGCTGAGCACAGCACCATAAGGCACTTTGTGGCGCTCACGCTCGCGACCATGCTCGTCTTGGATGACGATTTCACCGGAGCGGGAAATCACCACCAACTCGCCTTTGCTATTGGTCACATAACGCATGGTCGTGTTAAAGCCGATATGGCCGCTGGACTTGGCTTCCACGCTGGAGGCAATGGCAGCACGTGAAGCGGCACCACCGATGTGGAAGGTACGCATGGTCAGCTGCGTGCCGGGCTCGCCGATGGACTGGGCGGCGATTACACCGACGGCTTCGCCGTGGTTGATCAAGCCGCCACGGCCCAGGTCACGGCCATAGCACTTGGCGCAAATACCGAAGCGGGTCTCGCAGGTCAAGGCGGTACGCACTTTGACTTCGTCCACCCCGAAGGCTTCGAGCTCTTCGATGAGGTCTTCGTCCAGCATCGCACCGGCCGGCGCCACTACCGAGCGGTTTTCAGGGTGCAGCACGTCTTCAGCCACGGTGCGGCCCAGGACACGGTCGCGCAGTGATTCGATCACCTCGCCGCCTTCAACAATAGCGCGCATCAGGTAGCCGTTGTGGGTGCCGCAGTCTTCCTCGGTCACCACCAGGTCTTGTGTCACGTCCACCAAGCGGCGGGTCAGGTAGCCCGAGTTCGCAGTTTTCAGCGCGGTGTCGGCCAAGCCCTTACGCGCACCGTGCGTGGAGATGAAGTACTCCAAAACGTTCAGACCCTCGCGGAAGTTGGCGGTAATCGGCGTCTCGATGATGGAGCCATCAGGCTTGGCCATCAAACCGCGCATACCGGCCACTTGCCGGATCTGGGCGGCAGAACCGCGCGCGCCCGAGTCGGCCATCATGTAAATGGAGTTGAAAGACTCTTGCTGCACCTGATTGCCGTGGCGATCCGTCACCATTTCTTTGGAGAGCTTGGCCATCATCACCTTGGACACTTCGTCACCGGACTTGCCCCAGATGTCCACCACTTTGTTGTAACGCTCGCCAGAGGTCACCAAGCCGGAAACATATTGCTTCTCGATTTCTTTGACCTCGGTTTGCGCGCGGCGGATGATTTCGTGCTTTTCCTGCGGCACCAACATGTCGTCGATACAGATGGAAATGCCCGCACGTGTCGCCAGGCGGAAACCGGCTTGCAACAACTTGTCGGCAAACACCACGGTCTCTTTCAAGCCGCATTTGCGGAAGGACACGTTGATGAGCTTGGAAATTTCTTTCTTCTTGAGCGCCTTGTTCAGGTTCGAGAAAGGCAAGCCCTTGGGAAGAATTTCGGACAAGAGTGCACGGCCCGCCGTGGTTTCCCAGACTTTGGTCGTGGGGATAAATTCACCGCTTTCCTTGTCCTTGAGGTACTCGGTCAAGCGCACGTTGACACGCGCATTGAGATCCACTTCGTCCGCGTCAAAAGCGCGCTGCACTTCACCGGTGTCGGCAAAAATCAGGCCTTCGCCTTTGGCGTTGATGCGGTCGCGGGTGGTGTAGTACAAGCCCAGCACCACGTCTTGCGACGGGACGATGGACGGCTCGCCGTTGGCGGGGAAAAGCACGTTGTTGGAGGCCAGCATCAAAGTGCGGGCTTCCATCTGGGCTTCTACCGACAGGGGCACGTGGACGGCCATTTGGTCGCCGTCAAAGTCGGCGTTAAATGCCGAGCAGACCAGCGGGTGCAATTGAATCGCCTTGCCTTCGATCAGGATAGGCTCAAAAGCCTGGATACCCAAGCGGTGCAGCGTGGGCGCACGGTTGAGCATAACCGGGTGCTCTTTGATCACCTCTTCCAGAATGTCCCAAACCACGGGCGTGCCGGATTCGACTTCCTTCTTGGCCGCTTTGATGGTGGTGGCAATGCCCATGGCTTCCAGGCGCGCGAAGATGAAGGGCTTGAAGAGTTCCAGCGCCATCAGCTTGGGCAGGCCGCACTGGTGCAGCTTGAGAGTTGGGCCCACGGTAATGACCGAGCGGCCGGAGTAGTCCACGCGCTTGCCCAACAAGTTTTGGCGGAAACGGCCAGACTTGCCTTTGATCATGTCGGCCAAGGACTTCAGGGCGCGCTTGTTGGCACCCGTCATGGCCTTGCCACGGCGACCGTTGTCCAGCAATGAATCCACCGACTCTTGCAACATGCGCTTTTCATTGCGGGCAATGATTTCCGGCGCTTTGAGCTCCAGCAAACGGCGCAGGCGGCTGTTGCGGTTGATCACACGACGGTACAGATCGTTCAAGTCGGAAGTAGCGAAACGGCCACCATCGAGCGGCACCAGCGGACGCAGATCCGGCGGCAAGACTGGCAGCACTTCGAGCACCATCCACTCAGGCTTGATGCCCGACTTTTTGAAGGCTTCCAGCACTTTGAGGCGCTTGGCGTTCTTCTTGATCTTGAGTTCCGAGCCGGTCAGGTCATTGCGCAGCTTCTCAATCGAACCTTCGATGTCGATGCTTTGCAGCAAGTCCTTGATACCTTCGGCGCCCATCTTGGCCTGGAACTCGTCACCGTATTCCTTGAATTTGGCGTCGAAATCGTCTTCCGACATGATGCTGAATTTCTTCAGCGGCGTCATGCCGGGGTCGGTCACCACATATGCTTCAAAATAAAGCACGCGCTCGATATCACGCAGCGTCATATCGAGCACCAAACCCAAGCGGCTAGGCAAGGACTTGAGGAACCAGATGTGGGCGCAGGGCGCGGCCAGGTCGATATGGCCCATGCGCTCGCGGCGCACTTTGGTCTGCGTGACTTCAACGCCGCACTTCTCGCAAATCACGCCACGG
>CANFVA010000026.1 GCA_947450255.1 Comamonadaceae bacterium
CTGCGCAGCAGTGCGCAGCGCGGAGCGCGCCAGCAAGCGTGTGCAAGGTGAGCGCAGCGAACGAGCACTCGCGGTATTTGGGCTTCCTGGGCCATTGGCCGTGCTGAGCAACGCAGCGACGGCCGGATCAGGGCGGGCGCTTGTTTGAGCGTAGCGAGTTTGCGCCCGACCCCGGGCGGCGCGAGTAGCGCAAGGTACCCCGAAGGGGCACGGCATTTGGCTCGCCTTTCTTTTGCTCACCTTTTCTTTGGCGAAGCAAAGAAAAGTAAGGCCGGCGGCAGGCCAAATCTAGGCACAAAAAAATATCTTTTCTTTGTTTACTTTCTTTTGGCGAAGCAACAGAAAGTAACTCGGCCTACCAGGCCGAAACCGGTATTCCAAATAACAGCAGCCAAAAAGTAGCCTTTCTTTTACTCACGTTTCTTTGGCGACATAAAGAAAAGCAAGGGCTAGGGCAGTAGCCCCTCCGTATACTGCCACCATGACTTCCATCGCCGATTTACGCAAAAGCTACGAACGCGCCGAACTGGACGAAAGCGCCTCCCATGCCGACCCGCTGGCACAGTTTGACCAATGGCTGAAGGAGGCCATTGCCGCCCAAGTACCCGAGCCCAATGCCATGACGCTGGCTACCGTGGGCAGCGATTTGCGGCCTTCTACGCGGGTAGTGCTGATCAAAGGCTATGACGCGCAGGGCATTGTCTGGTACACGAATTTTGAGAGCCGCAAAGGCAAAGAATTGGCAGGCAATCCCTTTGCGGCGCTGCAATTTCATTGGGTCGAGTTAGAGCGCGTGGTGCGCATCGAGGGCCGGGTGGAAAAAGTCAGTGACGCCGAGGCCGACACTTACTTTGCCAGCCGTCCGCTCGATTCGCGCATTGGTGCATGGGCCTCACCGCAAAGCCAGGTGATCAGCGGTCGCGGTGTACTGGTGGCCAATGCGGCCAAATACGCCGCGCAGTTTTTGCTGCAACCGCCCCGCCCGCCCCATTGGGGCGGCTACCGGCTGCGGCCCGATAGCTGGCAGTTCTGGCAAGGGCGCAAAAGCCGCTTGCATGACCGCCTCGAATACCGGCTGCTGCCAGACAGCCCTGGCGGCGCGTGGCTACGCCAGCGTCTGGCACCTTGAGCCCGCGCGTACCGACGGCGCTGTGTTCGCCCAGCCGTTGCCGAGCGGGTGAGCGCGCAGAACGCACTGACTTGACCCGTATCAATACCCATGCATACGTGCGCGTTTAAAGTTACAACTCTAACGACCATTTGAAAGCAGGACCCCATGCGTACCGAGACCGCCGCCCAAAGAGCCCGTCTGATGCAAGACATTGAACTCACGATCCAAGACGCCGAAGCCTTGCTGCGTATGACCGCCCATGAAGTGGGCGAAGAGGCGGCCCACATCCGTGACCGCGTGAAAGACCGCCTGTACCGGGCGACGCAAGAATTGCAGGACCTCAAAGAAGCTGCGATCGAGAGCACCCAGGAAGCTGCCCAGGCCACCGAAGCCTTTGTGCAAGACCACCCCTGGAAGTCGCTCGGCCTTGCCGCGGCAGCGGGCTTGGTCATCGGTTTGCTGATCAGCCGCCGCTAAGTCTGCCGCACCATGCGCGACCTGCCCGGCGTCGGAATTTTGGCCAGCCTGCGCCAGTTGCTGGCAACCTTGCTGGAAACTTTGCAGGTAAGGCTGGCGCTACTAGGCACCGAGCTAGAGCAGGAGAAGCGTCGGGTTTTTTCCGCGCTGGTGTTGGCCGCTTTAGGCTTGGTCTGCCTAGCGCTGGGATTGGTGATGCTCAGTGTACTGGTCTTGCTGATTTTTTGGGACAGCTACCGCCTGCAAGCCGCCGGCGCACTGGCTGTGCTTTTTGCTGGCGGCGGCGCGTATTTGATGGTACGCGCCAAGCGCAAGCTCAGCGCACCTTCGGGCCTGTTCGCGCACAGCCTGACCGAATTGCAACGCGACTGCGCCAAGGACTGAGCGGCCATGGCCAAACCCACGGTTTCGCGCGATGCGCAACTCCTAGAAAAACAAAACGCGCTGCTGGCGCAAAGCGCCATGTTGCGCCAACGCGCAAGGCAGCAAACGGCTACGCTATTGGCGCCATTGGCGCCCTGGCACGACGGCATGCGATGGCTGCACAGCATCTCGCTACGCAAGGCGTTGTGGGCTTTGGGCGCCGCAAGTTTGCTATTTGGAAAAACACGCCCCTGGGGCCTGCAAGCCCTGCGCCTTTGGCGCCTGCGGCGTTCGCTCAGCGTCTGGTTCAAGCGCTGAACGGCACAACTGCGCGGTGCAACGGCGCGCCGCTAAAGAAACCGTTTTTTGCGTGCGTTCCTTGCCCCGCTTTATTTGACCGCCACTGCCTCGGTCATGCGGTAGTACATGCCATAGGGATCATCGGCCAACACCGCGAATTTGCCCTCCACGACTACGGGCTCCATGGAATAACGCACCGGCGTTTTGGTAGTGACTTCGATCATGCTCTCCGGTCCGCCGGGCAAGCAAAAAGCACAAGTCAAGGGGACCGAACTGATAAGGAAATGGCGCTGCTTCTCGCCGGGGTCTAGCGGCATCATGTAGCCCTGCACACGTTGGACTTTTTGATTCAAACCTTGTTGCGCAGACCCGAACACCGGCAAGATGCGGTTCTTGACGGTTTTGGTTTTCACATCCGTCAGCACCGACCAGGGCACCACGTCCGCGCGCGGCTCTAGCGGGGCAAATGGGCTGTTAGCCCCATGCACACCTGCGCCCGTGCCCATGGGAACTGGTAATGCCGTTTCCGGCGCCGTTTGCGCTGCCACCAACGAAGTGCCCAGCGCTAAGGCCAGGTTCAATGCACTTACAACCATCCATCTCGCTTGCATAACTATCCCCTTGATTGAAGCAATTCCAATACATCGCACCGGTAAGCACCCCAGGCCGGCAACAAGGCCGCGAGCACCGACACCAGCAGCGCCAAGGCCGGCACCGTTGCCAAGGCTACTGGCCAAAGCATACCGACCGACAACAAGGTAGTGTCCAGGCCCATCACCCAGGCCAGGGCCAATACAAAGCCCTGACCGAGCATCAAGCCGATCACACTGGATAACAGGCCCAGCCACAAAGCCTCGGCCAGCAACAAAAATGCGATGCGCTGCGCCGGCGCGCCCAGCATGCGCAGCAATGCCAAATCGCCACGGCGTTCACGCACCGCGTTCCACAGCCCGATAAAAACGCTCAGGCCTGCGGTCAGCAACAACATTCCAGCAAAGGCACGCAATACCTCGGTGCCCAGCCCGAGCATATGCAGCAAGCGGGTGATCTCCACCGCCGGCGCTGCCGCTTGCATGGCCGTTGTGGTATTGACCCAACGCGGAACACTCACCGCCGCCATTGGGCTGGCGTAGCGCACCAAGGCCATGGTGACTTCACGCGTGGCCACGAGGTCTGCCTCGTGCGCCGCAGGGTCCTCGTGCGCGTCTTCGTCTTCGTCCTCATCGTGGTGCGTCTGCGCGGATTCATGCACACGCCACACAGAGGCGGTGTCGGTGATGATCAAGCGATCGAGTACACCGCCCAGCGGCGCCAGCACCCCGACCACGGTATAGCGCTGGTCACCATGCGTATGGCCGCCGGCGCCCAGGCCGTGGGCACCAGTAAAGCTTTGCCCCAGTTGCAAGCCCAAACTGCGCGCCACGGTGGCACCCAGCACCACCTGCATAGGCGCGTCCCACACGCGGCCTTGCGCCAGCCTGGCGTGGTAATGGTCCAGGTATGCAGGCGAGGTACCCACGATGCGGTAACCCTGCAGGTTGTCACCCAAGCTGATAGGTATGACTTGGGCGACCAAGGGGTTTTTTTGCAGCGCTTGCACCGCTGCCAAAGGCACATTGCCTGGCGGCACATCCAGGTGGAGCACGCCGGACAAAATCAATTGCATGGGGCTGCCTTTGGCGCCGACCACCAAATCGATACCGGCCAGATCGCGGTCAAAGGCGCGCTCCACCTGGTGCGACACCAAGATCAAAAAACTCATAGAGCCCAGGCCCAAACTGAGCAACAGCACATTGAGCAAGGCCGATAGGGGACGGGCCCACACAAAGCGCCAGGCGTAGGCCAAAGTGCTCATGCATTTGCCCCCGCATGCGTCGCGCCGGACAGGGGCTGACCCCGATGCGGCGACAGATGCAGCAAGCCTGGCGTCTGGACGGCGCAGGCCGCGATGGCTTGTGCCACGCGCGCATCATGGGTGGCGATGACCAAGGTCGCATTTTGCTGTTGCGCTGCCTGGACCAGCAAAGCAATTGCATCCTGCGCTGCGGCATCGTCCAAGCTGGCGGTGGGTTCGTCGGCCAGTACCAGGCGCGGCTGCATCAGCACGGCGCGCGCCAAGGCAATGCGCTGGGCCTGCCCACCCGAGAGTTGCGCGGGCAGGCGCTGCGCTAATGGGGCCACGCCCAGTTGCGCCAGTACCTGCTGTACCCGCTGCGCATCGACCGGCAACCCGGCGGCCCAATACGCCAATTCCAGGTTGTGTTGCACCGTGAGCGCCGCGCTCAAATACAGCTTTTGCGGCAGAAATCCGATAGTGCGGGCACGCCAGGCATCGGCGCTGCGCCCCGACAAGGCCATCAGCTCCTGCCCGGCCACTTGCAAACTGCCGTGCTGCGGCTGCACCAGCGCCGCCAGTAGCGCCAGCCAGGTCGACTTGCCACTGCCCGAGGGGCCGCTGAGCAACAGCACGCCGCCCTGCGCCACGGCCACGTCGGAAAAGTGCAAAGTCGGGCCCGCGCCATAGGCAAATTGGACATTGCGGGTTTGAATCATGGCCGCGGGCAGGTTGCAAAAGCGTGCGGATCAGGGCTTGGCAAAGCGCGCAAAGGTCTTGCGAAATTTGGCCACTTTGGGCGCTGCCACCGCGAGGCAATAGCCCTGGCCGGGGTTTTTGGCAAAGAAGTTTTGGTGGTACTCCTCGGCGCGCGCGTAGTTGGACAGCATCTGTACCTCGGTGACCAGGGGTTTACCAAAGTCGCCTGCGGCGTCCAAGGCCTGCACCATGGCCTGGGCCGCTTGCAATTGCTCGGGCGTGGTGCAGTAAATACCGCTGCGGTACTGGGTGCCCACATCATGGCCCTGGCGGTTGAGCGTGGTCGGGTCGTGAATCAGAAAAAAGATTTCCAGCAATTGCGTCAAGCTGATCTGCTGCGGGTCATATTCCAGGCGCACCACTTCGTTATGGCCGCTATTGCCGCTACAGACCATGTCGTAGTTCGGGTTCGGGGCATGGCCGTTGCTGTAGCCCGATTCCACCTGCGTGACACCTCGCACTTGCAAAAAGACCGACTCGGTGCACCAAAAACAACCTCCCCCCAAAACCAGGGTATGGCTAGCAGCGGTCATGCGCAATGTCTCCTACATCTTGATTAACGGGCAATCCAATCCCCCAAGCATAAGGCGCTTGTATGTCCCCCTGGTGAAGGCCAGCGCGCGCCGAACGCACAGGCCATGCGTCGCGTTGCAGCTGCCGGACCCAGTGCACAGCGCTGACCATAACGGCAAGTACCGCCCGCGCCGGCAAGCGTGGACAAATAGCCCCGAACCCTTGAGGCGTTACACTACTAACCAACTGGTCATTAAAAATGCAGTTAATCAAAAACCTGTTCCCCGCCCCATGCTCGACCCCGGTCAAACGCGAACGCCGCAAAGAGGCGCGTCCCGGTGAACTTCTACAAGCGGCGCTGCATTTGTTCGTAGAAAACGGATTTGCTGCCACCAAGGTGGAAGAGGTGGCGCGCATGGCAGGCGTGTCTAAAGGCACCTTGTTTTTGTACTTCAGCAGCAAAGAAGAATTGTTCAAAGCCGTGGTACGGGACAAGATCGTCGGACAGTTATCGCAGTTCCATGCTGCGATTGATGCCTTTGAAGGGCCTACCAGCCAGTTGATGCGCACTTTTTTGCATGCCTGGTGGCAGCAAGCCGATGCCAGCCAAAGCAGTGGTATCGCCAAACTGATGCTCAGCGAGGGCCAACAATTCCCAGAATTGGCCGCCTTTTACCGCGAAGAAGTGATAGACCCAGCGCGCGAACTGATTACCCGTGTCCATGCCCGGGGGCTACAACGTGGAGAATTTCGCCCCATTGATCCGACCTATGGGCCTTTGACACTGCTGTCGTCGCTATTGTTTCTGGCTTTATGGCACCATGCGCCGGCCCTGAGTCCGCCCCAAATAAGCCCCTTGCAGCCGCTGGCCTATCTGGATGCTTTGATTGACACTTACCTGAGCGGGGTGCTGGTGCGCGAGCCGCTATCCCCTGCCATGGATCCCCAAGCCCTATGAAATCGAAATTACCCTGGATTTTTCTGGTTCTGGCGTTGGTCGCCGGTGGTGGTGCCTGGCAATGGCACCGCCTCCAAAACAGCGCACCGCCGAATGCCGTGGTGGCCACCCCCGCGGCACCCGTGGCGGCCTCCAGCGCCACCGCCAATTCCTTGCCGGTGGTGGCGCTCGCTGCCAGCGACGTAGTGGCTGTGCAGACCATCGCGCTGGTGCAAATGCTGCCGATTTCGGGGCCCGTTAAAGCGGTCCATTCGGCATTTGTCAAAGCCCGGGTGGCCGGCGAGTTGCAAGACCTGCTGGTACGCGAGGGGGACTTTGTCAAAGCCGGGCAAGTCATTGCGCGGGTGGACAGTACTGAATACCAAGCGCGCTTGCGCCAAGCGCAGCAGCAAGCCCAATCGACCAAGGCGCAAGTCGATATGGCACAGCGCACCTACGACGACAACCGCTCGCTGGTCGAAAAAGGCTTTATCTCCAAGGCCGCGCTGGACAACTCGGCCTCCAACCTGGCAGCGCTGACGGCCAGCTACCAGGCCGCGCAATCGGGCGTGGACGTGTTGCAAAAATCGCTGGAAGATGCGGTGATACGCGCACCTCTAAGCGGTCAGGTGTCGCAGCGCCTGGTGCAAAACGGCGAGCGCGTAGCCATCGACGCCAAAGTGGTGGAGATTGTGGACTTGGCCCAGCTGGAAATGGAAGCCAGCCTGAGCGCCGAAGACGCCGCCCGGGTGCGCCTGGGCCAGGTCGCTCAAGTGGGGATCGACGGCAGTACCGACAGCGTCGCCGCCAAAGTGGTGCGGGTCAATCCCAATGCCACGGCAGGCAGCCGCGCCGTGGTGGTGTACCTGGCCTTGGCGCCGCACGCGCAACTGCGCCAGGGTTTGTTCTTGCAAGGCCGCTTGTCCACCGGCAGCCGCACCGGCCCGGCACTACCGCTTAGCGCGGTACGCACCGACAAACCTGTGACCTACGTCCAACTGGTGGTGGCCGGCAAAGTCGAACACCAGCCCGTCGTCACCGGCTTTATCGGCGACTACCAAGGACAAACCATGGTCGAAGTCATAGGCTTGCCCGCCGGTACGCGCGCACTGCTGGGCAGCGTAGGCCCTTTGCTGGCAGGCACGCCAGTGACGCTCACCGCAGCGGGTCAATAATTTATGTGGTTTACCCGCGTCAGCCTGCACAACCCGGTGCTGGCGACCATGATGATGGCCGCCCTGGTGGTGCTGGGCTTGTTTTCCATGCAGCGGCTCAAGGTCGATCAGTTTCCCAACATCGACTTTCCTACGGTGGTGGTGATTACCGACTACCCGGGCGCAGCGCCGGAGATCGTCGAGAGCGAAGTTTCTAAAAAAATAGAAGAGGCCGTCAACGCGATTGCCGGCATCAGTTCGCTGACCTCGCGCAGTTACGAAGGCCAATCGGTGGTGGTAATCAGCTTTGACCTAACCATGGACGGGCGCAAAGCCGCCGACGATGTGCGGGAGAAAGTCGCCTCGGTCAAGCCGCTGTTGCGCACCGAGGTGAAAGAGCCCCGCGTGCTGCGTTTTGATCCCTCGGCCAAGGCCATTTGGTCTGTTGCGGTGCTGCCCGATGGCAAAGGACCTGCGCTCAGCGCCGTGGAGTTGACCAACTGGGCCGAGCAGGTATTTAAAAAGCGCCTGGAAAACGTGCCCGGCGTAGGCTCGGCCAGCGTGGTGGGCGGCACCAAGCGTGAGATCAATATCTACCTCAACCCGCAGGCCCTGGAGAGCTTTGGCATCACGCCCGACCAGGTGGCCGCAGCGATTGGCAATGAGAACCAAGATTTGCCACTGGGCAGCATCCGTTCGCTGGAGCAAGACCGGGTGATTCAGATTTCTGGCCGTATCAAGCGCCCGGAAGAATTTGGCGACCTCATCGTCGCGCGCAAAAGCGGTGCGCCCGTGCGCGTGCGCCAAATCGCCCAACTCAAAGACGGCGCGCAGGAAATTGAAAATCTGGCCCTCTACAACGGGCAACGCACATTGCTGCTGTCGGTTCAAAAATCGCAAGATGAAAACACCATAGCCGTGGTCGATGGGCTGGAAAAAACCTTGGCCGACGTGCGCAAGCAGTTGCCGCCCGGTATTCGATTGGAAACCATCGCCGACGGTTCGCGGCAAATCCGTGTCTCGGTTGACAACGTCAACCGCACGCTGATCGAAGGCGCGGCGCTGACGGTCTTGATCGTGTTTTTGTTTCTCAATTCTTGGCGCTCCACCATCATCACCGGCTTGACGCTGCCGATCGCCCTGATCGGCACGTTTTTGTTCATGTACATGCTGGGCTTTACCATCAATATGATCAGCATGATGGCGCTCAGTCTGTGCGTGGGGCTGCTGATTGACGATGCCATCGTGGTGCGCGAAAACATCGTGCGCCATATCCAGATGGGAAAAACACCGTTTCAAGCGGCGATGGATGGCACGCAGGAAATCGGGCTGGCGGTGCTGGCGACCACGCTGTCTATCGTGGCGGTGTTTTTACCGATTGGTTTTATGGCCGGCATCATCGGCAAGTTTTTCCACGAATTCGGTTTGACAATCGTGGTCGCCGTACTTATTTCCATGTTTGTCAGTTTTACGCTGGACCCGATGCTCTCCAGCATCTGGCACGACCCCAGTGTGCAAAGCCAGGGCAAACATAGCGGCCCCGCCAACTGGTATGACAAAACCATAGGCCGCGTGACCGGCTGGTTTGACCGCGGGACCCATTACTTGGTCGAGGTGTACCAAGGAATTTTGCGCTGGGCATTGGGCCACAAACGGGCTACGGTGTTGCTGGCGCTGGGCATTTTTGTGTCCAGTGTTTTTATGGTGCCGTTGCTGGGAACGGAGTTCGTGCCGAAGTCCGATTTTTCGGAAACTACCGTCAACTTTTACACCCCGGTCGGTTCGTCCTTGGAAGTGACCGAGGCGCGCGCCAAACAGGTCGAAGCCATCGTGCGCGAGTTTCCGGAAGTGCGCTACACACTGAGCACCATCAACACCGGCAATGCCCAGGGCAAGATGTACGCCAGCATCTATATCCGCATGGTGGACCGCAAAGCACGTAAGCGTGGCATTGAAGAAATATCGACCCTCTTGCGCGAGCGCCTGCGCCACGTGCCGGGCATTACGGTGACGCATATCGGCCTGTTCGACTCGGTGGGCGGTAGCAAGCAGATCACGTTCTCTGTGATTGGCAGCGATATCCACACCCTCGAAGGCATTGCGCAAAGTGCGCTGCCCAAGCTGCGCGACATTCCCGGTTTGGTAGACCTGGACTCGAGCATGAAACCCAACAAGCCTACGCTGCAATTACAGGTCAACCGCGAAGCCGCCTCCGACCTAGGCCTGAGTGTGGCGCAAATCGGTAACAGCCTGCGCACCCTGGTAGCAGGGCAAACCGTAGGCAACTGGCGCGCCAGCGACGACCAGACCTATGACGTCAATGTGCGCCTGGACCCGGCGGCGCGCGACAGCGTCGCCGATTTGGAGCGCATGCCCCTGGCAGTCGGCAGCAATGCCGATGGATCGGGCCGCATCGTGCGCCTCAACCAGGTCGCCACGCTGGTAGAGGCCCATACCTCCAACCAAATCAACCGGCGTGATTTGCTGCGCGAAGTTTCTATCAATGCCAACGTCAGTGGCCGCTCGGCGGGCGAAGTGTCCAAGGACATCAAAAAAGTGATGGACACCATTACCATGCCACCGGGCTACAGCACGCAGTTCAGCGGCTCGACCAAAGACATGGCCGACTCCTTTGGTTACGCGGTTTCAGCCTTGGCGCTGGGCATTGTGTTTATCTACATGATTTTGGCCAGCCAGTTCAAAAGCTTTTTGCAGCCGCTGGCCCTGATGACCGCCCTGCCTTTGACGCTGATCGGCGTGGTATTGGCGCTGATGGCCTTTCGCTCCACCTTGTCCATGTTCTCGGTAATCGGTGTGCTGATGCTCATGGGCTTGGTCACGAAAAATGCGATTTTGCTGGTGGACTTTGCCATCCGCGCCCGCGAAGGCGGCATCGATGCGCAAGGCAATGCGGTGCCCGGCATGGAGCGCCATGCCGCCTTGTTGCTGGCTGCCAAGGTGCGCCTGCGTCCGATTTTGATGACCACGCTGGCCATGATTTTTGGCATGGTGCCGCTGGCCTTTGCGCTCTCCGAGGGATCGGAAATGCGGGCCCCCATGGGTCAGGCCGTCATCGGCGGCGTCATTACCTCCTCGCTGCTGACCTTGGTCGTGGTGCCTGTGGTGTACTGCTATTTGGACGACCTGGGCCTCACCATGCGCCGCTGGTTCGGGCTGCCCGCCCCGCAATTACCGGCGCCGACACAAGGCGCCGGTAAAATCGGGCCGGTCTGAATTGCGCTCCCGAAAGTATTGCTATGAACCTCGCCAACATCGCCCAAGCCCGCTTCAACATGATCGAGCAGCAAATCAGGCCTTGGAATGTGCTCGATGCCGATGTCCTGAACTTGCTGTCCCAAGCGCGGCGTGAGCAATTTGTTCCGCTAGCCCACCAAGCGCTGGCCTTTGCCGATTTGGAAGTTCCGATTGGGTATGGACAAAGCATGCTCGCGCCGCGTTTGGAAGCGCGTATGCTGCAAGACCTGCAAATACAGCCCCATGAAAAAGCGCTCGAAATCGGCACCGGTTCGGGCTATATGGCGGCCCTGCTCGGGCGCCGCGCCCACAGCGTAGTGAGCCTGGAGCGCATCCCCGAATTGGCCGCCAGCGCCCGCACCCATTTGCAAACAGCCGGTTTGCACAACGTCGAAGTCCGAGACGCTGACGGATCGCAATCGCTAGCCGGATTAGGAAAGTTCGATGCCATCGTGCTCAGTGGCTCGGTGCCGCAGGTACCGCAGCAACTGCTGGACTTGCTGGCCATCGGTGGCCGCTTGATTGCCATCGTCGGCGACGAGCCCATCATGTCCGCGCAGCTGCTTACCCGGGTCAGCGACACCGCCTTGCGCAGCACCACCCCCTGGGATGCCAACGCCCCGCGCCTGCATGGTTTTGCCGAACACTCGCAGTTTCACTTTTAAAACACGTACCGCCCACGATGATTGCACAGGTCCGTCCCGCTGATTTCGCCGCCTGGCTGCAGTCGGTTGCGCAATCACTGCCGCTGGACGCGCCGGTGGTATTGGATGTGCGTGAGCCACATGAGCGCGCGTGGGCCGCTGTGCCCGCCGCCCCTGGTTTTCGCCTGCTGACTATCCCCATGGGCGAGGTGCCAGCGCGACTGGCCGAACTCGACCCGGACCAAGCCATTGCCTGCCTGTGCCACCATGGCGTGCGCAGCCTGCAGGTCGCGCGCTTTTTGGCCAGCAATGGCTTTGGCCATGTGGTCAATATCGACGGCGGCATAGACGCCTGGTCCACCGAAGTCGATAGCGCAATTGCCCGGTATTGAGATGCTTTGCCGCACCGCCCGCCCATGCCCTCTGGCCTGCCCACTTTCCATTTAACGACCGAGAAACTGCCCATGACCACCCCATTCCCGCCCCTGCGCTTGCGCCCGCTTCTTCTGATGATGGCCCTGGGCCTGTCCGGTGCGGCACAAGCCCAAAGCCTGGTGGATTTGTATGCTGCCGCGCGCGACTTCGATGCGACTTTCCAAGCCGCCAAAGCGCAATACGACGCCACGGTGTACCGCGCCGACCAAACGCTGGCGCTGATCTTGCCCAAGGTCGGTGTCAACGCGACCTTGACCGCAGGCCAATCGGTCGAGGACCGCGGATTCAATAACAACTCCATGACGCTCGACGCCAGCCAGGGCTTGTACCGCCCGGCGGACGAGGCCAGTTTTGCGCAAAGCCGCAAATCGATACAACAAGCGGCCAGCGCCTTGCAAAGCGCCGAGCAAGACCTGATATTGCGGCTCAGCCAAGCCTACTTTGACGTGCTCACCGCCAGCGACAGCCTGGAGTTCGTGAAAGCCCAAAAAGTGGCCGTACAAGAGCAGTTGGCAGCGGCGAAACGTAATTTTGAAGTCGGCACCTCCACCATTACCGATGCCCGCGAGGCCCAGGCCCGCTTTGACTTGGTGCTGGCCCAAGAAATCGCCGCCGGCAATGAGCTGCGCGTCAAAACGCTGGCAATGGCGCAATTGGTGGGCAAACCGGAGGTCAAACCGATGCCGGTTGTGCCCGATTTCGGCCTGGCCGAGTTTTCGCCTGCCGAGATGGGCGAATGGCTCACCATCGGCCAAACCGAGCACCCGGCGATTCGGCAGTACAAACTGGCCTTGGATGTGGCGCAATTGGAAACCCAAAAAGCACGGGCAGCCAATCTGCCCACCGTGGATTTGGTAGGCCGTTACCAGACCTCCACCAACAACGGCAGCGTGATCAGCTCTGCGTTTTCCAGCACCAATGCCTATACCCTGGGTTTCAATGTCAACCTGCCCTTGTTCGCCGGTTACTCGATCCAAAACCGGGTCAAAGAAACCCTGTCGCTCGAAGGGAAAGCACGTGCCGATTTGGAAGCGGCACAGCGCAATGTGGCCCAGAACACCCGCGCTGCATTTTTAGGCGTGGACTCGGCGCTCGGCCAGGTGCGGGCGTATGAAGCAGCGGCCATCTCCAGCCAGAGCGCACTCGATGCCAATAAGTTGGGGTACCAGGTGGGTGTGCGTATAAATATCGACGTGCTCAACTCGCAAAGCCAGTTGTATGACACCAAGGCCAAGTTGTCCAAGGCACGTTATGACGTGCTGCTGGGTAACCTGAAATTGCGCCAAGCCAGCGGCATCCTCAAAGCTGCAGATTTGCAGGCCATCAACGCTCTGTTGCGCTAAGCAACGCTAGGACGCGGCACCCTGGCGCCAGAGCACGTCCAAGGCGCGCGCCAAGCGCAAGGCGGCGCCACGATGGGTTTGCGCAAACGCCCAAGCCGCGCTGCTGGCGGCCTCCAACAGGGCGGGGTCATCTGCCCATTGCATAGCGGTTTGGACCGCCGAGGCCATGTCCGGCCGCTCCCAAGCCGCTCCGGCCTCCTGCGCCATCTCAGCGGCTTGCGCGAAATTAAAGGTATGCGGGCCCATGACTACCGGACAACGGCAAGCCGCAGCCTCAATCAGGTTTTGCCCGCCTAGCGGCGCAAAACTCCCGCCCAGCAAAGCCACATCTGCCAGACCGTAATAAAAAGCCATCTCGCCCAGCGTGTCGCCCAGCCACACGTCGGCACTGGAAAAATGCGCCCCATCGACGGAGCGCCGCGCCACCGACAAGCCCGCCGCCTGCAACAAGGCAGCCACCGCATCAAAACGTTGCGGATGGCGCGGCACGATCAGCCATTGCACCGGCCGGTCGCTAGCGCGCTGCAGCCTCAGGGAACGCAGGGCGTCCAACCACATCTGCTCTTCGCCCTCGCGGCTCACCGCCAACATCAGCACCGGCCGCAGCAGGGCTTGGCGCGCTGCTTGCCCTTGGCTCCACAAGGCCAGATCAGGTTCCATGTCGAATTTGATATTGCCGGTAGGCGCATGGGCTTGTACCCCCAGCGCACGAAAGCGATTGGCCTGGTCTTCGTCCTGCGGCCACACGCCGGCCAGGCTTTGGTAGGCCGGTTCGGCCAACCAACGCAGTCTTTGCGCACGGCGCAAGGAGCGGGCACTGAGCCGGGCATTGACCAAACACAGCGGTACTGCAGCCTGCTGGCAGGCGCGCACTAGGTTGGGCCAAATTTCGGTATCCACCAACAGCCCCAAGCGCGGCTTGAAATGCTGCAGAAACCGGCGCGTCGCGCCTGGCGTATCCCAGGGCTGCCAGACTTGCAGATCACCGGCTTGCAGTAGCTCCGCCCCAGCCTCTCGCCCGGTGGCTGTGCCATGCGTGAGTAACAATCGTATACCGGGCCATTGCACCCGCAAATCGCTGACCAGTGCCCCGATAGCACGGGTTTCGCCCAACGAGACGGAATGCACCCACAAAAGCAGGCCATCGGCGCGCACGCTGGCATCGTAGTAGCCAAATCGCTGTTCCACATGCTGTGCATACGCCGGCTCCAGGCGCGCGCGGCGGCGCAACTTCCAGCGCAATACCGGTTGCAATAGCACCATCAAGGCGCTGTAGAACAGATGCACTACGCGCTGCAATGCACGCCCCCAGTTATGCAGTTTTGTTGCGGCTTGGCTCATTTGCCCATGCCTTGCCTACGGGCGGTCACCACCTGCTTCCACATCGCGCCGACCTGGGCGACATCGGGCGCTTGCGCACCCCCAGCCACCCGTTGGTAAGCGCTGCCCACGGGCCCGGCGCGCCAGGCACGGTCCTGGCTAAAAATTTGCACATGCGGCAAGTCCAGCGCCACGGCCAAATGGCTCAAGCCCGAGTCGACGCCGATCACCCCGGCGCTGCTGGACAAGCGCTGGGCCAGCGCGTCGAGGCGCTGGGCCGGCCAGACACGAGCGGCTGGGCCCAGGCTTTGCGCCAGCGCTTGTACCCGCGCCAATTCGCGTGGCCCCGCATGCGGCAAGCCAATCACAAAACCGTCGTCGACCAATTGGTGCGCCAAAGCCAGCCAATGCGCATCGGGCCACTCATTGTCGGGACGCGTGGTGCCATGGGCCAGCACCACTTCGGGCAGTCCCGGCGCCGGGGCCAGCGGCGCGGCTATCTTCCATCCGTAACGGGCCGGCAATTGCAACAGCGCCAGATCGCTATAGCCCAAGGCCTGTGCCGCGAGCAGGCGGTAGCGCGCCACCGCATGGATGCGCTGCGGCATAGGCAAGCTGCGTTGCAAGAGGTAGCGCACCGGCCATTCATACGCACAGGCATCGCTGCCGTTGGCATAGCTCGCGCTAAACCCTTGGGGCGTCAGGCGGGCAGAGCGGGCCACCCAGGCGGACTTGATCAAACCCTGCAAATCAATCACCGCGTCATACGCGTCTTGGCGCAGGCGGGCGGTGAAGTGCCGCCGCTCGGCCCACGTGGCCGCGCTCAAATAGGCCTTGCGCCAACGCCTTTGCCCGATGGGAATCACCGCACGCACACCAGCAACTAATTGGACCAAGGGCGCAAATGCCTCTTCGACCACCCAGTCGATCTGCGCATCCGGATAAACCTGCAGCACATCGGGTAGCACCGCCATGGTCTGGATGACATCGCCCAAAGAGGACAGCTTGACGATCAGAATGCGCATGAAAAATAGGCGGGGTGCGGTGCGCTCAATGGGCGGCGGCTTCAAACCGCGCATCCGATTTGACACTTCGCAGCAGTGCCATCATGGCCGCTTGAATGCGCGCCAAAGCCGCCGCGTCATGGCCCTCAAAGCGCAGCACCAATACCGGCGTGGTGTTGGAAGCGCGCACCAAGCCAAAGCCATCAGGCCAATCAACGCGCAAACCGTCGATGGTGCTGCACACCGCCGGCGCAGAAAAATCAGCAGCGGCTACCAGACGCTCGACCACGGCATGCGGTTCGCCTTCCTGGCACGGCACGTTGAGTTCGGGCGTGGAAAAGCTGGTGGGCAAGGCGTGCAGCAAAGCATTGGAATCGGCCACACGGCTGACGATTTCCAGCAAACGGCAGCCTGCATAGGTGCCATCGTCAAAGCCCAGCCAGCGTTCTTTGAAAAAAATATGCCCGCTCATCTCACCACCCAGGGGCGAGTCGATCTCGCGCATCTTGGCTTTGATCAAGGAGTGGCCGGTTTTGAACATCAGCGGCACGCCGCCCGCTTGCACAATCGCCGGCCCCAAGCGCTGCGAGCATTTCACGTCAAACACAATCGTGCCGCCGGGCACGCGACCCAGCACATCTTGCGCGAACAACATCATTTGCCGGTCCGGGTAGATATTGCTGCCATCGCGCGTGACAATGCCCAATCGGTCGCCATCGCCATCAAAAGCCAGGCCTAGCTCCGCATCGCCGGCCTGCAAGGCGGCGATCAGGTCGCGCAGGTTTTCCGGCTTGCTGGGGTCCGGATGGTGGTTGGGGAAATTGCCATCGACTTGGCTATACAGCTCAGTGACCTCACAGCCAATGGCACGCAAAATAGCTGGCGCACTGGCCCCGGCGATGCCGTTGCCTGAGTCGACCACGATGTTGAGCGGGCGCGCCAACTTGATGTCGCCGACGATGCGCGCCCGGTACGCGGGCAAGACATCGGCTTGGGTGCAGCTGCCACCGGCTTGCAAATCCCAGCTTTCGGCTTCCATGATGCGGCGCAGGGACTGGATTTCTTGGCCGTAAATCGCCTTGCCGCCGAGCACCATTTTGAAGCCGTTGTAATCACGCGGGTTGTGGCTGCCGGTGACCTGGATCCCGCTGTTACACAAGGTACAGGCCGCAAAGTACAGCATGGGTGTCGTGGCCGGGCCGATGTCAATGACTTGCACCCCCGCGTCCTGCAAGCCTTGTACCAAAGCCGCTGTCAGCATGGGCCCGCTCAGGCGCCCGTCGCGCCCGACGGCTACCGTACGCTCGCCCTGGCGCATTGCCAAGGTACCGAAAGCGCGACCCAAAGCGCGCGCCATCTCGCCATGCACCGTGGACGGCACGATGCCGCGGATGTCATAGGCTTTGAAAATGCTGGGGGAGAGGTGCATAGCGTGAAGGGGTCCCAATTTTTGTACGAGCGCTGGGGTCGCGCAGCGAAGCGTTCTGCCCGGACGATTGTAGAAGGGGCCTCCGCCAGGTGCCGGTGAAGCGTCGCACCGGGTCGCAGCAGGCATTGCAGAGCCTCTCCACAGTGATCACACCGGCGCGTCCTTTAGCGAGCCGGGCACTACACTGGTTGTTACACCGCAACTGTGAGATTTGGAATGCACCGCTTCCCCACCCAAGCCGTGACCGGCACCTACCGCAGCCCCCTGGGCCCCATGACGCTGTTGGCGAGCGATAGCGCCCTCTTGGGCGCATGGTTTGAAGGTCAGCAACACCACCCCGCGCTTGGTTTGTTTACCAAGCGCCCCGGCCATGCGATCCTGGCCCAAGCCTGTGAGGCCTTGGAATCGTATTTTTTCCAGCGGGGCAACGCATTCACTGTGCCCTTGGACTTGGCCAGCGGTACTGCATTTCAGCAAGCAGTGTGGCTACGATTACGGGCGATTCCGACAAGCACCACCACCAGCTATACCGCTGTTGCACATGCCATAGGCAAACCCGCTGCGGTGCGCGCAGTAGGCGCTGCGATTGGCCGCAACCCGTTGAGTATTTTTGTACCCTGCCATCGGGTGATCGGCAGCAATGGCCAACTAACCGGCTATGCCGGTGGCCTGCCACGTAAGATCGCCCTCCTGCAACTCGAAAGCGCTCTTTGAATTCCCCTGTTTCCGACGCGCGCCCGCCACGCTGGGTGCCTGATTTCATGGCCCTGGCAGCTATTTGGGGCGCTTCTTTTTTATTCACGCGCTGGAGCATGCTCGGCTTTGGGCCGGTAGTCACCGCCGCGCTGCGCGTCCTCATCGCCAGCGCCGTGCTACTGCCCCTGATGCTGCTGCGCGGCCACCGGGCGGACTTTGCGCTGCACTGGAAAAAAGTGCTGCTGGTCGGCGTCATCAATTCGGCCATTCCCTTTGTCTGCATCGCCTTTGCATTGCAAAGTATTTCGATTGGCCAGTCCTCGGTGCTCAATGCCACCGTGCCCTTGTTTGGCGCGCTGATCGCCTGGGCCTGGTTGGGCGACCGGCCCTCGGGCTCGCGCGTGGCGGGCTTGCTGATCGGCTTTGCCGGTATTGCGCTCTTAGCCAGCGAAAACGCCAGCTTGGATCGCAGTGCTCTGGGCAATTCCAGCGCCTGGGGCATTGCCGCGAGCTTGTTGGCCTGTCTGTGCTATGGCATTGCCGCCAGCTACACGCGGCGCTTTTTGGCTGGCGTGCCCTCATTGGTATCGGCCACCGGCAGCCAGGTGGGTGCATCTATTTTTCTGCTCCCCTTTTGTGTAGCGTACTGGCCTGCCCAAGCCCCGACCGCGCAGGCCTGGCTGGCGGTTACGGCGCTGGGCGTGCTATGCACCGGCACGGCCTATATCTTGTATTTCCGCCTGATCGCACGCGCCGGTCCGGCACGCGCATTGACGGTCACCTTTGCCATTCCGGTTTTTGCAATTAGCTATGGCGTGATCTTGCTGGGCGAAGGCGTGACGCACTGGATGCTCGGCTGTGCAGTGGTCATCGTCGTGGGAACCAGTTTGTCCAGCGGCTTGTGGAGCTTGCCGTTTTTAACCCCACGCGGGGCAGACTGAGAACTGCCGCTGAGGGCGCTGAACGCGTCAGGGCGAAGCCGTAGGCCGTGGCAATCCTTGGCTTAACGCAAACAGGGTTCGCCACGTCGCATCGCAGCGCGCGATGACGCACTTTTGCGGACCGTCCTTAGCCTCTTGGATGGTGCTCGGCGTGCAGCTTGGCCAGGCGTTCGCGGGCCAGGTGGGTGTAGATGGTGGTGGTCGATATGTCGGCATGGCCCAGCAGCAATTGCACCGCGCGCAAATCGGCACCATGGTTGAGCAAATGCGTGGCAAATGCATGGCGCAAGGTGTGTGGCGATAGGGGCGCGTGGATGCCCGCCAGCAGCGCATATTTTTTCACCAGCATCCAGAACATCACCCGCGTCATGGCGCTACCGACGTCGTTGCCACGCGTGGTGACAAATAAGGATTCGGTCTGCTTGCCCGCCAGCAGGGCGTCGCGCGCACCGCCCAGGTAATTGCGCAGCCACTGGCTTGCCACTTCGCCATAGGGCACCAAGCGCTCCTTCGATCCCTTGCCCATCACCCGCAGGACATTGTCATTGAGCCCGAGTTGGAATACCTTGAGACCGACCAATTCACTCACCCGCAAGCCGCTGGCGTACATCAGCTCCAGCATGGTACGGTCGCGCACGCCGAGGTCGGTGCCTACATCGGGCGCAGCCAACAAGGCTTCGACCTGGGCTTCACTCAAGGTCTTGGGCACGCGCAGCGCTTGCTTGGCCGATTGCAGTTGCAGCGTCGGGTCTTGCTGCACCAAGCCATGGCGCAGTGCCCAGCGGAAATAGCGCTTAAAAACCGTTAAGCGCCGGTTGGCGGTGGTGGCTTTGCTATCGGCGTGCTGCGCGGCGAAGAACTGTTGCAGCTGCCATTGCGAACACGTGGTCAGGGCCGCGCCCTGCAAGTGCGCTTGCAGCTTGACCAGATCGCGCCGGTAGGCCTGCAAGCTGTTGAGCGCCAAGCCGTCTTCCAGCCAGAGCGCATCGACAAAGGCATCGATGGACGCATCGCCTGCAGGTGAGACAGCAGCGCTGACGGGCAAACTTGGCAAACTCAGTCGAGCTTGAGTTTGGCCGAATCCACCACTTGCTTGTAGACCGCGTATTCGGCCTTGATCTGCTCGGTAAATTGCTCGGGCGAATTGCCGATGATGATGGAGCCGGTGTCCTCTATCCGCTTGCGCACCGACGGGTCTTCCAGGGCTTTACGCACGGCGGCATTGACCTTGTCCACCACCTCTTTAGGCAAACCTTTGGGCCCGTAAATACCGTAAAACGCCATGCGGTTCACCGGCTCGAGGCCCACTTCTTTGAAGGTGGGCACTTGCGGCAATTGCGCCAGGCGCTGCGGCGCGGCCACGGCGATAGCGACCAATTTATTAGCCTGGATAAACGGCAGGGCCGAAGGCATGTTGTCAAAAATAATCGGCACCTGGCCGGCTACGGTGTCATTAAGCGCCGGGCCTGCACCGCGGTAAGGAATGTGGGTCACAAACACACCCGCCAGGTTTTTGTACAACTCCATTTGCAGGTGCCCAATGCCGCCGGTGCCCGAGGACGAGTACGAATGCTGGCCGGGGTGTTTTTTTAGCTCAGCCACAAACGCTTTGTAGTCCTTGGCCGGGAAGCTCGGGTGCACGGCAATCACATTGGGCGTGGCCGCCACATTGATGATGGGCGTGAAATCGGTGAGCGCGTTGTACGGAATCTTGGGATTGATGGCCGGGTTGGCCGCTACCGTGGACACGGTGGCCATGCCCAGCGAATAGCCATCGGGCGCTGCTTTAGCAGTTTCATTAGCGCCGATCACGCCGCCGCCACCGGCCTTGTTTTCCACCACCACGTTTTGGCCCAGGGCTTTGCCCATGGCCTCGGAAATCACACGCGCCACGATGTCGGTGGTGCCGCCAGGGGCGAACGGCACTTGCAGTTTCACCGGCTTGTTGGGGTAGGCCTGGGCCCAGACTCCGCTGGCTGCTAACAGGGCACTGCAAGCCAGGGTAAAGGTGATAAAGGGACGACCTTGCATAGAAAACTCCTGAAAATCATCGGCCATCGCCCATCGTAGCGAGCAGGACGGCAAGCGCGGATACTACAACGAAGCCTGCTGCGCGGCCCATCGCCTGCAAGGCTGAGAGGCCTTTGGCGCGCTGGCACCGGCGGGCGGGCGGTCGGGCGCTGGTATCCTCGCCCGGTGAGTTACGCCCTACTTCTGCTGCCCGAGTTTTCGCTGATTCTGCTGGGCTACCTGATCTGCCGCCATACCGACCTCAACCGCAGCGTTTGGAGCCAGGTTGACGCCTTGGTCTATTACCTGCTGTTCCCCACGCTGCTGTTTCACTCGATTATCAAAAGCCCGCTGAACATGGGTGACGCCTCGCGCCTGCTCGCGGGCGGTTTGGCGGTGCTAGGCAGTGGCGTGGCGCTGGCCTACAGCCTGCCATTGCTGCCCGGCCTGTCCCGCCATATCCATCGACGCGACCATGCGGCGGCTGCGCAAGTGGGATTTCGCTTCAATTCCTTCATCGGTCTGGCGCTGGCCGAGCGTTTGGGGGGCGCCACGGGTTTGCTCTCCATCGCGGTGTTGATCGGCTTTTGCGTGCCGCTGGCTAATGTGGCGGCGGTCTGGCCCATGGCGCGCGGCAGCGAGCGTGGGTTTGGGCGCGAGTTGCTGCGCAACCCCTTGATCCTGGCCACCACCAGCGGTCTGGCGGCCAATTTGCTGGGCTTTAGTTTGCCGCATTGGCTGGAACCCACAGTGGCGCGCATAGGCGCCGCCTCCTTGGCGCTGGGCCTGATGGCCGCCGGTGCGGGGATGCAATTGCAGTCATTAGCGCGCGCCAAAGCACTAGCTATTGCGTTGCTGAGCATTCGCCATGTGCTGCTGCCCGTGGTCGCGCTAGGCCTGGCCTTTGCGCTGCAATTGACGCCCGCGCACGCAACTATTTTGCTCACCTTCGCCGCCGTGCCCACTGCAGCCAGCGGCTATGTGCTGGCCGCCAAAATGGGCTATGACGGGGGATATGTGGGCGCCCTGATCACGGCCTCGACCTTGCTGGGCATGGCCAGCCTGGGCTTGTCACTGGGTATTTTGTTACCTTTTTACGGCGCTTAAAGCGCGCCTTGTCGGCAAGTCCGCTAGACGGGCACTTGCGCTAAGGCCCATTGCACATGCTCACGCACGATGTCACTGTGGTGGCCTGCGTGCGCTTGCAAGGCCCGGCGCAAAGCGGGCGCAGATGCATCCCCGCAACGCAAAGCATTGCCCGCCGCCACCGCCACATTGCGCAGCCAGCGCACATGGCCGATGCGGCGGATGGCGCTGCCTTCGGTACGCTGCAAAAATTCGGGTTCGTTCCAAGCGAGTAAGCGTGCCAGCGATTGGCCGTTCAAGCCCGCGCGTTCGTCAAAGTCCGGCAAGCGGCTGGTACGCGCATATTTATTCCAGGGGCAGACGCTTTGGCAGTCATCGCACCCGTAGATGCGGTTGCCGATCAAGGGACGCAGCGACTCGTCGATGCTGCCCGCATGCTCAATCGTCAAATACGAGATGCAACGCCGTGCATCCAATTGATAGGGCGCGACAATGGCCTGCGTGGGGCATACGTCGATACAGGCGCTGCAGGTTCCACAATGCGGCTCCACCGGCGGCGTCGCTTGCAACGCCACATCGACAAAAATCTCGCCTAGAAAAAACAGGGAGCCCGCTTCTCGGTGCAAGACCAGAGTGTGCTTGCCGCGCCAACCCAGGCCGCTACGGGTGGCCAGTTCGGCTTCCAGCACCGGCGCGGAGTCGGTAAACACGCGGTGGCCCAGCGGGCCAAGATGCGCCGCAAGGCCTTCGGCCAGCGTTTGCAAGCGGCTGCGTACGACCTTGTGGTAATCCCGCCCCCGCGCATACAAGGCCACCGTGCCGGTGCCGTGGCTGCGCAAGCGATCCATCTCTACGCTCTGCCAACCTGGCGGCGTGTTGCGTGGCAAGTAATCCATGCGTGCGGTAATGACGCTGACGGTGCCGGGCACCAGTTCGGCGGGCCGCGCGCGCTTGGTGCCATGGCGCTGCATATAGTCCATGCTGCCATGGAAGCCGGCCTGCAGCCATGCCAGTAAACCGGGCTCGGCGCTGCGCAAATCCACCCCGGCCACGCCGATTTGGGAGAATCCCAGCTCCTGCCCCCAAGCTTGCAACTGCGCCATGTCTAGCGCCGCCGCTTGCGGGGTGCTAGTCTGGGCTTTTGGATGGTTCACCTTGTGATTGTAAAAACCCCACCTTTGCTGCTGCACTGGGCGGACGAAAGTGCCACCCAGGCCTTTGCGCTGCAATTGGCTGACCAGCCGGCCCTAGGCCAGGCGTTTGTCAGCCTGCACGGCAATTTGGGCGCAGGCAAAACCACGCTGGTGCGGCACCTGCTGCGCGCGTTGGGCGTGCAAGGCCGTATCAAAAGCCCCACCTATGCGGTGGTCGAGCCCTACCACCTGCCCGGCTTGGACATCTGGCATTTCGACTTCTACCGCTTCAACGACCCACGCGAATGGGAAGACGCAGGCTTTAGAGACATTTTTGCCAGCCCGGGCCTCAAGCTGGCCGAATGGCCGGACAAAGCTGCGGGCGTGCTGCCGCTTGCGGACCTGGAAATTCATCTGCAAGTGAATCCGGACCAAAGCCGCACCGGGGCGCTTCAGGCCCAAAGCACGGTGGGCATGGCGCTCTTGCAAACGTTGCAATCTGCACGACCCGGCGGCGAAGGTGGAGCAGTATGAAGCGCCGCGCTTTGATACAAAGTGGGGCCGTGGTGCTGTGCCTTGGCGCCGGCATGGTTCGCGGGGCCAGCATCGTCAATGTGCGCATCTGGCCAGCGCCCGACTATTCCCGCGTCACCATCGAATCGGACAGCCCCTTGCACGCCACCCAAAGCCTAGTGAATAACCCGCCGCGTTTGGCGGTAGACATCGCAGGTATCAGCCTGAATCCGGCGCTCAAAGAACTGGTGGCCAAAGTGCGGCCGGACGACCCCAATATCGCAGGCATTCGCGTGGGGCAATTTAGCGCCGACGTAGTGCGCTTGGTGATCGACCTCAAGCAGAGTGTGCGCCCGCAGGTATTCAGCCTCGCGCCTATTGCCGCCTACCAGCATCGCCTGGTGCTCGACCTTTACCCGCAGCAAGCCATCGACCCGCTGGACGCGCTGATTGCGCAGCATGTGCCCGCGCCTGCGGCCAGCAAACCGGCCGACCCACTGTCCGATCTGGTGGCGCAACGCGGTAACCGCAGCGACTTACCGCCTGCTGTGGCGGGCAATAGCGGCACCCTGGCGGGCATCAGCGCTAAACCGCTGCCCGCCCACAAGGCCAGCGATACGGTTACGGCTGCCAGCAGCGCCGCAAGCCCGGCGACGGGTGCCAGCGCAAGCGCCACCAGCATAGCGGCCAAGCCAGCGACCAGCCCCGGAGCCTTCATCGGGCCGAGCCCGCCGCTGACCGGCACCGACCGACTGATCATCATTGCGCTGGACCCCGGCCACGGTGGTGAAGACCCCGGCGCTATCGGGCCCGGTGGCACGCAGGAAAAAGACGTGGTACTGCAACTGGCGTTTCTGCTGCGCGATCGTATCAACGCGAACAGCGTCAAGGGCAGCCCCATGCGCGCCTACCTGACGCGCGATGCAGATTTTTTTGTTCCTTTGCACGTGCGTGTGCAAAAGGCCAGGCGCGTGCAGGCGGACCTGTTTGTGAGTCTGCATGCGGATGCTTTTTACACGCCCGCGCCCCAGGGCGCTAGTGTGTTCGCGCTGAGCCAGGGCGGCGCATCCAGTAGCGCGGCGCGGTGGATGGCGGCCAAAGAAAACAAGGCGGATTTGATAGGCGGGCTCAACGTCAAAGCCAAAGACGCCGAAGTGCAAAGCACGCTGCTAGACATGAGCACCACGGCACAGATCAACGACAGCCTCAAACTCGGCGGCACCCTGCTGGGAGAAATGGGCCGTGTCGGCAAGCTGCACAAAGGCAGTGTCGAGCAAGCCTCATTCGCGGTACTCAAGGCACCCGACATCCCCAGCGTGCTGGTGGAAGCGGCGTTTATCAGCAACCCCGAGGAAGAAAAAAAGCTGCTTAGCAGCGACTACCAAAACCAGCTTGCCGATGCCTTGATGCGCGGCATCAGCGCCTACTTTGGCAAGAACCCACCGCTGGCGCGCACGCGGACGGTGGGTTAGCGTGTAACAAGCCCGCTGGCTTGTTGTCTCTCAGGCAAAAATCGCAGCCAAAGTGCGCGCAAAGTCTTGCGCCCACGGCCCTGCTACAACAGGCGTCTGCCATTGTCCGCCCACACAAACGCCTAAGGACGCGCTGCCAGGGCTGGAGAACACCTGGGCGTCCAGCAGGTGGGCGCTTGGCATACCGCACAGCGCGGGTGAAGCGGGATCGAGCACCACGCAGTCTGCACGCTGGCCTAATTGCAAGCCCCCCAGGGGCAGCGCGGTAGCCGCCTGGGCACTGCGCAGCAGGGCTTGCAGCATATTGGCCGCGCTGCTGTTCGAGGCGCCGCTTTGGGCTGCCACATTGCGTTGCCCGCGGGTCAGGCGCTGGCCATATTCCAGCAGGCGCAGTTCTTCGTTCCATGCGCGACTAACGTGGCTGTCCGAGCCTATCGACCAGCTACCACCCTGCGCGCAATAGCCGGTGTAGTCAAACACGCCATCGCCCAGGTTGGCCTCGGTGGTCGGGCAAATTACGATGCTGGCGCCGCTGGCGCGCACGCCGTCCAACTCTGCCTGCGTGGCATGGGTGGCATGCACCAGGTTCCAGCGCGGGTGCAATGCCGCGTGCGCCAGTAGCCATTCGATGGGGCGCTGGCCGGTATGCGCAATACAGTCCTGCACCTCTTGCGGCTGCTCGGCAATGTGGATATGAATCGGCAGGCCTTGCGCATCGGCAAATGCCGCCAATTGCGTCAGCGCTTGCGGCGTCACCGCGCGCAAAGAATGCAGCGCCACGCCCAGGTTCACCTGCGCCATGCCGCGTGTCGCAGTCTGCAGGTCCTGCACCAAGCGGGCGATGCTGTCGGGCGTGCAAGCAAAGCGCTGCTGATCGGCGCGCAGCCCTGTAGCGGCAAAGCCCGAACGCATATACAAAGTGGGCAAGAGCGTCAGGCCGATACCGCTGCGCTGCGCGGCGCGCACCAAGGCCATGGACAAGTCCAATGCGCTAGCCTGTGGCGCGTGGACGCTGGCGTTATGCAAGTAGTGAAACTCACACACCTGGGTGTAGCCACCGGCCAGCAACTCGGTGTAGAGCATGGTGGCAATGGCTTCGAGTTGATCAGGCATGATGCGCTGGGCCACTGCGTACATGCGCTGGCGCCAGCTCCAAAAATTGTCTTGCCCGCTGCGCGCGCCATACTCCGTCAGACCGGCAATGGCGCGCTGAAAGGCGTGGCTGTGGGCATTGACCACACCGGGCAATACCGGCCCGTCCAAGCGTTGCGCGTCGCGCACTATGTCCGGCGCGGCGTCTATGACGATACGCGACCAGTGGCCGCTGGCATCCACTTCAAGCAATACGTCTTTGGCCCAAGCGCCCTGCACCCAGGCCTGGCTTGCGAAAAACTGGTTCCCCTTAGTTGCCATGAACTCCCCCCGCGTACAAAGCCGCAGCCGCATCCAGCGCCGCTCGTAGCATGGCGCGCAAGGTGGGCTGCACTTGCGCAGCCAGGGCTGCGTCATACGCAAAAGGGGCACTCTCCTGCATGTACAAGTTTTGGCACATTTCAAGTTGCACGGCATGCACATGCTGATCGGGCTGACCATAGTGGCGGGTGATGTAGCCACCTTTGAAGCGACCATTGAGCACATGGCTGAATCGCCCCGCTTCGCCACAAACGGCCATTACGGCGTGCGCAATCGCAGGGTGCGCGCTGTCGCCACTGGCCGTGCCGATATTGAGCGCAGGCAGCGTGCCCTCAAACAACCAGGGAATAGCCGAGCGGATGCTGTGC
>CANFVA010000027.1 GCA_947450255.1 Comamonadaceae bacterium
GGCACCGCTTTAGCACGCTCCAAAAGCATTTCCGAAACACGCGCGAGCGCCGACTGGTACACGGCGCTGTCTTCACGTTTATCAAGGGCCATGACCATCACCAGAACGCTGTCGTCCTGAACGCCATAGACCAAGCGGTAGCCTTGTTTTCGCAGTTTGATTTTGTAGTGACCAGCCAGAGCGCCGCGTAATTCGCTACCCGGCACATGCGGGTTGTCTAGGCGCTTTTGAAGCAGCTTGCGCAAGGGTTCTTTGACAGAGCCATCCAGCGCCTGCCACTCGGCCCAGGCGCTGGGCACAAACTGCAGCCGGTACTTGTATTTGGCGCGCCTCTCAGATGGCATCGATGTCCACTTCGATGGCGCTGGAGCGCTCACCCATGCGGGAGAGCACGGTACGGTACAAGGCCTGGTCGGACAATTCTTCAAGCATGGCCTCAAACAAGGCCGGATCAACCATGTAGAACGCCGCCTTGTTGTGGTTGAGCACCGCCACTGGTCGACGCTTGGCGTCGCGCAGCACAGCGGCCGGGTTTTTTTTGAATTCCGACATGCTAACGGTGACATCGGAATAGATGTTTTCCATATAAAGGCTCCAATTTGAGCGCTTATATTAAAGCTTTTTACGGCTCTTTTCAGGGCCAGGTGCCGCCACCCCGCTCACAGCCCGAGCATCAACGCCAGGTTTTGCACCGCCGCGCCGCTGGCGCCTTTGCCCAGGTTGTCCAGACGCGCGACCAGCAAGGCGTGGCCGGCGGCTGGGTTGGCGAAGACGCGCAGCTCCATTTGGTTGCTACCGGCCAGGCCCACGGCGTCGAGCTTGGCGTCGGCCGTGGGCGGCTCTACCGTGACGTAGCGGCTACCGGCGTAGTGCGCAGCCAGGGCGTCGTGCAGGGCTTGGGCGCTGGGCTGGCCGGGCAGGCTGTCCAGGTGCAGCGGCAATTGCACCAGCATGCCTTGCGCGAAATTGCCCACCGAGGGCACAAACAGCGGGCGGCGCGTCAGTCCGCTGCAATGCATGATTTCGGGGATGTGTTTGTGCTGCAGGCCCAGCGCGTACAGCTCAAAAGGCGCGGCGCTGCCGGCTTCATAGGCGTCGATCATGCTGCGGCCGCCGCCGCTATAACCGCTCACTGACGGCAAACACACCGGGAAATCCCGCGGGAGCAAGCCAGCATCGAGCAAGGGGCGCAAGAGCGCAATCGCGCCGGTGGCGTAGCAGCCGGGGTTGGCCACGCGGTCGGCGGCGGCAATCGCCGCGCTTTGACCCGCGCACAGTTCGGCAAACCCATAGACCCAACCCGGCGCTGTGCGGTGCGCGGTGGAGGCGTCGATGATGCGCGGCGCCTTGCCGGTGTCGCGGCGCAGCGCGTCGACCATGGCGACCGAGGCGATGGCGGCATCGTCATGCAAACACAAGATCAGCACATCCGCCTGGGCCATCAAGGCGCGCTTGGCGCCTTCGTCTTTGCGCAGGGCCGGGTCAATACGCAGCACCTCGATCTGCGCCATGCCTTGCAGGCGTTCGCGGATTTGCAGGCCGGTGGTACCGGCTTCGCCGTCGATAAAGATTTTTTTCATGGGCTTCAAAATAGCAATCAATGCAGGCAAATACAGGCTATCAGCGGCCTTGGTGCAGCGTAAGCAAGGGGCAAGTTTGACGCGCCGCACCATGATACAGTTCCGCGTCTTTGCGCTAGCCGCTGTAGTTGCCCCGGTTTGCGCGCCGCAAAGTGCCTTACCGCACGCACTGTCCCGAAAGAGAAAAGCCATGAAAATCCACGAGTACCAAGGCAAGGAAATCTTGCGCAATGCTGGCATCCCTGTGCCGCGCGGCATCCCCGCATTTACCGTGCAAGAGGCGGTCGAGGCGGCGCAAAAACTTGGCGGCCCGGTCTGGGTGGTGAAAGCCCAAATCCACGCTGGTGGTCGCGGTAAAGGCGGCGGCGTCAAGTTGGCCCGCTCGATCGACGAAGTCAAGCAACTGGCCACCGAAATCCTGGGCATGCAGCTCATCACCCACCAAACCGGCCCCATGGGCCAAAAAGTGCGCCGCTTGCTGATTGAAGACGGCGCGGACATCCAAAAAGAATATTACGTCTCCGCCGTCACCGACCGCGCCAGCCAGCGCGTAGCCATGATTGCTTCGAGTGAAGGCGGCATGGACATCGAAGGCGTGGCGCATGACACGCCGGAAAAAATCATCACCGAAATTGTCGACCCGGCCCTGGGCCTGACCGCTGCGCAAGCCAAGAAATTGGCCGACGCGATCGGCGTACCCGCAGGCTCGACCACCAAGGCTGTGGATGTGCTGCAAAAGCTCTACCAGGTTTATATGGATACCGACGCCAGCCTGGTGGAAGTCAACCCGCTGATATTGGAAGGCAACGGCAACATCAAAGCCTTAGACGCCAAGTTCAACTTTGACGCCAACGCGCTCTACCGCCACCCCGAGATCGTCGCCTACCGCGACCTCGACGAAGAGGACGCCGCCGAGATCGAGGCCTCCAAGTTTGACCTGGCCTATATCAGCCTGGACGGCAATATCGGCTGCCTGGTCAATGGCGCTGGCCTGGCCATGGCGACCATGGACACCATCAAGCTATTTGGTGCCGAGCCGGCCAACTTTTTGGACGTAGGCGGCGGCGCCACCCCGGAGAAGGTGACCGAGGCCTTCAAGATCATGCTCAAAAACCCCAAGGTCAAGGCGATTTTGGTCAACATCTTTGGCGGCATCATGAAGTGCGACACGATTGCCACAGGCGTCATCGTCGCCTGCAAAGCGGTCAACCTGCAAGTGCCGCTAGTGGTGCGCATGAAAGGCACCAACGAGGAAATCGGCAAAAAAATGCTGGCCGATTCGGGTCTGCCCATCATCAGCGCCGACACCATGGCTGAAGCGGCGCAAAAAGTAGTCGCCGCCGTCCAAGCCCACGCCTAAAGCCCACGCCACCGTCAGAAAGAAACCGCCATGTCGATCTTCATCAACAAAGACACCCGCGTCATCACCCAGGGCATTACCGGCAAAACCGGCGCATTCCACACCGAGAAGTGCCAGGAATACGCCAACGGCAAAGCCTGCTTTGTGGCCGGCGTGAACCCGAAAAAAGCGGGTGAATCCGTGTTGGGCATTCCGATTTACGCCTCCGTCAAAGAAGCCGCGCACGAAACGGGCGCCACCGTATCGGTCATCTATGTGCCGCCCCCCGGTGCCGCAGCAGCCATCTGGGAAGCGGTCGAGGCCGACCTGGACTTGGCGATTTGTATTACCGAAGGTATCCCGGTAAAGGACATGTTGGAAGTGCGCAACAAAATGCGCGCCAAAGAAGCAGCCGGTGGCAAGAAGACTTTGCTGCTCGGACCCAACTGCCCTGGCCTGATCACGCCCGAAGAAATCAAGATCGGCATCATGCCTGGCCACATCCACCGCAAAGGCCGCATCGGCGTGGTCAGCCGCTCGGGCACGCTGACCTACGAAGCGGTGGCGCAGCTCACCGAAATCGGTCTGGGCCAGTCCAGCGCGGTCGGCATTGGCGGCGACCCGATCAACGGCCTCAAGCACATCGACATCATGCGCGCCTTTAATGAGGACCCGGATACGGATGCCGTCATCATGATCGGCGAAATCGGCGGTCCGGACGAAGCCGAAGCCGCCCGCTGGTGCAAGCTGAACATGAAAAAACCCATCGTCGGCTTTATCGCCGGAGTAACTGCGCCTGCAGGCAAACGCATGGGCCACGCCGGCGCGCTGATCAGCGGCGGCGCCGACACAGCCGATGCCAAACTGGCGGTGATGGAAGAGTGCGGCTTCAAGGTCACCCGCAACCCGTCCGAAATGGCCAAGCTACTCAAAGCCATGCTCTGAAAACGCTGCTGGCGTTCGCAGGTCGCCGGCCCGCGAGCGCCCTTACGCTTTCGCTCAAGCCAAGCGCAGCGCCATCACACCCAGCACGATACAGACCGTGCCCAGCACACGGAGACGGTTCCATGGCTCTTGGAGTAACCACGCGCCCAGCACGGCAGCAAATAAAACCGAGGTTTCGCGCAAGGCGGCGATCAGCGCCACCGGCGCCACCGTCATGGCCCACAAGGCAATCGAATACGAGGCCAGCGAAGCCGCTGCGCCACCTGCAGCCAGGCGCCAGCGCATGCGCACATAGGGCATCACTGCGCCCTTGCGCTGCCATAAAACCAGTAATGCAAAGGGCCAGCCGTCTAACGCGAACAGCAGCGCGGCGTATTGCAAAACATGGCCGGACAAGCGTGCGCCTTTGGCATCGACGACGGTATACATCGCAATCAGCACCGCATTAGATAGCGCGAAGACGACCGCCTTTTTTTGCGCCAGCATGGCCCCGCCGCTGCCCAACAAAAGCAGGCCGCAGCTCACGCACAACACACCCAGCCAGGCCAGTGGCGTGAGCGCTTCACCCAACACCAAAAATGAACTGATCGCCACCAAGACCGGTGCGGTGCCGCGCATCAACGGATAAGCCAGCCCCAGATCGCCGTGGCGGTAGGCACCGGCCAGCGCAAAGTAGTAGGCCACATGCACAAGCAGCGAAGCGGCTATATAGGGCCAGACCTCTGGATCGGGCAGGCCCAGGTACAGACAAATCGGTATCGCGTAACAAGAACACAGCACATGGATGAGCGCGGTATCGAGCGTTTTGTCGGTGCTGGATTTGACCAGCGCATTCCAGCTGGCGTGCAGCAGCGCGCCAAGCAAAACGGCCATGAGTACCTGCGGGCTTAGGCCTGGCACGCGACTCCCGTGCGGCAACGCGCAGCGCAAGAGGCGCGCTGGGACACAAGCAAAAATGTCATAGAGGGCTCAGTGCAAAAGCGCGCAGCGGCTGGCATAGTGGACAAAGTGGTCCAAATCAGGCGTGGCCAGGCCTGCTTGCTTGGCCTTATCGTCCCACACGCGCAAGCGCACCGCGTCGCGGGCACCGGGTTCTTGTAAAAAGGCCTGTGCCTGCGCGGCGCTGAACACACCGCCTTGCAGCGCCAGACTGCGCTTGGAGTCCTCTGACAAAGCAGCGTAGTAAGCGGGCCGCGTCGCGCATAAATAGCGTTTGGCGTTAACGTGGCGCTCGATGGCATCGATCACCGCATCAGGAAACAGACCACGCAAAAAAGGCACAACGCGGTACTGGTGTACATCGTCCACGCCTTGCGCGCTGGGCGTCTCGCCCAGGTCGTGCAGCAAATGGCCTAGGTCGTGCAAGAGTGCTGCGCAGATTAGCGTGTCGTCGGCACCTTCCTGCTCGGCTTGCCAGGCGCATTGGAGCGCATGCTGCAAGTGGCTGACGGGCTCGCCGGTGTATTGCTCGGCGCCGCGCGCGATGTATAGATCGCGTATCGCAGCTAAGCGGGGCGTAAGTGAAGCCATACTTTTTATACCCAAGGCAGCGAATAGGTTTTGACGTTGGTGAAGCTTTTCATGGCCTCTTGCACACCTTCTTTGTAGCCCAGGCCCGAGTCTTTGATGCCACCAAAGGGTGTCAGTTCCAAACGGTAGCCCGGCACTTCGCGCACATTGACCGTACCCATGTGCAGTTCATTCACAAAGCGCACGATATCGTCCATGCGGTTGGTACATACGCCGCTGGACAAACCGTAGGCTGTGCCATTGGCAATGGCAATCGCTTCCTCGATGTTGGCAAAGCGGATGATGGGCGAGACCGGGCCAAAAGTTTCCTCGCGCACCACCGTCATCTCCGGACGCACCTGGTCGATCACGGTGGGCGCGTACAAAGCGCCACGTCGCTGGTTGCCGTGCAAGAGGCGCGCGCCTTGCGACACCGCTTCGTTCACGCGCGCTTCAAACAACATCGCGGCTTGCTCGTCGATCACCGTGCCCATTAGGTTGTTGGCGTCTGCCGGGTCGCCATAAGACCAGGCACGGGTTTTTGCCAGCACCAGGTCGGTGAAGTCGCCAGCCACCTTCTCATGTACCAGCATGCGTTTGACGGCGGTGCAGCGCTGGCCCGAATTTTTGTAGGAGCCATTGACCGCCAGCGTGGCCGCTTCTTCTAGGTCGGCGTCGTCCATCACGATCAAGGGGTCATTGCCGCCCAATTCCAGCACCACGCGGCGGTAGCCGGCTTTGGCGGCGATGTATTTGCCAATTGGCACGCCGCCGGTGAACGTAATGAGGTCCACGTGCGCATGCGTGAGCATTTCGTCGGCAATCTCGGCCGGGTCGCCAGTGATGATTTGCAGCATCTGCGGCGGTAGCCCGCCTTCATACAGCAGTTGCGCCAGATAAATGGCAGAAAAGGGCACTTTCTCCGACGGCTTGAGCACCATGCGGTTGTTGGTGGCGATGCTGGGTATGATTTTGTGCGCCACCTGGTTCATCGGGTGGTTAAACGGTGTGATCGCGCTGATCACGCCCAGCAGTGGCGAGCGCTGGGTATAGACGCGGCGCTGCTTGCCGTGGTGCGTGAGGTCGCAGCTAAATATCTGTCCATCGTCTTTGAGCACTTCTTGCGCGCCGAACAAGAGCACATCGCTCACACGGCCCGCCTCATAGACCGCGTCTTTCATGCACAGGCCTGATTCGGCGCTGATCAGGCGTGCGATGTCTTGCACATGTTCGCGCGCGAGTGCTGCGGTGTGGTTGAGGATGGCGGCGCGCTCGTAGCGCGTTAGGCGGCTTTGGTAGGCATGGGCCCAGGCATAGGCATGGCGCACTTCTTCGAGCGTAGCTTTAGGTATTTGGCCCAGTCGCTCGTTGGTGTACGGATTGAACACCGCGATGTGGCGCTCGCGGCCCGCGCCCAGCACCTGGCCGCCCAGGCGCATGGCGTCGAGTTGGTGTTCGCGTATGAAATCGGCAATGTCGGTCATGGATGTTCCAAAGGTTTATGCAGCCAGGTTGAGGGCCAAATCGAGTGCATCAAAATTGCGCCAACGGCGCGTGGTATCCAGGCCCGGTGTGGGGCGGTTCAGGATCAAGGGCACGCGCTGCTCGCTGATGCCGCCATGCGAGCGCAGCGGCACGTCCAGGCCCGACAAATCATGGCGCGATTGGGCCGTGCCCAGCACGGTAAAGCGCTCGGACACCACGACCAAATCGCCAATACGGTCGGCAGGTAGCTCAAAGCGCTCGGCAGCCTGCTCGCGGGTAAGCACCACGTCGATGCCGCGCAAGGCACCCAAGCGTTCTGCGGTGGCTGCGCAGTCCATTTCTTTCGGCAAGTAAATCGTGGCATACGAGCCCAGCGCGCCGTGGTGCACCACATAAGGATCGGTAATCGGCAAGATAACGCGGGCTTTGCCTGCGCCTAGCCAGGCGTCCAGCGTGTCTTGCAAATACAGCACATCGGGCTTGCCATCCATGCCGGTTTTGGCATTCATGCCGTGGTCCGCTGTCAGCGCGATGGTGCAGCCCAGGTCTTCCAGTTGCTGCAAATAGCCATCCATCATGGCGTAAAACGCGTTGGCGCCCTCGGTGCCCGGCGCGAATTTGTGTTGTATGTAATCGGTAGTGGACAAATACATCAAGTCCGGCTTTTCATGCGCCATCAGCCAAACGCCGGCGGCAAATACAAACTCGGATAAATCGGCGCTGTAGACGCTGGGCAAAGGGCGGCCGACTTTGGCCAATACATCTGCAATACCGTTGTCAGCCAAGGTGGCTTTATCCGCTTTTTCGGCGGAAAAACAAATGCCACGCATCTGGTGCCCCAACAAGCTGCGCAACTTGTCTTTGGCGGTGACGACCGCCACTTTTTTCCCAGCATCTACCAAAGCTGCCAGCACCGTGGGCGCGCGCAACCATTTGGGGTCGTTCATCATGACTTCGCTGTCGCTGGCGGTGTCGTACAAATAATTGCCGCAAATGCCGTGCACACTGGGCGGCACGCCGGTGACGATGGACAAATTATTAGGGTTGGTAAACGTAGGCACCACGCAATCGGCGATGATGGCGGTACCGTGTTGCAGCACGTTTTTCATCCAGGGCATGTGGCCGCTTGCCACCGCTTGGGCCAGGTAATCGGGTTCGCATCCATCCACGCACACCAGCACCACGGGGCGCGTGGGAAAGGCGTAGTGGCGCTTATTCACTTGCAATGCCATATCGGTGCTTTCTCGAAATTAGTCACTTGTTTTGGCGGGCGCATCTGCCCCGTCCTGGCTGCGGGCCGTGCGCTCGCGGCTTTGCAGCACATGGCGGCGCAAGGTGTCGGCGGCGAGCGTTGCGTTGCGCGAGCGGATGGCAGCCAATACCTCGCGGTGCTCTTGGATCGAGCCGGTGAGCAAAGCCTGCGCGGCCAGGTTGCGCCTGCGGAACAAGCCCAACTCGCGCGTTAGGCGCCGGTACAGCAAGTACATCTTGCGGTTGCCGGCAAAAAACACCAGGGTTTCGTGGAACTCCACATTAAGGCGGTAATACAGTGCCGCGTCCTGCGCCTGCACCGCCTGCTCCATGCTGGTAATCATGGTTCGCAGGCTGGCCAATTGTTCTTCGCTGGCGGTAGCGGCCAGCACTGCGCCCACATGCGCTTCCATCATGGCGCGCAGCTCGTAAATTTCCAGCGCTTCGTGGAGCGGGATCTGGCGCACGAACACGCCCCGGTTTTTCTTCAGGGTCAAGAGCCCGGCTTCCTCCAGCACCCGAAAAGCCTCACGCACCGGCCCGCGCGAGACGCCCAGGCGCTCGGCTAAAGCCGCTTCGTTCAGTTTGTCACCGGGGCCGATTTCGCCCAGGGTGATCATGCGCTCCAGGGCCTGCTGCACCGCGCTGGTGAGCGAGCTGGTTTGCAGCATGGCGATCGTGGGCTGGGCTAGGTCCATGTCGTCAAGGGTTTCGAAAGGCATGGATGGATTGGAGCAGAATATTGTAGATTGTCAACAATATTATTGTATTCTCCTGGCCTTCACACTACATTCTTCTGGTCACTGGAGCCGCGCGCAGTAAGCTTGCCGCGCCTGCACTCCCCGCTCGCCATTGGACACTTGAGAACCCCGCCATGCCCTTGCACCGCGACGCCATCTTGCTCACCCCCGGGCCCTTGACCACCAGCTTGCGTACCAAACTGGCCATGCTGCGCGACTGGGGTTCTTGGGATGCGGACTTCATCGCCATCACCGCCAGCGTGCGCAACAGCCTGCTGGACATCGTGCACGGCCACGACAGCCATGTGGTCGTGCCCTTGCAAGGCAGCGGCACCTTTAGCGTAGAAGCGGCGGTGGCGACTGTGGTGCCGCGCGCAGGCCATGTGCTGGTGCTGGACAACGGCGCCTATTGCAAGCGCGCCGCCAAACTCAGCACCTTGATGGGCAGGCGCACCACCGTACTGCCTTTTGACGACGCGCAAGCCGTGTCCCCGCAAGCCTTGGAAGCCGCCTTGCAAGCCGATGCCAGCATCAGCCATGTGCTGATGATCCATTGCGAAACCGGCGCCGGGGTGCTCAACCCGCTGCAGGCCGTGGCCGATGTGTGCGAGCGCCACGGCAAAGGCCTGATCGTCGATGCCATGAGCTCTTTTGGCGCGCTGCCGATGGATGCGCGCACCACCCGCTTTGACGCCTTGATCGCCGCCAGCGGCAAATGCCTGGAAGGCGTACCCGGCATGGGCTTTGTGTTTGTGCGCAAAGAGGTACTTGCGGCGTGCGAAGGCAATAGCCAATCCCTGGCCATGGACTTATTCGACCAGCATGCCTATATGGAAAAAACCGGCCAATGGCGGTTTACGCCGCCCACCCATGTGCTGGTGGCCTTGCATGAGGCGATTGCCCAATTTATAGAAGAAGGCGGCCAAAGCGCGCGCCTGGCGCGCTACCGGGCCAATTGCCAAACCTTGCTGCGCGGTATGGCAGCGCTGGGCTTTGTGCCGTTTTTGCCGCCCGACATCCAAGCGCCCATCATCGTCACCTTCCACGCGCCAGCGCATGCGGCTTACGAATTTAAAAAGTTTTATGACGCCGCCAAGCGCCATGGCTTTATCCTCTACCCTGGCAAACTCACCCAAATTGAGACGTTCCGCGTCGGCTGCATAGGCGCTATCGGCACGGTGGAGATGGAACAAGCAGTGCATGCGGTGGCGCTTGCGATGCAGGACTTGGGCATGGCCCATGGCGCGCCGCGCAGCCCCTAGTGAGTAGCCCAGGAGGATTTATGGCAAACAACAAACCCCACCCGGCCGTCGCCGCCGTCGCCCAAAGTGGCAGCAACAAGGTCAAGGTCGCCGTCAGCGATATCGACGGCATCTTGCGCGGCAAATACCTGCATGTCGACAAGTTCATGGGCGCAGCCCAGCCCCACCCCGGCGGCGGCTTTGGCTTTTGCGACGTGGTCTTTGGATGGGATTCGCAAGACGTTTGCTACGACAACACCAGCGTCACCGGCTGGCAGCACGGCTTCCCGGACGCGCTTGCGCGCCTGGACTTGAATACCGCGCGCAAGGTGCCCTGGGACAACCAGGTGCCGTTTTTTCTGGGCGAGTTTGTCAACGCCGATGGTTCGCCCTATGCGGTATGCCCGCGCCAAACCTTAAAGCGTGTGCTGGCGCGGGCCCACAAGATGGGTTTCACGCCCATGACCGGCATGGAGTTTGAATGGTTTAACTTCAAAGAAACGCCGCAAAGCTGGGCCGACAAAAAAGGCGTGGGGCCATCTGCGCTCACGCCCGGGATGTTTGGCTATTCGCTGTTGCGCATGGCCGATAACGGCAGTTTTTTTAATGCCTTGATGGACGATATGCAGGCCTTTGGCGTGCCCATTGAAGGCCTGCACACCGAAACCGGCCCCGGTGTGTATGAGGCGGCGATTGCTTTTTCCGAAGCGCTGGAACAAGCCGACCGCGCCATCTTGTTTAAAACCGGCGCGCGCGAAATTGGCAAGCGCTACGACATCATGCCCAGCTTCATGGCCAAATGGAACCAGCACCTGCCCGGCTGCAGCGGCCATATCCATCAGTCTCTGAGCGATGGCAAAGCCAATTTGTTTGCCGATGCCAAAGGCCGCCACGGCATGAGCAAAATATTTGAAAGCTACCTGGCCGGGCAAGTCGCTTGCCTGATGGAATTTGCGCCCCTGTTCTGGCCCACCATCAACAGCTACAAGCGCCTGGTCGATGGTTTTTGGGCGCCTGTCAAACCCACCTGGGGCGTGGACAACCGCACCGCCAGTTTTCGCGTGATTGCCGGTTCGCCCAAGTCCACCCGCTTGGAGACCCGCTGCCCCGGCGCCGACGTGAACCCCTACCTGGCCATGGCCGCTGTCATCGCCGCTGGATTGGAGGGCGTAGAAAAAGGCCTCAAACTGACAGCCCCACCGATTACCGGCACCAACGAGGGCGCAGAAAACATCCCGCGCGCGCCGCGCACCTTAATAGAAACCACACGCAATTTCCGCGAATCCAAAATCGCCCGCGACTGGCTGGGCGACACTTTTGTCGACCACTTCGCCGCCACCCGCGAATGGGAATGGCGCCAATGGCTGGACGGCGTGACCGATTGGGAGCTCAAGCGCTATTTTGAGATTATTTAGGCCGACGCCACCCGGATCGCCACCCGCGAGCGCGCAGTGCGCCCCGGCACTGGCACCTAGACTGCCAAAAAACCACGCTGGCACTCACTACACTTGACCATTGACGTCCCCGCCCAAGCTGTAAGGTACTGGCGTGGAGCCCAAATCCCCTCAGAAAGATAACTATGGAACTGCTGCAAACCGCCGAATTTTGGCTCGGACTGCTCAAAATCATCTGGATCAACATCATTCTCTCGGGCGACAACGCCGTCGTCATCGCGCTGGCGGCACGCAGCTTGCCGCCGGACCAACAGAAAAAAGCCGTGCTGTTCGGCTCCGGGGCGGCGGTGGTCTTGCGGATCGCGCTGACCCTGGTGGCCGTGCAGCTGTTGGCAATGCCTTATTTGCAAATTGTCGGTGGCGCGCTGCTGTTATGGATCGGCACCCAGCTACTCGCCGAGGACGGCGAAGACGAGGGCGAGGAAAAAGAATACGGTTCTCTGATGGCGGCGGTGCGTACCATCTTGATTGCCGACCTGGTCATGAGCTTGGATAACGTCATCGCCGTGGCCGCCGCCGCCAAGGGCAGCATGCTGCTGCTGATTTTGGGCCTGGCCATCAGCATTCCGCTGGTCATCTTTGGCAGCACCTTGATGATCCGGCTGATGGAGCGCTTCCCCGTTGTGGTGACCTTTGGCGCCGCGCTGATCGGCTGGGTGGGCGGCGAAACCATAGTTAGCGACCAAGTGCTGGCACCGCTCGTGCAAAACGCCCACTGGCTGCACCAGGCCGGTCCAGCGCTGGGTGCGGCGCTGGTGTTGCTGCTAGGCCGCTGGCTGCAACAAGGCCAGGCACCAGAGGACACGCCCGCGCCCTGAGTAGCCAAGCCGCCACCGCGCCTCAGGCGAGCGCGCGCATTTGAAAGCCCACTTTTTTAGTAAATTCAAAAAATGTGTTGCTTTTCGTAATTTTGGTGTATCATTTGTTAACCATTGCCAAATTTGTTAATTTATTAATTAACACAAATTTGTCAATTGGCCACTGAAAATCAACTTTTTCTTTGTTTATTGATAGGGAGTTTTTATGAGAAATAGCATGCAAAAGGGTTTCACCCTCATTGAGTTGATGATCGTGATCGCGATCATCGGAGTGTTGGCGGCGGTGGCAGCACCGGCGTACCAGGACTACATTGCGAAGGCGCAACTTTCTGAGGCAGCCAGCCTTGCCGAAGGCGTTAAAAATGAAGTGGCAGCAGTTTTCTCGGCTGATGGCACCTGTCCGGCGAATACTGTGGCGATCGGCAATATTGCTAAGTTCGACTCCATAATAGGCAAATACATTACTGAAGTAGCAACTGGGGGAACAGCAACAGCAACCGGCGGCTGCACAGTAATACCTAAATTCGGCACTGCTTCAAATCGGAAGGTCCAAAATGTGACTTTTACGTATACGTTGGTTGTAGGTACTAACAACGTAACAAAATGGACTTGCGAAACGGACGTAGACGCTTCCATTCGGCCGAAAACTTGTGGTGCAACTGGGGCCCCCATCTAATTTTCTTATTCTTGCTGTGATCGAAGTTTTCGGTCTCAGCCTTTGGAAAATTCAACGACAGGCCCCTCAAGGGGCCTGTTTTCATTTAGGCCGCGTATTCGGATTTGACAGTTGGTATGCCACGCCCGAAGACCTGTTCAACTGATAAAACGTTCGGCACTTTCGCGCATTGCGAACGCCGATAATCCCCCGCGTGCCACGCCCGCCCCAACTCCTCGCCTACTGCTTGGCCGTTCTGTGCCTGGCCTACCCTTGGCTCAATCCGTTTAATCTAGGTCCGTCCGTCACGGTCGTCTCCGGCCTGGTTGCTTGGTCATGCGCAGTGGGTTTGGGGCTTTGTTTCCTTACCCTGCTTAGCACGCGCCAAGCGCGCTGGCGCGTGCTGCTGATGGGCTGGGGACTGGCGGCAGGTTTGAGTGCCCTGATGGGCTTGCTGCAGTACTTTGACCGTGCGCACGGTTGGTGGCCCTGGGTGAATAACGCGGGCTTGGGTCAGGCTTTTGCTAATTTGCGCCAACGCAATCACTTTGCCACGCTGTGCAGCATGGGCCTGGTGCTGCTGTGGTGGTGCGCACAGTATGCGCCAGCGGGCAAGCGCAACACCGCGCTGACGGCAGGTGGGCTGGCCGGGGCGGTGTTGGTCTGCGCGGGTTCGGCGGCCTCGGGTTCGCGTACCGGGTTTTTACAGTTGTTGTTGCTGTTCGTAATGGCATGGTGTTGGCGCCCTAGCGCCAGCGCCGCGCCGGGCACGCGCCGCGGCCTGGCCCTGGCGGGTTTTATGTTGGCGGCCTATGTGTTGGCGGCCGTGCTGCTGCCACTGGCGGCGGGTGTACAGGGTTCGGTGTTTGAGCGCATGCGCGAAGCGCCCGGCTGCACCAGCCGCGTAGCGTTGTACCGCAATGTGCTGGACTTGATTTCGCAAAAGCCGCTCACCGGCTGGGGTTTGGGCGAACTGGACTTTGCGCATTTCATGACGCTGTACACCAGTCCGCTGGCAGGCATGCGTTTTTGCGAGATCTTGGACAACGCCCACAACCTGCCCCTGCATTGGGCGGTAGAGCTGGGCCTGCCATTGGCCTTTTTGTTGTGTACTTTGTTATTGCTTTGGTTGCTGCGCCACCGGCCCTGGGCCGAGCGCCAGCCGCAACGCCAACTGGCCTGGGGCTTACTGGCCATGGTAGGGCTGCACAGTTTGTTGGAATACCCGCTGTGGTATGGGCCGTTTCAGATCACAGTGGTGTTGTGCCTGTGGGTTTTGCATGCCTATCCTGCGGGGCAAACCCCAGGCCTTACACCTGCCGATCTGCAATTGGCCACAGGCGCGATAGCGCCCCCGACCCGATCGGGGCCGGCGGTGCGCACCCGCTGGCTGGCGCTGCTGGCGCTGGCGCTGTTGTGCGCGCTGCTGACTTGGAATTACTGGCGCATGAGCCAGTTGTATATGGCACCGCAGCAACGCGCACCGGCTTATCGTGAGGATACATACAGCAAGGTGTTGGGCACCTGGTTTTTTGGAAACCACGTGGATTTTGCGGTGTTTTCTGTGACGCCAGTAAATGCGCAAACCGCTCCGTATTTATTGGAATTGGGCGAGCGGCTCTTACATTTCTCACCCGAAGCCAAGGTGGTAGAAAAGCTGCTCGATGCCGCCATCGTGTTGCAGCGCGAAGACACGGTGGTGTTTTACACGCCGCGCTTTGCTGCTGCTTTTCCTGAAGATTACCAGCGCTGGCAGGCGCAACATCCCGACCTGCGCCTGCCGTGAAACGCATGGTATCGGAAGGTGCATGGTATGCTAAAGCACGCCGTCCGCTGAAGCAACAGGGGCCGCAACCAAGGTGCAAAGCCAACCGCGGCCGGCACTACCACTCGCATTGCATCAATAAGGAATCCTTATGCGCGCTCTTTTCCTCGTCGCAAGTTGCTTAGCCTGCTGCTCCGCACAGGCCCAAGTCAGTAACAGCTATAACCACGTGTATGTGGGGCTGGGGGCTACCAGTATTTTTTCAGTGGGATACGCTAAACCCATTAACGACCACTGGGGTTTGCGCGGCGAATTGGCCATGAGCCCTAAGCTGACGTACAGCGACAAGGTGAGCAATGGATCTGCCGACATCAGCTTCAAGTCCAACCGCTTGGGCCTGTTCGCAGACTGGTTTCCCTTTGACAATAATTTGCGTCTGGTGGGTGGGCTGACACTGAACGACATCCAGTTCGATGCCAATGCAGTGGGTTCTGGCAGCAGTACCATAACGATTAATAAAAAGTCAGTAAATTTGGGGGGCGAAAATTACAAGGTCAGTTTGACATTTCCAAGCGTTAGTCCTTATATCGGTGTGGGCCTAGGCCATAACCCAAAGAACGAAAAAGGGCTGGGATTTCATGCCGATGTAGGTTTGATGATTGGTAGCATCAGTTCCAGTATCAGTACCAGCCTGTTGACACGTGCCGGAACGCCCATTACACAGCAAGACATCGATGCCGAAAGCAAGTCTTTGCGCGATGCGGCTTCCAGCGTAGGCGTTTTGCCCAGCTTGTCTGTCGGCTTGTCATACCGGTTTTAAAGCTTTTTTGGTGTAAAGCGCCGGTGATATCAACCGCGCATTGCTACTGCCGCTTCATGGGCTTCTAGGGGGCATCGCGCCAAAGGAGCTTTAAGCGCGATTAGGCTGAGTCTGCAGATTTGGGCTGCAATGGGGCTGCGGTGGCAGCAAAAATCGTCACTTTATACAACGATAACAGACCATTCGCGCCTGCGACCCCCCGCGAATGAACGCGGGGTCGGCCAGCTTGTGTGGCCATGGTGAGGGGACGGACACACCCAGACGCATCCGCATTTATTGGAAGGTAAGGATGGACCTTATTTCGTTGCCGTTCCGATTAGATAACCAGTAACCCAATTCGCCCCAGTCCGGCGTCAGCAAATTGGCATTGGGAATTGGCGATGTGACTGAAATTGTGTTGGTTCCTGTCGCATTGATACTGGTCGGATAGCCATCGGTCTCCTGGCGCGATGCAGGCCAGTAATTGCTCCAATCGGAATTGGTTACCTGTTTGGAGCCACTGCGGTAAATCCAAGTGCCGCCCCAACCCATTTTTTGGGGAAACGCTATGGTTGAAGGATTGGGTCCAGACAAGGTGGCGGTAAGGGCCGCTTTGGTCCTGAAAGCCGTTGCAGCAGTAGTGTTCAATGGCGCGGTAGTTGAAGACCACAACAAGGCATTCGTACCTGTGGCGTTATAGAAAGACATCAAACTGACGGCGCTGTAAGGAGCCGCGGGCAGCTTGCGGGTGTATGTGGCGATGGGCGTTGCATTGACCTGGCCATTGACCGTAAGCCATCCGTTGTCGCCGTAGATTTTATAGGTGTACACCGCCCCGGCGACCACGCCATTGGAGGCGAAATCACTGTCTAACTTTGCTGCATCAGCGTAAGAAAAATTGCCCCAAGAGTTGCCCGAGGCGCCCACGCCCGTGCAATCGGCGGCAAGCGCATCCCAATTGCTTGCGTTACTTGCCGGCGGCCTGCAGATTCTGAATGAGTCGATGTCATACCAATCTACATACTTTCCTTTTACATTGGGGAAAAGATAACTGTCACGCATGATTTTGGGCGCAATCATTTTGATACCGTTGGGCGGCAAGCCGGGCCCTGAAACCGTTGCATAGGTGGCTATGCCGTTGTAGTCACGAATGCCTAGCTGGATAAATTTATCAAAAGTCGTTGAGCTCAGGGTGCCATCTGCAAGCTTGTAAGCCACAGTCCGGTTATTGCGTGCGGCCACATAAGCATCTACAACCGATCTATCCCCAAACTGCCTGATTTGAGCAGACGACTGTGGAGTCGTACAAGTGCTGCCATCTGCCATTTTTGAGCCCAAAGAGCTCCCCGTAATCAGTGCTGCATAGCTCGCTAGTTGTATGGTTCCATCGATGTAAGTGCGATCAAAAGAAATCGTAATGATTTTGCGCATTGATCCATCAGAATTTTGCTGGATTGACTCGGAAAGCACTTTGGCATTGCTGCGCTTGACACCAACTTCTGCAACAGCCCGTTGGTTTTGTGTGGAGCCCCAGTAGGTATAGGCGCCATTGACGTTCGCAAAAATTGCGCGGCTCAGTTGCTTTGTCATGCCACCTTCCAGGAAACAGTCGTCATAGAGCTTGGTGCCATCGCTCAAGGTGAGGTCATACAAGCCGCTGGTAAATGGGCTGGCGTATGCCGTGTCAAAATTGCTCAGGATATCGGTAGCCAATTGCAACGCAGAGGTCACCACCTTGGCCACTCTCACCACACTGCTGGTTGGCGTCACCGTGGGGCACGCCGAGTTGACCGTTGCCGATCTTTGCAGATAGGCCTTGGCCTCAGTCGCTTTGGATTGCATGACACCAAGCACAAAGCTGTCGCCCTTGACGGTCAAAACAGATCCGGTGACGGACTGCGTGATGCCGTTGCGCGTGTAATACAAATTGGCGCCGTTACTGGCAGACATACATTGGCCAGCATCATCGGTACCGGCAATATAGGGCGTAGCGCTTGTTTTTACTTCCGCAGCAGTGGCAGGGCAGGCCGTGCTCCCTGCGGCACCCGTACTCGGGCAACTCACGGTGTAGCGGTATTTATCGATCACTTGATCCGAACCAAAAGAGCTATCGACCCAGGGGCTGAGGGCCCCAGCGCTGTAGCTGCTGATGCCATAAAAGCTATTGAGATTGGCGGCTACTGTCGCCATATTGACCGAGGCCGCCGCAGTATCGATTTGACTGCGCAGGCTGGCGCTGGTAACCGTTCCGCTAGCGGCCAGGTCATTTTGGAAGTTGGCGATGAACAAGCTGATCCCAACGCCATTGCCTCCGGCCTGCACTGCCACTGCCGAGAGTGCTGCCAGCAACTGGTTGGCAGGCTGGGCTACCGACAAATCCATCTCGCCAAAGTTGGCCGGCGAGGTGCTCGCATTGATCAAGTCTGCAGCGTTGTAGATGCGAAACGCAGCGAGAACCTCTTTTTGTGCCTGCGCTCTGGCTGCAGCAAAGTTCTGGTAAGTGGAAAGTGTCTTGTTGGTAACGAGCGCAACAATACGAGGGCCCGCTAATGTGGTGAGCAAATTCACATTCAAAAACTTATCGACTATTAGGTCATTTTGAGCTTGCAGCAGCACGGTGTCATTGGCCGTCTGACCCGTCAGTTCGTTGAAATAATAGCCCTGCGCAAAAGTCTGTACGTGCTGGCGGCTAAAGTTGATACCCGAGGCATCAAAGCGTCCCTGGTTGTCCTTGGTCAGTAAGTCATAGGTAAATCCACTGGGCGCGTAGTTGATGGGATTGAGTTCGTCAATCCATACATGCGAGCCTTTGAGTAAAGCGCCTTTTTGTGCCACACCGCCTTCGGCCGTATATCCAACGGCGGGTGAGTCCAATGGCTTTTGGCTGACTGTGCCACCGCCGCAGGAGGCCAACAGCGTGGCTGCAACAGCTGCACAAACAAATAGGAGGTATCGCATGTGGTGCTCCAACGAAGATTTTTATGCCAGCTTCGACTGGCCGGATTTATCCCAGCCATTATGCGCCAGATTACTCGGCGTGAGAGGCTTATTTGCAGCGGATGCCGTACGCCACCGGTTTTCACCGCAATTGGAGGACAGTCGGCAAAGTCGCACCCCAACCATCTAGGTGCGCCCGTGGCAGTATGGAGCAAAGGCTGAGGTAAGTATCCCCCCGCTTGCAGCCGGGGGCCGTATATTTATCGTGCCTTACCTGCGATCAATGCCTTCCAGCGCAACTTCAGCGGGTAAGGTAAAAATTGATTTTGAGCGACTATCTTGAATGAACTTTTCGACCTTCCAAAAACTTGGGTAGCGCTTGGCCGCGGCATTGACAGTAGTTTATGCACTGGCGCATCGCTAAGGACTATTGAAAAACTTAGTCGCACACCCCACGCAATGACTTGGGCAAAAAATGCTTCCTGGACTACAAGATGTTCACAAAGCTCCCCGACTTGCCGCCGTGCTTTTCCAACAAGCCAATGTCTTGCATCACCATAGCCCTGTCGACGGCTTTGCACATGTCGTAGATCGTGAGCAAGGCCACTTGCACAGCGGTCAGGGCTTCCATCTCCACGCCGGTGGGGCCCACAGTTTCTACGGTGGCGGTGCAGCGCACACCATCTTGCGCCTGCGCGTCGGTGGCGGCATGCAAGATGTCAAATACCACCGACACATGGGTCAAGGCCAAAGGGTGGCACAAGGGAATGAGCTCACTGGTTTTTTTGGCCGCCATGATGGCCGCGACGCGGGCGATGCCCAGGACATCGCCTTTTTTGGCGGTGCCGCTTTCTATTAAAGCCAGCGTAGCGGGCAGCATGTGGATGCGCCCGCTAGCGACAGCGCGGCGCTGGGTGCTGGCTTTTTCGGACACATCGACCATATGGGCCTGGCCCTGGGCATCAAAATGGGTGAGCTTGCTCATGGTGTAGGGGGCAAAATGGATACGGTTATCAATTAAAAACGCCTGGATTTACGCTGTGTTCATGCTGAAGGTGCATCATACGGGTATGACACCGATCGACTTTGCGGCCTACATGCCACGCCTGCGCCACGAACTGGCCGCCTGCGCGCTTAGCGCCTTGGCCTGCCTCCCCGCAGCGGGCGTTTGCGCCAGCCTTGCGGATGCCGCAGCGCCCGCAAGTGCACTGGGCGCAGTGAGCGCGGGACTGCCCGACTTGGGCGATGGCACCTCGATATCACCGGCCTACGAGCGCAAACTAGGCGATTCGATTGTGCGCAGCTTGTACCGCGACCCGGATTACATTGACGATGCCATTTTGAGCGACTATGTGCAAAGTCTGTGGCAGCCGCTGTTGGCGTCCGCGCGCGCCCGTGGCGATTTGCGCGCAGACTTGGACGATGTGTTTGCTTGGCAAATACTGCTGTCCCGCGAACGGGATATCAATGCCTTTGCGCTACCGGGCGGCTATTTCGGGCTGTACCTGGGCATGGTGGGCATCGTGCAAAGCCGCGACGAGTTGGCCTCGGTGCTGGGCCACGAATTAAGCCATGTCACGCAGCGCCATTTCGCCCGCAAGACCGACAAGGCCAGCGCCCAGGCGCCTTGGATGATTGGCGGCTTGATTTTGGGTCTGATTGCAGCGAGCAAAAGTCAGACCGGCTGCACCAGCTTAAACCCCTGCCTCAACAGCGGCTACGACGCAGCCAACGCTTTGATTATGGGTAGCCAGGGCCTGGCTATCCAAAGCAGTCTGAACTATTCGCGCGACATGGAACGCGAGGCCGACCGCACCGGCTTTGGCGTGGCGGTGGGGGCCGGATTTGCGCCGCAAGGCTTTGTCAGTATGTTCGAGAAATTGCAACAATCCAGCCGCAATAACGACAGCGGCGGCTTTCCCTATTTGAGAAGCCATCCGCTGAACACCGAACGCATTGCAGACATGCAAAGCCGCATTGGCGTAGAACAAGCCCAGCGTAAAACTACGCATAGCGACTGGGAGGCGCTGATGATGGCAGCGCGCGCACGGGTGTTGTCCGATGGCAGTGTCGATGGATTGCAGCGCTGGCAAGCCGATGTGCAGCCTGCCGTCCTGGCAAACAAGTCCTCCGCCCAACAAGCCGCAGCTTTGTATGGTGCGGCCTTGGCCGCGCTGAAATTGCGCACTTATGCGCAAGCGTCCAGTTTGGTCACGCAGCTGGAACAGGTAGCCCAGGCGCCAGCCCTGGTCGATCGCTTGGCGCGCCTGTTGCGCGCCGATATCGCCCTGGCGCAGGAGCAATGGGCCTTGGCCTTGCACAGCTTGACAACGCCGGTGCGCGCCGCCGATGCCACGGACATGCCCTTGGAGCGCAGCGAGATGCTCCTGCTCGCACAGGCACAGGTACACAACGGAGAGGCGGCACGTGCAGCGACAAGTTTGCATGGGTGGACGGTTGCGCAACCCCGCGACCTGGGTGCATGGCGCGCCCTGGGCGCAGCATATGAAGCCCAGGGTCGCGACATCGCGGCCCTGCGCGCGCAAGCCCAGGCTGACAGCTTGCAGTATGACGCCTCCGCCGCACTGGGGCGCTTACGCGCCGCGCAGGACCTGGTGCGCAAAGGCCAATGGGGCGCTTACGGTCCGGACCATATCGAAGCGTCCATCGTAGATACCCGCGCACGCGAGATCGTGCAACTGCTACGCGAACAGGCCAACCAACAACGCTAATTGCGCGCGGCAAACGCGCCCCTGATGGCATTGCGACAAATCAACGATACAGCCGTTTGCAGCCCGAGCATGCGCCATCCGGTGCGCAGTGGGGCGTGAATTACATCGGCTCGGCTTGCAAAACTGCGCGGCGCTGGCTACGCCAACCGGCCAGCAGCACACCGGCGATCACCAGCGCATACAAACCCCAACGTGCCCACTGTTGTTGCGCCTCGACCACGCCTTTGGCAGCGCCAAAAAAGTCTTGCAGCCAGGGCTCGTTGGCAATCATTTGCGCAGCGGTTAGCGCCAGCACTGCGGCGCCAAAGCCGATGATCCAGGGAAAGCGCTCCACCAAGCGCAGCACCACCGAACTACCAAACACCACGATCGGCACGCTCACCAACAAACCTATGACTACCAAGTCCATCGCGCCGTGGGCGGCCCCCGCCACGCCCAGCACGTTGTCGATGCCCATCAAAGCATCGGCGACGATGATGGTTTTCATAGCACCCCAAAAAGTGTGAGCGCCGCCCTCCTCGTGTCGCTCCCCGCCCTGGTCAGCCAGCAGTTTGTAGGCCACCCAGACCAGGCCTAGGCCGCCTACCAGCATCAAGCCTGGGATTTGCAGAAGCCAGACAACGCCCAGCGTCATCACGGCGCGCACACCGATGGCACCCACCGTGCCCCAGAGAATGGTTTTTTTGCGTAAATGGTCGGGCACATTGCGCGCAGCCAATGCGATCACGATCGCGTTGTCGCCAGCGAGCACCAGATCGATGAGCACGATTGCCAGCAAAGCCGACCACCAAGCGTTGGAGAAGAGTTCCATAAGGTTGCATTCCTGTAATAAGGCCTGGGCGGACCGTTGGTAGCTGTCGGGCGGGCGTGGCGCAAGCCAGGCCCACCCGGCGAAGGTCTTGCCCGATGGCGCAGCACACAAGGCGCAGGCATCTGTGGGGCCGGGACCGCAAGTGTCCGTATTGACGACCCGACAACGGGGGCTACTCCCCTTCAGGAGCGCGAGTGTAGGAAAACACCTACTAGCCCTAAGCGCCGTGGGGATTAGCCTTGCCCGCTGCCGACCGCGCGGTGGCGGCTATCATCGCGCCTCTTCGCTTTACACCCCCATGGCAGGCATACACATTACCGACATCGAATCGGCCATCAATTATTGGCGCGGCAAAAGCCCCTCGCCCGATGGCGTGTCCCTGCCTGGTCCGACGCGGGCCTTGGCCGAAATTTATGCCTTGCTGATTTATTACCGCGAGAGCCAAGCCGATGAAAGCAGCATGCCGCGCGCCGCGCACGAGGCTTGGCTGGCTTGGTACCACAGCACGCCGGACACCCCTTGCATCGCGATTTGCTCGACCAGCCAGGGCGACGAAACCTGCAAAGGCTGTGGCCGCAGTTTTGCCGAAGTGCAGCACTGGCCGCAAATGAGCCCTGCCGAAAAGCGCGCCACCTGGCGGCGCATTACCTTAGATGGCAGCGCTTGGCGCTTCAATAAATACGCCGAGCGCGCGGCCGAAGGCGCGCGCGGCGCACCGCTAGGCCAGGATGCGCAGGCGGTGACGGCACCAACGCCCAGCGCCAGCGCCAGCGCAGCATAAAAGCCGCTGGGTACGCACGCATACACTGCAGCCAGCCCACTGACACAGCTCCATGGACGATTTGCGCTACAAGCCTTCCACCACGGTGGCCGCGATTATTGAACGGGAGGGGCGGTTTTTGCTGGTGGAAGAACACACGCCCGAAGGCCTGCTACTGAACAACCCAGCCGGGCATCTGGACGCTGGCGAGTCGCTGCTGCAGGCCTGTGTACGTGAAACGCTGGAAGAAACCGCGTTTGCCTTCACGCCCGAAGCGCTGGTAGGCATTTACCTGGCGCGCGTGCAGATGCCCGATGGGCCAAAGCGCCCCGGCGGCGCGGACATCAGCTATTTGCGTTTTGCGTTTTGTGGCACGCTGGGTGCTTTCGATGCCGCACGCCAACTCGACACAGGCATCGTGCGCACCCTGTGGCTGACGCCCGAGGAAATACGCACCAGCGCAGCACGGCACCGCAGCCCGCTGGTGGTGCAGTGCATGGAAGACTACCTGGCAGGGCGGCGCTATTCCTTAGATGTCTTGCGCACCCATGCCAGCGTGTACGACGCGCCATTGCCGCTTGTACGCTAGGGCTTGAACCCGCGGCCTACAGCCAGCGCTTTGGCCAGGCGCCGTACTACGTCCGATGCAGCAAGGGCAGCTGGGCCGCAGGTGCGCGCCTAAAATCCGGCCATGAGCGCCCCTGCCCCGCCCCTGAAAAAACAACGCATTGTGGTGGGCTTGAGCGGTGGCGTGGACTCAGCGGTCACGGCCTATTTGCTGCAAAAGCAAGGCCATGAAGTCGTGGGCATCTTTATGAAGAACTGGGAGGACGATGACCGCGCGCCCGATGCCGATGCGCCTGGTAACGATGCGGGCTACTGCACTTCCAAAGAAGACTTTATCGATGCAGCCGCCGTGGCCGATGTGCTGGGTATCGAGATCGAACACGTCAACTTTGCCGCCGATTACAAAGACCGGGTGTTTGCCGAATTTTTGCGCGAGTACCAAGCCGGGCGCACGCCCAACCCGGACATTTTGTGCAATGCCGAGATCAAGTTCAAAGCCTTTTTAGACCATGCCATGCGCTTGGGCGCGGACTGTATTGCCACCGGCCACTATGCGCGGGTACGGCGCAACGAAAGCACCGGCTCATTTGAACTGCTCAAAGGCCTAGATGCCACCAAAGACCAAAGCTATTTTTTGCACCGGCTCAACCAAGCGCAGTTGTCCAAAACCTTGTTTCCGGTAGGCGAGTTGCACAAAACCGAGGTACGCCGGATTGCCGACGCGATCGGTCTACCCAACGCGAAGAAAAAAGATTCGACCGGCATTTGCTTTATCGGCGAGCGTCCGTTTCGGGAGTTTTTGAACCGCTATATCGCCAAAGAACCCGGCCCCATCAAAAACCCCAAAGGCCACACCATCGGCCAGCATCTGGGCCTGTCGTTTTACACCCTGGGCCAGCGCCAGGGCCTGGGCATTGGCGGCCTCAAAGCACGTGGCGCGCAAAAAGGCGGTGGGGAACATACGCCTTGGTTTGTGGCGCGCAAAGACATGCAGACCAATACCTTGTGGGTGGTGCAAGGGCATGAGCATCCGTGGTTGTTGTCGCGCACACTGGCCGCCGCCGACGCCAGCTGGGTGGCCGGCAGCGCACCCGCAAACGCCGACCGACTGGCCGCCAAAACCCGCTACCGCCAAAGTGACAGTGCCTGTGCGCTGCAAAGCAGCGAGCGCGCGGTGTTCCACTTGGGCTTTGAACAAGCCCAATGGGCCGTCACACCCGGGCAATCAGCCGTCCTGTATGACGGTGAGGTGTGCTTGGGCGGCGGCGTGATAAATAGCGTAGCTACTCTTGACGCTGTGATGTAACTGCCAAGAGGCGCCCCGTGGGACAATCGCACACCCCCCACACCTTATGTTTTCAATCAAGAAAGCGGTCACCATGCCACGTCGCGCCACCAAAATCGTAGCCACCCTCGGTCCCGCTTCCAGCGATCCTGAAATCCTGGAGGCCCTGATACGCGAAGGTGTAGACGTGGTCCGTCTCAATTTCAGCCACGGGACAGCCCAAGACCATATCGACCGAGCCAACATGGTGCGTGAGGTGGCTAAACGTGCCGGACGCGAAGTGGCCATCATGGCCGATTTGCAAGGCCCCAAGATAAGGGTCGGAAAATTTGCCGAAGGCAAAGTGTTTCTCGAGCATGGCCAAGCTTTTATTCTGGATGCAGCCCGCACCGAACTGGGTGACGCCACGGCCGTGGGCCTGGATTACAAATCGCTGCCACAGGAAGTGAAAGCCGGCGATGTACTGCTGCTCAATGACGGCATCATCGTGATGGTGGTGGACAAGGTGCAGGGCCAGCAAGTGCACACCACGGTCAAGCTCGGTGGCGTGCTCTCCAATAACAAAGGCATTAACAAACAAGGCGGTGGCCTGACCGCGCCGGCGCTCACGGCCAAGGATATGGAAGACATCCGCACCGCCATGGCTTTCAAAGCCGACTATGTGGCAGTGAGTTTTCCCAAATGCGCGACCGATATGGAAATGGCGCGCCAACTGTGCAACGTGGCTGCGGCAGAGTTTGGTCACAAGCCGGGCCTGATCGCCAAGATCGAGCGTGCCGAGGCCATCCCCAAGCTGGAAGAAATTTTGCTGGCGTCGGACGGCATCATGGTCGCCCGTGGCGACCTGGCGGTGGAAGTGGGCAATGCCGCCGTGCCAGCGCTGCAAAAGCGCATGATCAAAATGGCGCGCGAGCATGACAAGATTGTGATCACCGCCACGCAAATGATGGAGTCCATGATCAGCAATCCGGTGCCCACCCGCGCTGAAGTGAGCGACGTGGCCAATGCCGTGCTCGACGGTACCGACGCGGTGATGCTGTCGGCCGAAACCGCCGCCGGCAGCTACCCGCTGGAGACGGTGCGCGAAATGGCGCAAATTTGTGTGGCTGCCGAGGCCGGCGAAGCCGTCAAGCTGGAAACCGACTTCATCGGCAAAACCTTTGCGCACATCGACCAGTCGATTGCTATGGGTGCATTGTTTACCGCGCACCACCTGGGCGCTAAGGCGATTGTGGCCATGACCGACAGCGGCTCCACCGCTTTGTGGATGAGCCGCCATTTGATTCAGGTGCCGATTTACGCGCTCACACCGAATGTCGCTAGCCAGCGCCGCATGACGCTGTACCGCAATGTGCGCCCCCTGCTGATGAGCAGCAGCAAAGACCGCGATACCGCGCTGAGCGCTGCCGAAGCGCAACTCAAAAAGCTGGGCATTGTTTCCAGCGGCGATGTGTACGCCATCACCTGTGGCGAACCTATGGGCGCGCCCGGTGGCACCAACATGATGAAGGTTTGCCGCGTTTCCTAAGCTTTGTATCAGCAGCTTGGCCACTTTGCAGAGGCGAAGCGGACGGAGGCCGGGCGACGATTTTTCGCTCGCGTCATGAGGAGCCCGGCCTCAGTCCGCTTGGCTTCGGGCGCACGCCAATGACGCGGCGGGCAAATCTCAATAGAATCGCCCATCGGTACAAGTTACCACGCGGTTACCAAACTCCCGGAGAACTCCCATGGCCCTCGTCTCAATGCGCGAATTGCTGGACCA
>CANFVA010000028.1 GCA_947450255.1 Comamonadaceae bacterium
ACAAAATCAATGGCACCCCCACTCTATTGTTCACCAATGGAAGCCGCGTCCCCGGCGCGGTGGACGCTAAAAAGGTGGAACAAATGCTGGCCCAGGCCGGCAAAGGCTGAACGTTTTTTTGATCTAGTAAGCAATGACCAGCCAGCGCGCGCGTCCGTCCAAATCTGCTTTGCCAGGCGCCAAGGCCCCTGTGCATTACCGGGTAGAAGTGCTCAGTCATGCGGCGCATCTGTGGCAAGTGACCATGACGCTTGCAGCACCGGCCAGCAGCCAGGAATTGCGCTTGCCAGCTTGGATACCGGGTAGCTATTTGGTGCGTGAATTTTCGCGCCATCTGCAAAACGTGCAATGCAGCCAGTCTGGACGCGATGTGCCGCTGACCCAGTACGATAAAGCCGCTTGGTTGGTGACTTGTAACAGTGCGCTACCTTTGGAAGTGCGCTACCAAGTCTATGCATTTGACAACTCGGTGCGCACCGCCTGGCTTAGCGATACACGCGGATTTTTTAACGCCACCAGCCTGTGCCTTATGGCGCAGGGCCAGACGGATCAGCCCCATGGTTTGGAGCTGGTGCGCGGGGCAGCTATGAAAGGCTGGCAGGTGGCTACGGGATTGGAATCCTTGCGTATTGATGCAGCAGGCTTTGGCAGCTACCTGGCTGCGGATTACGACGAATTGGCTGACTGCCCTGTAGAAATGGGTACCTTTTGGAGCGGAGAATTTAAGGCCTGTGGCGTACCACATCGCTTTGTAGTGGCGGGTGCCTTACCTTCCATGGACGGCGAACGCCTCTTGCGCGATGCGCAAAAAATTTGCGAAACCCAAATTTGTTTTTGGCATGCGCCGGGCGCTGCGCCCGGCAAGAATTTGGCGAAACGGGTTCCGTTTGTGCGCTACGTGTTCATGCTGCATGCGGTGGATGAAAGCTACGGCGGACTCGAGCACCGCAATTCCACCGCTTTGATCGCCAACCGGCGCGACTTACCACGCAGGGGCGATGCCAAAACCAGCGAGGGCTACACCACTTTGTTGGGGCTGATTAGCCATGAGTATTTCCACACCTGGAACGTCAAGCGTTTGCGACCTGCCGAGTTTGCGCGCTACGACTATGGCCAAGAAAACTACACCGAACTGCTCTGGTTTTTTGAAGGTTTTACCAGCTACTACGACGATTTGCTGTTGCGCCGCGCCGGGCGCATCGATGACGCGACCTACCTCAAGCTGCTGGGTAAAACCATTAACCAGGTGGCTCAGACCCCGGGCCGCTTGGTGCAAAGCGTGGCGCAAGCCAGTTTTGATGCCTGGATTAAGTACTACCGCCCCGACGAAAACACCCCCAACCTGACGGTGAGCTATTACACCAAGGGCGCCTTAGTGGCCTTGTGTTTGGACCTGAAGCTGCGCGCGGAGGGCAAGACCGATTTGGACGCCGTGATGCGCGCGCTATGGATCCGCTGCGCCGGTGGTCCTATGACGCAAGAGGATTTGCTTGCGGTTTTGCGCGAACTCTCGGGGCGCTCCTGGGCAGGCGAAATCAAGGCCTGGGTTCACAGCACACGCGAGTTGCCGCTGAAAGCTTTGTTAACCGCGCACGGCATCGAAGTGCACGAGGAACCGGCTGCGATGGCGCAGCGCCTGGGTATACGTAGCGAGGATGCGGGCGGCGCGGTAAAGATCAAGATGGTGCTTGGCGGTGGTGCGGCACAGACCGCGGGTTGCATGGCAGGCGATGAATGGCTGGGTGTCCGTGTGGCTGCCGGACGAGGCAGCGCATCAGAGTGGCGCCTTTCCAAGCTCGATGATTTGACACCCCTGCTGGGCGAGCAAAAGCGCTTTAACGCGCTGGTGTCGCGCGACAGGCGCTTGCTGTGGCTGCCGGTAGTGCTACCGGCCAAGGCCTGGACCTGGCGCTTGGCCAGTGCCGAGCGGGGCGAGGACCAGTGGCCAGTGGTGTAAAGGCCCTGGCTTCTTATCCGCTGGTTACCAACTGCCTTTCGCAGGTGCCAGAGGCCTTCGGGTTGAGGGGCCTTGCTACTTGGCACTACTGGCGCCGGGCCGCAGTTGCCCTTGGGTATAGTGCAGCTGCCCCAGACAAACAAAGACCTGTATTGCCATGCCCTACCAATTGATCCAAACCCGCGTCGAAGCCGATAAAGTCGGCATCATCACCCTCAACCGGCCCCAGCAGCTCAATGCGCTCAATGATGCGCTCATGGATGAACTGGGTCATGCGCTCAAGGCCTGGGATGCCGATGCAGCCATCGGCTGCATGGTGATCACCGGAAGTGAAAAAGCGTTCGCCGCGGGCGCTGATATTGCCGCCATGGCGAATTACAGTTTTGCAGATGTATACCAGGGCGACTACATCACGCGCAATTGGGAAGCCTTGCGCACTGTGCGCAAACCGGTGATCGCGGCGGTAAGTGGATTCGCCTTGGGTGGCGGCTGCGAATTGGCCATGATGTGCGACTTCATTATTGCCTCCGACAACGCGCGCTTTGGTCAGCCCGAAATCAAGCTGGGCGTCATACCCGGCGCCGGTGGTACGCAGCGCTTGCCGCGCGCCGTCGGCAAAGCCAAGGCCATGGACATGGCTTTGACCGGACGCATGATGGACGCCGTGGAGGCAGAGCGCGCCGGGCTGGTCAGCCGCGTAGTGCCGCTGAACCAATTGATGGAAGAAACCTTGGCCGCCGCGTTGATAATTTGCGGCTTTTCGCAACTGGCGACCCGAGCCGCCAAGGAGGCGGTGAACCGCGCCTTCGAAAGCGGATTGGCCGATGGCATGCATTTTGAGCGTCGGCTTTTTCATGCATTGTTTGCGACTGAAGACCAAAAAGAAGGCATGGAAGCATTCTTGAACAAACGCAAACCGGTTTTTACCAACCGCTGACACCAAAGCTCTAGGGGCCGCTTCCATTGCGCTGCCGATTGCTGAGATGCAGTGCGTTTGGCTCGTACCCGCCTGTAGCGTTGACGCTCTCAGGCACGCAAAATTTGCTCACCTTCTGCTTTGCTTTCAACGGTTTCCATGATTTTCAGAAAGCCGCTGATTTCGAAAACATCCCGTACTGAAGGCGATAAGCCACACAATATCAGACGTCCTCCCACCTGACGAGCGCGCTTGGCCGCCACCAGGATGAGTCGCAAGCCTGCACTGGATACATAGCTCAGCGTACTGAAATCAATAAGAACGCGGTCATCGGCGCTCTGAAATAAGCCATTGACCGTTTTTTCCAATGTGACATAGGTGGCGCTGTCCAGCCGGCCTTTCAAGGTGAGATGCTGGATGCGATCGGTCGTTTCTAGGTGAAATTCAAAGCTCATAAATACCCCCTGTGGTGTGCAGTAGTGATGCGGCTCAAGCCACGAACGTTTATTGCCTGAGTGTTTTCTTCAGCGTAATTAAATTACCGGTACCGTCGTAGCTTGCCTGGACCTCATCCATCAAGGTGCGTACCAGGTGAACACCCAATCCGCCGATGTCACGGTCATCGAGGCTTGCGTCAATATCCGGTGAGCCTACCGTGCTAAAGGGGTCGAACCGCGGTGCGTCATCTCGCAGCACAATCTCCAGAAAATTAGCTCCCCGGCTGATGCGAATTCTGATGGAATGATCCGGCGCGTTACCCAATCCGTATTGGATCGTATTGGTGATCAATTCTTCCAGACATAAATTGGCAGAGAATGCGATGTCAGGCAAGTCCGGGATTGCATCCTCTACGCTAACGGCGAGGTTGCCAAACATAACTACCTGCGATGGCATGGTGTAGTCAAGCAACAGCACTTTGTCTGGGTGAGTCGAGCTCGGCGATTGCATAGATGTCTCCTTTTCAGTAAAAATCAATCGGTCTTAAGCTGGGCTAGCCGAGGCCACATTGAGTAGCTGCTTGTGACAAAGAATGAGGCAAGTCAGATCGTCTGAGGCCTCGGCGCCATCGACGAACCGAGCTACGTCGCGCACCAGTCCGTCGACCAGTGAAGCAGCATCACCCGGTGCATCGTTTTGCTTAAACCAAGAGGAAAGTCGTGCTTCACCATAGGCAAGTTCTTGCGGTGAAAAGGCTTCGGTCACGCCATCGGTATACATCAACAGGGTGTCGCCTGGTTGCAAATTGGTATGGTGCTGCTTGTATTGCATGTCGTATAAGGCCCCAAGGGCCATATCATGGGTCGTCGGCAAGGTGTCGATCTCGCCACTGTGGCGCCGCACAATGGGGGGGTGATGCCCTGCGCTGGCATACTCAAAGCTACCGTTTTGCGGATCGAATATTCCATAGCAGGCGGTCACAAATAAGTCCATAGGGTTGCGGGCGCAAAGCAGGTCATTGGCTAGCGCCAGCACTTGTGACGGTGTACGAACAGCCAACGCTGAATCGAGTAAGACCGTACGTGAGACCGCCATAAAAAAAGCGGCGCCCACACCCTTGCCAGATACATCGGCTACCAGCACGCCATGGCGGCCATCGGGCAGGGCGAAGCAGTCGTAAAAATCGCCCCCTAATTCACGGGCGGGGTGCATGCAGGCATGTACCGACCACGTTAGTTCGTTAGGGAACTGCTGTGGCAATATGGCAAGTTGCACACTGCGTGCCAGGTTAAGTTCCTCATTTACCCGTTGATTAACTGTATAGAGCTCTTCGTTTTTCTGGCCCAGCGCGTTCACTAGAACTTTCAGGTCACGTTCCCGCGCCTGGTTTTGCGCTTCAATCATTTGCACGAGGCGTTCCACTTCTTGTGCCATCGTATTGAAGTTGGTAGCGATCAAACTGAGCTCATCGCGACTCTGGAGAACGATACGTACGTCGCGCTGACCTGAGCAAAACGCATTTGTACCGCGCGATAGCGCTTGTATCGACTTAAGCACACCAATATAAAATGCGCAGAGCAAATACACAATAAAAAATCCGCTGACAATCAGAGCGCCAATCAGATGTACACGCTCTGCTTCGAGTCCGGCAATTCGCTCGTCAACAATGACCTTGGCCCTACGGGTACATTCTTCCAGTAGCGACTGCGCTAGGCCAAGATTGTTAAGCGCTATGCCATGCAGCGTACGCTTGACCGTAACCCTCTCCGCGCCCCTCGTGGTGTTGACTTGGTCGACAGCGTCTTGCTGCATCCGAAGACCATTCGTTAGCTCCTGTAGATTTTCGTCCATGATCCCATTTGATCTTTTGTTGACGGGACTGGTTTGCTTAGGCGCTTGGGCGGGCACGCCTGGCGAGAGATCCTTTGAGGTGCGTTGTTCTTGTAATTGGTTGACACCCGCCTGCAGCGTGGAAGAGGCTTCGTCCAGCTTCATTTGCTCCGAGGCGGCGAAGCCGGCCATGTTGGCAATATCCCATTGAATCACGTGGTCTTGTTTCGAGGCCGAGTCGATAAGCGCCGGGAGGTGACCTGCGATGATGTCAAAAGCGGCATCTAATTCGGGGTCCAAATTGAGACGGTAGTTGCGAGCGGTTTCCCGCGACAGCGTGTGTAGCACCTGGATGGCGACGTTAAACGCAGCAAAGCGCTTATCCAATTTTTCTTCTGTGCTTGTGGTGCTGATATGGTTCCAGGTGCGCTCAAGCATTTTGGATAGTTTTATTTCATCTTTGCTTTTCGCTTCGCGGACGATTTCCTCAATGGCAGTGGTGACGCCAGCTGATGCCTTTGCGTGCGCTGGTATCTCCCGCGTCGTAAGTGCAGCGCGCATCGTTACCAGTTGTATGAGAAGCTCGTTATATCGAGTGAGAATTTGCACGCCGCTGCCCTGTAGTTTTGCCAGTGCAATCGTGTTGTGAATTTGATGAAAAAGCGGACTAGACAAGTAGGCTACAACGCATGCAATTCCCAGCCCCAAGGTCCAGTACTTCAGCGCAAAGTTGAGCCGGCTCGACAACCAAATAGCGGGTTTGAGGAGTGTTAAGCGAAGGGTTGCCATAGTAACGCTGCAAATTGAGGGTAGGGCTTATTTACCAGTGTCTAGAACGATGGACCATTGATCATCAAGTTCGCGCTTTCGGGTGTAGGTAATCACCGTATGACCATTGGAATTTTGCTTGAACGCTTGTGCCAAGCTTGCGACCTGGCGCGGTGCAATTCCGGCGCCGGTGAATGATTGCCGAGCGCGATAGGCCTTGATCTGCGCAATGGATTTGCTCAGCACTTTGCTGTAAAAATCCTGGTAAAGCATAGAGCCCTCTGGCGCATCGACTGGTATAGCCAGACCTCCATTGGGGAGTGTGTCACTCAAGCCCAAGAAAATGCGTGCCACTTGATCTGTGTTTAGCGGTGCCAGGTCAACTCCCCGCCTGACCACAACGACAATGCTGTTGCCGTCCGTACTTTGGGCTTGTAAGCCGTTACAGGCCAGGCACATGAGCCAAAGCGCTGCCAGCTTGCACAGTCTGCGGGATGTGTTAAAAAATGACATCGACACTTGCAGAAAGTAACTGGACGGAGTTGTCGAAGGGGAAACTACGAACTTTGAATGCGCCCGGCGTAAGAGGGTCTGGCGTGCTGAGCATGTCGTATTGAAGTTTTGCAGCCATATTGCTGCTGAGATCCCAGCGCACACCCAAGCTGAGACCTTGGGTCGTTATGTTGGACAATGTGGAGAGCAAGCCCAAACCGCGACCGATGGATTCGATACCAGCGTCCAAGGCCGCCAATGAAGGGATGCCGGTTGGTGTTACCGGATTGGATTCGGCCCAGTTGCGAACGCGTCGCGCACCGGAGTAGCTCATGAAGGGAGTGAGGTTTCCTACCCGGTAGCTACCAGTTATCTGGTAGGCCTCGCGCTTGCCGAGCATTGCCGCATCTGAGTTGAGCCAAGCCCATTCGCCGGTGATGCCAAAGTTGGCGATGGTGGTGGAAAAGCCCAAAGTATCATAGGTTTGCGTACCGTTAAAGGGATTGGTATAGGCGTCGAGAAGCGTCGCTTTATCGCGCAAAGTTTGCGCAGCGGCACCTTGGCCAGCGGCTGCTAGCGCCTGAGCGCTTTGATTTAAACCAAGACGGATTTTTGCTAGGCCTTGATTTAGACCATCCAGTTGATCGGACCCCGCCGAATAGTTAGCCAAGCGCGCATGCGAGTAGCGCAGTAGGCCACTGTCAAAAGCCATACTAATGGCCACATCGGTGATGCCATTGGTGTTGATCTGCGACTCGGTAGTTGGTGATTTAGTGACATCGTAAACCGTGAATTGACCACCGCCCCCGTAGGCTTGGACGGTCAATACGAACGTTTCCATGGGTTTGCGCCACTGCGCACGAAGGCCATCGATGTGGATGATTTGTGAAGCCGACGTTCCTGCATACAAAGGAATGGACCCGCGTATCGCAGTGTTTGCGTAGCCAATTTCGGTGGTGTCCGCGTCAAAAAATAGCGGACTGCGCATGCGCCCGACCCGCAGCGAAAGGCTGTCTGCTAAGGACTGGTCCAGGTAAGCCATGCGTACTTTCGGCTGAAATTCATCACCCGCACGCACAACGCCTTGGAGCTTAATGCTTGTTGTTGGCGTCATTTTGTAATCCCACTGCAGTCCGATTACTGAATCGAGATTTGCAGAGAGTCCCTGGTAGGCTGGCCGGGTCTGGGCGCCTGAAAATACGATACCTACGTCGGGGTTCGCGTTGTAAATGAGGCCAAGGGTTGAGAATCCTGAAAAGTGGCTTTTCTCAGGCTCGGTTGCTTCTTCCGCATGGGGTTGGGAGTAAGCCTGGCCCGCACTAAAGAGGGCTAACAAACATGCCGTTAGGTGGCCGTATACCCTCAATATAGTTTTGTTTTTCATACTATTTAATAAAATAATAACAATTTAATCATACACGACAATATTTGCAAACTAGAATTTTTCCAGTAGGGGGGATGCTTTTTGTTGTGTTTGGGGGGGTGCGTCGAAGGCCGGGGCGGCGCTGGCGGCGCTGGCGGCGCTGCGGTGGAGCCATCTGCGCCTTAACAGCTGCTTATCCCGGTGGACATGCCCCTTTGCGGGCGTGAACATGCCAAACGTCCGCCTTCGGCAGTGTGAGGCTTGTGTGAGGCTTGTGTGAGGCTTGTGTGAGGCTTGTGCGATGAACCTCTACGGGTATTTCCGTCTTATGGCTATAATTTCGGCCTTCGGTGATATAGCTCAGTTGGTTAGAGCGCAGCATTCATAATGCTGATGTCGGTGGTTCAAATCCACCTATCACCACCATCTGCACGGTCGAAAAGGGCGCTTCGGTGCCCTTTTCCATGCCCTTCAGCCTCTGGACAACACCATGAATCGCTGGATTCCGGCGCTCGATACGCGAGTTATTTGTCCGCATCTGTGGCGCACCCGCCTGATGAGTGCCTGCGCATTTCTGTTTTTCGGGCTCAGCCTCGGCCCGGCGGCGGGACCTGCGATGGCGCAAAGTGGCCGCAGTTTTCCGCCGCAAGCGCAACGGGCGGTACTACAGGTCACGCAAGCCCCCGATCTATTGCTCAATGGCAAACCCGCCCGACTGGCGCCTGGTGCGCGTATCCGCGCGAGCAACGATTTACTGGTGCTGTCGGGCACGCTTACGGGCCAAACCCTGCTGGTGAATGTGGTGTTGGAGTCCGGCGGCTTGGTCAAAGAGGTCTGGATTCTGAGCCCTGAAGAAGTCGGCCAGCCGCATGCCAAACCCTAGTCTCTGAGCGCCTAACCACTATGAGTAAAAAAGTCTTTATCAAAACCTTCGGCTGCCAGATGAACGAGTACGACTCAGACAAGATGGTCGATGTGTTGGGTGCTGCCGATGGCTACGAAAAAACCACAGTCATGGAAGAGGCGGACCTGATTTTGTTCAACACCTGTTCGGTGCGTGAAAAAGCCCAGGAAAAAGTGTTTTCCGACCTGGGCCGCGCGCGCCTGTTGCGCAAAAAAGGCGCACAAATTGGGGTGGGTGGCTGCGTTGCCAGTCAGGAGGGCGCAGCCATTATTGAGCGTGCGCCCTATGTGGACCTGGTGTTCGGACCGCAAACTCTGCACCGCTTGCCCGAGATGCTGCGTCAGCGCAGTTTGCACAACAAGCCGCAGGTGGACATCAGCTTCCCCGAGATTGAGAAGTTCGACCATTTGCCGCCGGCCAAGACCGAAGGCGCGTCGGCCTTTGTGAGCGTAATGGAGGGTTGCTCCAAATACTGTAGCTATTGCGTCGTGCCTTACACCCGCGGCGAAGAGATTCACCGACCTTTCGAAGATGTGCTGGTCGAAGTGGCCGGTTTGGCCGACCAAGGCGTCAAGGAAATCACCCTGCTGGGTCAAAATGTGAACGCCTATCGCGCGCCCAAGGGCGATAGCGGCGCGGTGGCGGATTTTGCGACCTTGCTCGAGTATGTGGCGGCCATCCCCGGTATTGAGCGCCTGCGCTTTACCACCAGCCACCCCAATGAATTCACGCCCTCGCTCATCGCCGCCTACGGCAAGCTGCCGCAACTGGTTAGCCACCTGCATTTGCCGGTGCAACACGGTTCGGATCGCATCCTGATGGCGATGAAGCGCGGCTACACGGCCTTAGAGTACAAAAGCACGGTGCGCAAACTTCGCGCCATCCGCTCCGATTTGGCGCTCAGCAGCGACTTTATCGTCGGCTTTCCTGGCGAAAGTGACGCCGACCACGCGCAAATGATGCAGCTGATCGAAGACTTGCAGTTTGACAATAGCTTTAGTTTTATTTTCAGCCCCAGGCCCGGTACGCCTGCGGCCAATTTACCCGATGCCACGCCGCATGAAATCAAGCTCCAGCGATTGCAAGAAGTACAAGCCGCGATAAATACCAGCATTGCCCGCATCAGCCAGAGCCGCCTGGGCACGGTGCAGCGCATTTTGGTGGAGGGCCCGTCCAAGCGCGACAGCCACGAGTTGATGGGCCGCACCGAATGCAACCGCGTGGTGAATTTCGCGGGTCCTGCGCGCTTGACGGGCCAATTGATAGACGTACGCATCACCGAGACACGCACTTTTTCGCTGCGTGGTGAGGTGCTGACGCAGGAGGTCTAAAGCCATGGCCTATCGTCAATGGGCAATCTGGTTCGCCTGCATGGGTGTTCTGCTTGGGGACGGCGTGCATGCCGCGCAGCCCTTGCCCACCGTCAGCGCGATTGAGGTGCCGCGCTATTTGGGTGCCTGGTATGAAATTGCCAAATTCCCCAACTGGTTTCAGAAAAAATGTGTGGCCAATACCCGCGCCGAATACAGCTTGCGCAGCGATGCTTCTCTGCAAGTGGTCAACCGTTGCAAGCTCGCCTCCGGGCAAATGGACGAGGCCGTGGGCGCGGCGCGCCAGATCGGCAATGCCAGCTCGCCCAAATTGCAGGTGCGCTTTGCCCCGCAATGGTTGTCCATCATTCCGGCAGTGTGGGGCGACTATTGGGTAATTGCCCTGGACGATAACTACCAGTGGGCGGCAGTGAGTGAACCTGGGCGCGATTATTTGTGGATTTTGTCGCGCACCCCGCGCATGGACGCACAAACCTATGCCAATGTATTGCTGCAGCTTGCCAGCCTAGGACTGGATGTGCAAAAGCTGGAACTCACGCCACAGGACTAGGGCGCCGAGCCTTATTTAGAAAGGCATACGCGGCATGCCTTTGATCGAAGCCATGCGCTTCATCATTTTCATCATCCCGCCGCCGCTCATTTTTTTCATCATGTCCTGCATTTGCTCAAATTCCTTGAGCATGCGGTTGACCTCTTGGACCTGTACCCCCGCTCCAGCGGCAATGCGGCGCTTGCGGGTGGCTTTGATCAGGTCCGGTTTGCGGCGCTCCAGCGGCGTCATGCTGTGGATGATGCCTTCCTTGCGCCGTATGTCTTTTTCCGCTTTGTCCATGTCCACCTGACCGGCTTTGGCCGCCATCGCAGCGGGAAGTTTGTCCATGAGGCTGGACAAGCCGCCCATTTGTTTCATCTGCTGGATTTGGCTCAGGAAATCATTGAGGTCAAAGCTGGCACCACTTTTCACTTTGGCCGCCAGTTTTTGGGCCGCTTCGACGTTGACGCCCGCGCTTACTTGCTCGACCAGGGCCACGATGTCGCCCATGCCCAAAATGCGCCCGGCGTGGCGGTCGGCGTCAAAGACTTCTAGCCCGTCTATTTTTTCACTAGTACCTGCGAACTTGATAGGCGCGCCTGTTACTTGCCGCACCGACAGCGCCGCACCGCCGCGTGAATCGCCGTCGGTTTTGGTCAGGATGATGCCGGTCAGCGGCAGGGCCTCTTTAAACGCCTTGGCAGTATTGATGGCGTCCTGGCCCTGCATGGCGTCCACTACAAACAGGGTTTCAATTGGGTTCAACGCGGCATGCAGATCCTGGATCTCGCGCATCAGCAACGCGTCGATAGCCAGGCGACCGGCGGTATCTACCAAGAGCACATCAAAGAAGTGGCGTTTGGCATAGTCCAGCGCCGCCAGTGCGATGGCGACCGGTTTTTGGTCTGGGCTGCTCGGGAAAAATTCGGCCCCGGCCTGGGCGGTCACGGTTTTGAGCTGTTCGATGGCCGCTGGGCGGTACACGTCGCCCGAGACGGTGAGCACTTTTTTCTTGCGCTTATCAATTAGGTGCTTGGCCAGTTTGGCGGTGGTGGTGGTTTTGCCGGCGCCTTGCAAGCCGGCCATCAAAATCACGGCAGGGGGCTGCACCGCCAGGTTGATGTCGCTGACACCCGCGCCCATGGTGGCGGCCAATTCCTGGTTGACGATGCTGACCAAGAGTTGTCCTGGTTGCAATGAGCCCAAGACTTCGCGGCCCAAGGCTTTTTCTTTGACGCGGGCAATAAAGTCGCGCACCACGGGCAGGGCAACATCGGCCTCCAGCAGGGCCATGCGCACCTCGCGCAGCATCTCAGACACATTGTCTTCGGTGATGCGGGATTGGCCCCGCAAGGTCTTGACCAGGCGGGACAGTTTGTCAGTGAGGGCGGTGGCCATAGATTTCCAATGTGGGATGGTGGCAGCGCGGTGAGTCCCGGCGCCGTCGCCAGCAGGGGGACAAAAGGCTAAACTGTCGCCATGATTTTAGACAGCGCATGGACCCCGGGCCTAGCCTTGAGCATTCTGGCGGTGCTGGCCTATGTCTGGCCGGCACTGCGTGCGCGCAGCCAGGGCGCTGTGGTCGCCCGTGTTTGGGTCGCTATCGCTTGGCTGGCGCATGCGGCGACCTTGGTAATGTCTTTCTTGGACACCCCCGCCCGTTTTGGCTTTGCGCCGGCCTTGTCAGTTACCGCGTGGCTGATCGCTACTAGCTACGCGGTCGAGAGCCAGGTGTTCCCTCAGCTGCCTGCACGTTGGGCCTTGAGCGCACTGGGCGCGGTGTCGGTGGTGCTGGCCTGGTTGTTCCCAGGTAAGGCCTTGCCGGATACGGTGTCTGCTTGGTTGCCGCTGCACATGGCGGTGGCGATCTCCTGTTATGGCTTGTTTGGCGTGGCCGCGGTCCATGCATGGTTCATGACCCGGGCGGAAGTCCGTATGCGCATGGGCGTGGAAACCCAAAGTGGTTTGCCTTTGCTCACTCTAGAACGCCTGACCTACCGTTTTGTCGCCGCCGGTTTTGTGCTGCTGACCGCCACCTTGGTCCTAGGGTATGTGTTCGGTGACCTGGTTTATGGCCATGGACATGCATGGCGCTGGGATCACAAAACCGTGTTTTCCCTTTTGTCCTGGCTGACCTTTGCGGTTTTGCTACTGGGCCGGTCGCGTTTTGGCTGGCGCGGCAAGCGGGCCGTCTATTTGCTGTATGCCGGCACCGGTTTTTTGTTTTTAGCCTATGTCGGCTCGCGCTTTGTCCTGGAAGTGATTTTGGGCCGGACGGCATGAAGTATGTGTTGCTTTTGCTGCTGGCCTTGCTGATTGTTTGGCAGTGGCGCACCCACCGGTCTGCCAAAGACCGTGAGCCGCCGGTCGATGCGCCGCACAAGCCTATCGACATGTTGGCCTGTAGCCACTGTGGCATACATATCGCGGCCCATGAGGCGCGGCAGGGTGCGTCTGGCGTTTACTGCAGTGCAGCACACCAGCGGCTGCACGAAGCCTGAGCGTGGCGCGGGCTCAGCCTTTGGTGCACAGCGATTGAAGTCCGCCGACCAAATTGGTACTCCATCACCTCCGCAGTGGGAGCGGGGATGGTTCGCAGGCGCTCGGCACTGTGCATCTCCTAATTTCAGCGCTAGACCGGCGGGTGTGGTTCCGGATTTGGCGCTTTTGCATTCCATCAGCTTGCCGCCGGGAGTGTACGGTGGCGATGGCGTAGAACGGTTGTTTACGAATACCCTGGACTGGGAGGCGCATCCTTATTTCCAGTCCATCCGAGGCCTGCAGGTATCGGCGCATTTTTTCATCCGCCGCGATGGCGCGCTATGGCAATTTGTCAGCTGCGACGACCGCGCTTGGCATGCAGGGCAGTCCACCTTTGCAGGGCGTGATAATTGCAACGACTTCTCGATTGGTATAGAGCTAGAGGGCTTGGAAGGGCAGACCTTTGAGCCCGCTCAGTATGCGCAGCTGCTCGCGTTGCTCAGTGCCTTAGTAAAAAACTATCCTCTAGGCGATATAGCGGGCCATAGTGATGTGGCGCCTGGGCGAAAAATAGACCCTGGCAGCGGCTTCGACTGGTTTCGCCTGACGGAATGGGCAGGGCCCATGCATATCAATGTGCCTGTTCGATAAAATATTTTACGACCATGGTTTTTTCGCAACAGGCCCCAAAACAGTGCTAACTTTGCTGGCTGCAAAGGCAAAGCACCGTCGGTGCCATAAACGCCCCAATCCGCGCCAAACCCGTGCTTTATGGCGTTTTAGGTGCACGATGTACCTAGAAAACGGGGTGAACCGACGGTTCATACGTCCGTCGAATTTCTGCACTTGGATGTGTGGCGCATCGGAATTTTGCGTGCATGTAATTTTTATTGAAATTTGAGCCGGTACACTACTGGTAGTGGCTTGCCAGCGGGTCGCACACCATATATAGTGTGACCCGGCAGCAAAAGCGGCCCACTATGCAGTTCACCGCGCCCCATCCAGGCGGACTTCGTTGACATCTATCCGGATAAAAAAGCAAATCATGCAAGCAATTTCGACTCTTTCCCAGGCGCCTGCAATGGCCGTACCGCTAGGCGCCACGTTTTCGAACGAATCTAACCCCCATCCACTGACCAGTTACCAAATCATTCGACGTAATGGTTCGGTGGTCCCCTTCGAGCCGAACAAGATCGCCGTGGCCATCATGAAGGCCTCATTGGCTGTACATGGCACCCAGGGCGCGGCTTCGGCCAGTGTGCGCGAGACCGTTGATGCGCTGACACAGCAAGTGATTCGCGCGCTCATGCGCTCGCGTCCCGGCGGCGGGACCTTCCATATTGAAGATGTGCAAGACCAAGTAGAGCTTGGCTTGATGCGTGGCGGCCACCACGAGGTGGCACGTGCGTATGTGCTGTACCGCGAGCGGCGTACCCAAGAGCGTGCCAAACAGCAAGTGCAAGCCGCGCCCGCTGCGCCTGCTCTACATGTGATCGATCGGGGTCAGCGCGTGGCCTTGGATATGGAAGCCATGACCGAGCGTATCCGCAATGCTTGCGTGGGCTTGGGCTCGGAAGTCAAGGCTGACCCCATCATCGCCGAGACTTTGCGTAATTTGTACGACGGTGTGCCGGTCGATGAAGTGTACAAAGCCTCTATTTTGGCGGCGCGTACCCTGATTGAAAAAGACCCCGACTACACCTACGCTACCGCGCGTTTGCTGTTTCATACGATTTCGCGTGAAGTGCTGGGCCGGGATGTGGCTGCTGCCGATATGCAGCAGGCCTATGTGGATTACTTTCCAGACTTCATCAAAAAGGGCGTGCAGCATGAGTTGCTGGACGAGAAGCTTTTGCATTTCGATCTGAAGCGACTGGGCAATGCCTTGCGCGCTGAACGTGACCAGCAATTTGATTACCTCGGCCTGCAAACTTTGTACGACCGTTATTTTCTGCACCACAACAAAACGCGTATCGAATTGCCGCAGGCTTTCTTCATGCGCGTGGCCATGGGTCTGTCGCTCAACGAGACCGAACGTGAAGCGCGCGCCATTGAGTTTTATGAAGTGCTCTCGTCCTTTGACTTTATGTCGAGCACGCCCACGCTGTTCAATAGCGGCACTTTACGATCGCAGCTCTCGTCGTGCTACCTGACGACCGTGCCGGACGATTTGGACGGTATTTACGAATCCATCAAAGAAAACGCTTTGTTATCCAAGTTTGCGGGTGGCCTGGGCAACGACTGGACCCGGGTGCGTGCGCTGGGCTCGCGTATCAAAGGTACCAACGGTGAATCGCAAGGCGTGGTTCCTTTCCTGAAGGTGGTCAATGACACCGCCGTGGCGGTCAACCAAGGCGGTAAGCGCAAGGGCGCGGTATGTACCTACTTGGAAACTTGGCATTTGGATATCGAGGAGTTCCTAGAGTTGCGCAAAAACACCGGCGATGACCGCCGTCGCACCCACGACATGAATACGGCCAACTGGATCCCTGATCTGTTCATGCGCCGCGTCATGGAAAAAGGCCAATGGACTTTGTTCTCACCCTCCAACGTCCCTGATTTGCACGACAAATTCGGCGTTGAATTTGAGACTGCCTATGTGGCCTACGAGCAGCAAGCCGCGCGTGGCGAGATCAAACCGGCGCGCACGGTGGAAGCCAGCGACCTGTGGCGCAAGATGTTGACCATGTTGTTTGAAACCGGCCATCCCTGGATTACTTTCAAGGACGCGTGCAATATCCGCTCGCCCCAGCAGCATGCTGGCGTGGTGCACTCCAGCAATCTGTGCACCGAAATTACGCTCAATACCTCGGATACCGAGACGGCAGTTTGCAATCTGGGTTCGGTCAATTTACTGCAGCACCTCAAAGACGGCGCGCTCGACCATGACAAGCTCAAGCGCACCATCACCACAGCCATGCGCATGCTCGATAACGTGATCGATATTAACTACTACGCGGTTAAAAAGGCCCGCGACTCCAATGTGCGCCACCGTCCGGTGGGTCTGGGCGTCATGGCATTCCAAGATAGTTTGTACGCGCTACGCATTCCTTACGCCAGCGACGCAGCGGTGCAATTTGCTGATACCTCCATGGAGGCCGTCAGCTACTACGCCTATTGGGCTTCTACCGAGTTGGCGCGCGAGCGCGGCAGTTATTCCAGCTTCAAAGGCTCATTGTGGGACCGTGGAATTTTGCCCTTGGATACCTTGGACATGCTGGCCAAAGAGCGCGGCGGTTATGTTGAGGTGGACCGCTCGTCGACCATGGACTGGGACGCCCTGCGTCGCAAAATCGCCAAAGACGGCATGCGCAATTCCAACTGCGTGGCCATCGCGCCAACGGCCACGATTTCCAACATCATTGGCGTGGACGCATCGATCGAGCCATGCTTTGGTAATTTGTCGGTCAAATCCAATTTGTCCGGTGAATTTACCGTCGTGAACAGCTACTTGGTGCGCGACCTCAAGCGTATCGGTCTGTGGGACGACGTGATGGTTATGGACTTGAAGCACTTCGACGGCTCGCTCAGCCCCATGGACCGCGTTCCGCACGAAATCAAACAGTTGTATGCAACGGCCTTCGAAGTGGAAACCCGCTGGCTGGTCGAAGCAGCCGCGCGACGTCAGAAGTGGATCGACCAGGCCCAGTCGCTCAATATATACATGGCCGGTGCCTCCGGTAAAAAACTGGACGAAACCTACAAGCTGGCTTGGCTGCGCGGCCTGAAAACCACGTACTATTTACGCACCATGTCGGCCACGCATGCTGAAAAATCAACCATCAGCTCAGGCCGCATGAATTCGGTGTCCTCTGCCCAATCGACGGCGCCGTCCGGCGGTGCGTTGATGGCAGCGGCAGCCGCGGCTGCGCAACAGCAAATGGAATTGACAAGTAGCGCGGCGACGGACATCAAGTTTTGCGGCGTGGACGATCCCACCTGTGAAGCATGCCAATAAGCGAGCGAACCCAAACGGCTATAACAACTTTGGTGCGGACCTGCAAGCTAACTACCTCGCGAGCGGGCCCGGCACTGATCTAAAAATATTGGAACTACTATGTTGACTTGGGATCAAGAAGTAAAACCGGCGGCTGTGCAGCCCTTTGCCGCAGGTTCCTTGAACGAAACAGCGCAGGCTTATGCGCGCTCAGCGGCGCTGAACGCCCAGGCGATGGCTTCCGCTATTAATGCGCCGGTCATGCCTACGGCGGCACCGGTTGCTGCGGCCACACCAAGCGCCACATCGACGCCGCAGCGCGTGCGCGCATCGGATAAGCGCATCATCAACGGCCAAACCGATGTGAATCAACTGGTACCTTTCAAGTACAAGTGGGCCTGGGAAAAATACCTGGCCACCTGCGCGAATCATTGGATGCCACAAGAGGTCAATATGACGCGCGACATAGCGCTGTGGAAAGACCCCAATGGCTTGACCGAAGACGAGCGCCGCATCGTTAAGCGCAATTTGGGTTTTTTTGTTACCGCCGATTCCCTGGCGGCCAACAACATCGTGCTGGGCACCTACCGCCACATCACGGCGCCTGAGTGCCGTCAGTTTTTGTTACGCCAGGCTTTTGAAGAAGCCATTCACACCCATGCTTACCAGTACATCGTCGAATCACTGGGCCTGGACGAGGGCGAGATTTTTAGCGCCTACAACGAGGTCAAATCCATTCGGGACAAGGACGAATTCCTGATTCCATTTATTGAAGCGATCATGGACCCGCATTTTCATACGGGTACGCCAGAGACTGACCAGACGCTGCTCAAGTCCCTGATCGTGTTCGCCTGTCTGATGGAAGGTTTGTTCTTCTATGTAGGCTTTACCCAGATCCTGGCCCTGGGTCGGCAGAACAAAATGACCGGTGCTGCTGAGCAATACCAATACATTTTGCGTGATGAATCCATGCACTGCAATTTTGGCATTGATTTGATCAATCAGCTCAAGCTGGAAAACCCGCATTTGTGGACGGCCGAGTTCAAAGCCGAAATCAAAGCTTTATTTGAGAAAGCGGTCGAGCTCGAATACCGTTATGCCGAGGACACCATGCCGCGCGGTGTGTTGGGTATGAACGCTTCCATGTTCAAGGGCTATTTACGCTACATCGCCAACCGCCGTGCCACGCAAATTGGCTTGGAGGCATTGTTCCCCAATGAAGAGAATCCATTCCCCTGGATGAGTGAAATGATCGACCTCAAGAAGGAGCGTAACTTCTTTGAGACCCGTGTCATCGAATACCAATCGGGCGGAGCATTGTCCTGGGATTAGTGCTTTGACCCCTGTTTCTCACTTTCCTAGTCCGATGGCCTTGGCTCAAAGCACCATGCTGACTAGGGCACCCTGTTCATGTCGCTGGGAACCAACCCAACCACATGGATCTCTTTTTGCCAAGAAAGATCGGCAAAAAGTGCTCTTTGTAAATTGATCAAGGAGATAGTCATGGCAACTGCAAAAAAACCAGCCGCAAAAAAAGCGGCACCCGCAAAGAAAGCCGCCCCGGCTAAGAAGGCAGCACCCGCAAAGAAAGCGGCTCCCGTGAAGAAGGCTGCACCGGCCAAGAAGGCAGCGCCAGCAAAGAAGGCCGCACCGGCCAAGAAGGCAGCGCCTGCGAAGAAAGCCGCGCCGGCTAAGAAGGCAGCGCCGGCCAAGAAAGCAGCACCTGCGAAGAAGGCCGCGCCGGCTAAGAAGGCAGCGCCTGCGAAGAAAGCCGCGCCGGCTAAGAAGGCAGCGCCGGCCAAGAAAGCAGCACCTGCGAAGAAGGCCGCGCCGGTCAAGAAAGCCGCACCTGCGAAAAAACCCGCTGCTGCTGCGAAACCTTCTGCGCCTGCGGCACAGACCACGCTCAATCCCAAAGCAGCCTGGCCTTTTCCAAGCGCATCGAAGCCTTAAGCTAGTCGCGCTTCACGCCCAAGCCCAGCATGCTTTGCGCGTGCTGGGCTTTTTTATACGGTGCACCTGCGGTATTCGCTGCAAGACATCACGCAGGCGTACGGCCTCAGGCACTTCTTGGTAGCGACCGAAGGCTGCCGTGCCGGGCGGGCCGCGCATGGGCTCAGAGAATCAACCCAAGGTTCCGCTCATCAGGATCCAACCGTCTTGTGTATCCAGAATTTCTAGCGGGCAATAGGGCGCATAAGCAGCTTGTAACTCCTGGGCCTGACGCTCCAAAATGCCGGACAAGAGCAGGCGGCCACGGCCTCTTGTCAAGCTGCATAGCAGCGGTGCCAACACCTTGAGCGGCGACGACAGGATATTGGCTACCACCAAGTCAAATTGACCTGTTGCCAGCTCGGGCAAACCAGCGCTCAGCGTGACCTGGTTGTGTTGTGCATTGTCAATCGTCGCTTGCACTGCCGCCGGGTCAATGTCCACCGCGCATACCTGCCTGGCACCGAACTTTGCCGCTGCGATGGCCAAAATACCGGAACCGCAACCGTAGTCCAAGACCGTGGCAGGCATCCGATGGCGCGCGATCCAAACCAGGCACATACGCGTGGTGGGGTGGGTTCCGGTGCCAAAGGCCAGTCCAGGATCGAGCACGATGCTCTGGCTGGCCGAGGGCGGAAGTTGATGCCAACTGGGGACGATCCAAAAACTTGGCGTTATTTCCACCGGGGCAAATTGCGCCTGTGTGAGCCGCACCCAGTCCTGGTCCGCAATTGCTGTGATACCTTGGAGCCTGCAGTCACCGAAAAATTCCTGTGCCCGCAAAATCCGACCCGCTTCAATGGCCTGGCTTTCCTTGGAAAAAAGTGCCAGCATCACCGAGCGCTCCCATCCGTCCTGTGGCGCGGGCATACCCGGCTCGCCAAACAACGCCTGCTCTGCGTCGGTATGGGCGTCGGCGTCTTCCACGCTGACACTGAGAGCATCAAGCGCTTGTAATGCATCGCTGAGGGTTTCGACCTGGTTTTGCGGACACACCAGGCGCAATTCGTACAGGCTGGCTTTAGCGCTTGTGCTGTTCAAGCCAGTGCTCCAGATAATGAATATTGGTACCACCGGCCATGAACTTGGCATCCACCATCAACTCGCGGTGTAGCGGAATGTTGGTGCTGATGCCTTCCACCGCGGTTTCCAGCAATGCAGTGCGCATACGCGCCAATGCCTGCTCGCGCGTGTCGCCGTGCACGATCAGTTTGCCGATCATGGAGTCGTAGTAAGGAGGGACAAAGTAATTGGAATAAATGTGGGAATCCACCCGCACACCAGGCCCACCCGGCGCATGCCAAGTGGTAATACGCCCGGGTGAGGGCGTGAACTTGAAGGGGTCTTCGGCATTGATACGGCATTCAATCGCATGGCCTGTGATTGTGATCTGGCGCTGCGTGAAAGGCAGTTTTTGTCCAGCGGCCACCATGATTTGCGTTTTCACGATGTCCACGCCAGTGATCATCTCGGTGACGGGATGCTCCACTTGCACCCGGGTGTTCATCTCGATGAAGTAAAACTCACCGGCCTCGTACAAAAACTCGAACGTACCAGCGCCCCGGTAGCCTATTTTTTTGCAGGCGGCGACGCAGCGCTCGCCAATGCGTTCAATCAGTTTGCGGTTGATCCCTGGTGCCGGCGCTTCTTCCAATATTTTTTGGTGGCGCCTTTGCATGGAGCAATCGCGTTCACCCAAGTACACCGCATTTTTGAACGCGTCCGCCAGCACCTGGATCTCAATATGGCGCGGGTTTTGTAAGAACTTCTCCATGTACACCGCGGGGTTGCCAAAGGCGGCGCCAGCTTCGGCCTTGGTCATGGCCACGGCGTTGATGAGCGCCGCCTCGGTGTGCACCACACGCATACCGCGCCCGCCGCCACCGCCGGCGGCCTTGATGATGACCGGGTAGCCGACGCTCTTGGCGATCCGGCGAATCTGGACCGGGTCATCGGGCAATTCACCCTCGGAGCCGGGGACGCAGGGCACACCGGCGCGAATCATCGCCTGCTTGGCGGAAACCTTGTCGCCCATAATGCGGATGGATTCGGGCGTAGGTCCAATAAATTGGAAGCCGCTTTTTTCCACCCGCTCGGCAAAATCGGCGTTTTCACTTAGAAAACCGTAACCGGGATGGATCGCTTCGGCATCGGTGACTTCGGCGGCCGAAATAATGGCCGGCATATTCAGGTAGCTCAGATTGGATGCGGCAGGTCCGATACAAACGGCCTCCTCCGCCAGGCGCACGTACTTGGCGTCGCGATCCGCTTCGGAATACACCATCACCGCGCGCACCCCCAATTCTCGGCAAGCGCGCTGGATGCGCAGCGCAATTTCGCCGCGGTTGGCGATCAGTATTTTTTTAAACATAGCGGCCCGTTATTCGATCGTGAGCAGCGCTTGCCCGTATTCAACAGCCTGGCCGTTTTCGCATAACACCTGGACCACTTTGCCGGATTTGTCAGCCTCGATTTCATTGAGGATCTTCATCGCTTCAATGATGCAAATAGTGTCACCCTCTTTGACCATGTCGCCTACTTCGACAAACGCTTTGGCGCCCGGGGAGGAAGAGCGGTAGAAGGTGCCAACCATCGGCGATTTGACCGTATGCAGTTCAAGCGCCTCTGGAGCCGACGCCTCGGCTGCTGCGACTGAAGGGGCTGCCAATGGTGCCACGGGCGCTGTGGCTACGCCTGCCACTACCGGGGCTGGGGCAGGTACATAGCTTTGGACGACGGCTTGGGACCCTTTGACGATGCGTACCTTGCCTTCGGCTTCGGTAATTTCCAGTTCTGAGACATTGGAGTCCGAGACCAGATCGATCAGGGTCTTGAGTTTGCGTAAATCCATGGATCCTCCTTCATTAGGCGGTGTGCAGCCGTTTTGCCGCCCCGACATAGCTGTTAAAAATAATTTAAATTAGATAAAAGCGCTTAAAAATATTTAAACGCAGGCTAAATAGAATCATCAGGCTAACAACGCTTTGCTTTGAGCGGAATGCCGGCGTCGCTATCTTAAACCACGCCATTGGTCCAGATCCATCTGGGTAATCCGTCCGAGCTTGCGCTGGGAAATCTGGCCGTCACTCGCAAAGACCACCGTAAACGGTAGGCTGCCGGTCAAGTTACCGAGTGCTCGGCTCAGTTCAGTACCCTCCAGGCCTGCCATGCCGATCGCAAATGACAGCGGTGTACTAGTCAGAAAAGTTTGCACCCGCTCAGGCTTGTCCACTGCCAAACCAAGAACTTGCCAGCCGTTGGATTTATTTTGTTGATAAAAAGCCTCAATTAGCGGCAGTTCTTCAATGCAAGGCGGGCACCAGGTAGCCCAAAAATTGACCAGTAGCGGTCGCCCTTGAAAACCCTGCATGCCAAAGGCTTGGCCCTGGGGGCTGTTCCATTGGCGCGCCCATAAACCGGTGGGCAAGGGCACGGGCGTAGGGCGATTACGCCACCAAGAGGCGCCGAGTCCTGCGCCTAGAGCAGTCGCAGCCAGCGCGCCCAGTGCCCAACGGCGTTTTGGCGGTGCAGCGGGTAATTCAGGTGCTTGCATGGTGCCCATTGTCCATCAAGGTGCGTAAAGCCTTGACGTCAGCGCGCCAGCGCCTGCCCTGCCCATCCGTATGCAGCGCCCCGCGTATGCCATCCACATCATTGACCAGCAGGTGCAGGCCAACGTAAGATTTGAAATCCGCGCACCATATCTGTACGCTGAGCGCGTCAACCCGCTCGCCATGCAAGCCGGTGACTTGGCTGGCCGCAAAGCGAATGCCCATGTCAATCAGGGTAATTTCGGCGATCTTGGCATCTTCACAAAACAATTGCAGGTAAATGTCCGAATGGCGGGTGGCGGTACCGCGCCACACTGCGCCGCCTAAGAGAGGCTGGAAGCGGGCCAAACGCTCCATCCAGACCAAGGCCATGCCGCGTAAAACCGCCAGTTCCTGAGCCTGGCTTTCGGGGCAAAAAATGGCAATATAGTCCCGCACCGCCTGCTCCATAGTTTCGTGGTCCGGCAGGCCCTGGCGCGCCGAGAGGCCTAGTTGCTGGGCTGCTCGGCGCTTGGCGGGGGAAAAGTCCAGCCCTTCCTCCACCACGGCGCGCGCGGCCACTGCCGCTATTTCTGCTTTGATGCTGTCCATGGCCGCATTGTGCCCCTACCAAGGCGGGCGGTTCGGCAAAAAGGGGCAATCCCAAGGTGGCCGCTGATCTGTCAGGCCAGGCGGCTTGCTAGCGGCTTGTGTAAAAGGCTGACCGGTAAAATTCTTTCATGCACATACACATATTGGGGATTTGCGGCACGTTCATGGGCGGGCTCGCAGCCCTGGCGCGCGAGGCGGGTCACCGGGTAACCGGTTGCGACGCGGGTGTATACCCGCCCATGAGCGACCAACTGCGTGACCTGGGCATCGAGGTGATGCAGGGTTTTGGCGCCGAGCAAGTGGCGCTGGCACCTGATATGTGGGTGGTGGGCAATGTAATCAGCCGCGCACGCAATGCCGATGGCAGCGCCAAATTCCCGCTGATGGAGGCGATTTTGGACCGGGGGCTGTCTTACACCAGCGGGCCGCAATGGCTCTCGGAGCACCTTTTGACTGGTCGCCATGTGGTGGCCGTCGCCGGAACCCACGGCAAAACCACCACCACCGCTATGCTCAGCTGGATTTTGAACTATGCCGGCTTGGAGCCGGGCTTTCTGGTCGGAGGCGTACCTCTGAATTTTGGCGTGTCGGCGCGCCTGGGTAAAGGCTCCGCGTTTGTGATCGAAGCGGACGAATACGACACCGCGTTTTTTGACAAGCGCAGCAAATTTGTGCATTACAGGCCCCGCACCGCCGTCCTGAACAATCTGGAATTCGACCACGCCGACATCTTTGACAACTTGCAGGCGATTGAGCGGCAGTTCCACCATTTGCTTCGCACCGTAGCGTCCAACGGCCGGGTCGTGGTCAACGGCTTAGAAGAAAGTCTGGCGCGGGTGCTGCAAATGGGTTGCTGGAGCGAGGTGCGCAGCTTTGGTGCCGCTGTCAGCGATTTCACTGCGCAAGGCGAGCCCGATGATTTCGCGGTGCTGCAGCAGGGCGTAACGGTGGCCCGGGTGCGATGGGCCTTGGGTGGCGTGCACAACCAGCTCAATGCCCTGGCGGCCATTGCGGCAGCGCAGCATCTGGGCGTCGCACCCGAGCGTGCCGCCTTGGCTCTGCAGCAATTTGAAAACGTGAAACGCCGCATGGAAGTCCGCGGGCGGGTGGCTTTGGCAGGGCAAGCGGACGCGTCGCTGGTGACGGTGTACGACGATTTTGCGCACCATCCCACAGCGATTCGCACTACCGTCAACGGCCTGCGGCGCCAGGTCGGATCGGGGCGGATTCTGGCGGTGTTTGAGCCGCGCTCCAACACCATGAAGCTCGGCGCCATGAAAGCGCAATTACCCTGGAGCCTGGAAGAAGCAGACCTGGCTTTTTGCCACAGTGGCGGACTAGGCTGGGACGCAAACCAGGCTTTGGCACCCATGGGTAGGCGCGCCAAAGTGGCCGACAGTGTGGACGCTTTGGTGCAAGACGTGCGCGCGGCGGTGCAGCCGGGCGACCATATTGTGTGCATGAGCAACGCAGGCTTTGGCGGCATCCACGCCAAACTGCTGCAGTCCTTGCAGCAGGCCACTCCCGCGCAGACCGCGGTGCCATAAAGCGCGCCCAAGCCAGCGGTCGGGCGGCAGCTTACGCGCCAGTACGCCTCGCTGGCCTTGGCTAGCGCTTTCGGCGCCCAAGGCAGCAATCAGGTTGCCGACACCCGCCGCACCCGGCGCGCCTTCACCGATTGCGACAGGGTTTCCAGGCTGCTGAGCGAATCATCCCAACCCAGGCAGGCATCGGTAATGCTTTGGCCGTAGTGCAGACCTGCCACAGAGTCTTTGCCCGGCGTGAATTTTTGCGCTCCGGCGTTCAAATGGCTCTCCACCATCACGCCAAAAATACGGGTCGAACCCTGTGCCAATTGGCCGGCAATGTCTTTGGCAACATCCATTTGTTTTTGGTGCTGCTTGCTGCTGTTGGCGTGGCTGCAGTCGACCATCAGGGTTTGTGGCAGGCCTGCTTTGGCCAGGTCCTGGCAGGCGCTTTCCACACTCTGGGCGTCGTAATTGGGCGCTTTACCGCCGCGCAAAATAACGTGGCAATCCGGGTTGCCCTGGGTTTGCACAATCGCCACTTGGCCGTTTTTATGCACCGATAAAAAATGGTGTCCACCGGCAGCTGCTTGGATCGCGTCGGAGGCGATTTTGATATTTCCATCGGTGCCATTTTTAAAGCCGATCGGTGCCGACAGGCCCGAGGCCAGTTCGCGATGCACCTGGCTCTCGGTGGTACGCGCGCCAATGGCGCCCCAGGCAATCAAATCGCCCAGGTACTGCGGCGAAATCACATCCAAAAATTCGCTACCGGCAGGCAGCCCCAGGCGGTTGATGTCGATGAGCAACTGGCGCGCAATCCGCAGTCCCTCATCAATGCGAAAACTTTCGTCCAGGTAGGGGTCATTGATAAGCCCCTTCCAGCCCACCGTGGTGCGTGGTTTTTCGAAGTACACCCGCATCACGATTTCCAAGGTGTCTGCGTAATGGTCGCGCTGTTCTTTGAGGCGCTTGGCATAGTCCAGTGCGGCAGCGGGGTCGTGGATGGAGCAGGGGCCGATGATGACTAGCAAGCGATCGTCCTTGCCACCCATGATGTTCTGAATGCGTTTGCGGGTGGATGCAACCAGGCCTTCTACCGCCGTGCCGCTGATGGGGAAAAAGCGAATCAGGTGTTCGGGGGGCGGTAACACGGTAATGTCCTTGATGCGTTCGTCATCGGTAATGCTGGTGCGGTCGGCGCTGGCGGTCATTGCGGAGTTCCTTTGGCAGGTGATTCAAAAAATAGGGACATAAAAAAACCGCCGGGGAGGCCGGCGGTTCGGGGAATTTTGTACGCTGATTGACTGCTTGCGTTCAGAACCCTCTCACGCCGGGGGCGTTGGAGAACCAAAAGTAGCTAAAGTAAAAGCGCGAAAAATTCATGAACGTGAATGTAACACAGCAGGTCTTACGCGGACTTGACGGCTCAGGCGGTGCCGCCCACGGTCAGACCGTCGATACGCAAGGTCGGCTGGCCCACACCCACGGGAACACTTTGCCCGTCCTTGCCACAGGTGCCTACGCCACTGTCCAGGGCCATGTCATTGCCGATCAGGCTCACGCGCTTCAAGCATTCGGGCCCGCTGCCCACCAAGGTTGCTCCTTTGACCGGGTACAAAATTTTGCCGTTCTCGACCCAATAGGCTTCG
>CANFVA010000029.1 GCA_947450255.1 Comamonadaceae bacterium
AAAGGCCGGGTCTTTCAGGTTGGATTCGAGCACATACAGGCCGTCTTCCAGCGAAGCGACGCCTTCTTTTTCATAGAAGAAGGTGACCAATTCGCTTTCCTTGACGCCAGCGTCCACCACTTGCCAGTATTCGTTGTAAATCATGGTGGAGATACAAGCAGCCTGGTTTTGCAACAGCGGATCGACGTTAAAGCCTTGCTTCAAGATTTTGATGTCCGAGTCGGTTTTGTAGCCAAGCTTGGTCATCCAGTTGAGGAAGGGGTACTCATTGCCGCCGTACCAGACGCCCAGGGTTTTGCCCTTGAGGTCCTTAGGCGAGGACACGCCGCTGGACTTTTTGCAAGTCAGCATCAGGCCCGATTGGTTGAACACCTGGGCCACGTTGACCAGCGGTACACCGGCTTCGCGCGCGGCCAGGGCCGAGGGCATCCAGTCCACCACGATGTCGGCTTGCTTGCCGGCGATCACTTGGGTGGGTGCAATATCGGGGCCGCCCGGCTTGATGGTGACATCCAGACCTGCGTCTTTGTAATAGCCCTTGGCCTGCGCCACGTAGTAGCCGGCAAACTGGGCTTGCGGCAGCCACTTGAGCTGAATCGTCACTTTGTCAGCCGCATGGGCCGCGACCGCGCCAATCGACAGCAAAGCTGCTGCCAGGGTGGTGCTCAGTTTCAAACGCATCTTCATAGAAAAACTCCTAGGGTTAAGGACACAGGGGGAAAAATAGCTTGCCCGCGAGGGTAAGCCGGGGAACCACTCTTGTCCACCCGGACAAGAAAACATTTTGACGCAGCGCAGAGGGAGTGCGTGGGGAAAGGGAAGCGGGCTTTCATTTTTTGCCGCGTACTGACGGATGCCAAAAGGCGGCGCGCTTTTCGATAGATACCAGCAGCGCATACACCGCCGAGCCTGTCACTGCAGCCACCGCCACCGCCGCCCAAACCAGGCCCATGTTCATGCGCGTGGCCTCGGTGGAAATACGAAAACCCAGGCCTGAAGTGGGCGAGCCGAAAAATTCGGCCACGATGGCGCCAATCAGCGCCAGCGTGGCATTAACCTTGAGGGCCGAGATCAGAAAGGGCAGCGCCGTAGGCAGGCGCAAGGACCACAGCGTGCGCCAGTAGCTGGCGGCGTAGCTGTACATCAGCTCGCGCTCCAGCCGGTCGGCGGCGCGCAAGCCGGCCAGCGTGGACACCAGCATGGGAAAGAAGGTCATCAGCACCACCACCGCGGCTTTGGACGGCCATTCAAAGCCAAACCACATCACGGCAATCGGCGCCACACCGACCAGCGGGATGGTGCTGGTGAGGGAGGCCAGGGGCAGCAAGCCGCGCTGCAAAAAAGGCAGGCGGTCGATGGCAACGCCGACGGCAAAACCCAGGCCCGAGCCCAGCACCCAGCCCAGGGCGACGGCGCGCACCACGGTTTGCACAAAGTCGGTTTGCAGCGTGCCCAGGTGCTCGCCAAAGGCAGCGGCGATCAGGCTGGGCGCGGGCAGCAGCACGCGCGGCACATCGAGTGCCACGGTCAGCAATTGCCAAAAATACAGCAACCAGCCACCAAACAGCAGCGCAGACGCGCTGGCGTATAGGCGCGGCCCGTCGACAGCAGCCAGTCGCCGGATGCCGCTGACGGCCAACAGCGCCACCAGGCTAGTGGCACCCCAAAATACGCCGTCTTTGGGCGTGGCCGGGTCGGCCAGCGACGACACCAGCAAGGCCCACGCGCCGCCGATGCCTGCCAGCACCACCAGCGCGCTGATGCGCAAATCGGGCGGGGAGTGTTGTGCGTTCATACCTGCCTGCGCTTTCCGAGCACCAGGGCTTCGAGGGCGCCCATGGCCGCCGTCAGCGCCAGGCCGACAAAAGCCGACATCACCAGAGCCGACCAAATTTGCACGGTTTGCCCGTAGTACGAGCCCGTGAGTAAGCGCGCACCCAGCCCGGCTTGCGCGCCAGTGGGCAACTCGGCCACCATGGCGCCCACCAAGCCAGCCGCGATACCCACGCGCAGCGCTGGAAACAAAAACGGCAGCGCGGCGGGCAAGCGCAGCATCCACAAAGCTTGCCAGCGCGTGGCGGCGTAGGTATGCATCATTTCGGTCTCCATCACCTGCGGCGAGCGCAGGCCTTGCACCATAGCGACCGTGACCGGAAAGAAGCACAAATACATGGCAATGACCGCTTTGGGCGCCACACCCGAAAAACCCATGGTGCCCAAAATCACCAGCACGATGGGCGCTATTGCCAGGACCGGGATGGACTGTGAGGCCACGATCCAGGGCAGCAGCGCTTTGTCCAAGGTACGCGAATGCACGATGCACACCGACAGCACCAGGCCCAGCAGCGTGCCCATAACAAAGCCAACCAAAGTGCTTTGCCCGGTCACGGCCACATGGAATAACAAATTGCGCGGCGAGGTGAGGGGCCAATCGACCAAGCTGCTGTACAAATCCAGCGCCACCTGGTGCGGCGCGGGCAGCACCGGGCGCTGCGCCACCATGGTGGCCGCCACCAGGTCTTGCCAGGTCCACGGGCCTTGGGGCTCGAGCACGCGCTCGATGGCGCCGGGCGCGTTCAGGTACACCGTCAGCGCGTACCACAGGGCTAGCGTGAACAGCAGCACCACCGCAATGGGCAGGCCTTGTTCGGAAACCCGTTGGCCCCAGGAAGGCGGCGACGCGCTAGTCGTGGTGGCCATCGGCTAGTGCCTCGCGTACTTGGTGGGCCATGTCCATAAATTCCGGCGAGTCGCGCAGTCCCAAATGCCGCGCGTCGGGCAATGTGGAATCGATGACGCGCACGATGCGCCCGGGCCGGGGCGACATGACCACGATGCGGGTGGACAAATACACTGCCTCGGCAATCGAGTGCGTTACAAATACCACGGTGCGCCGCTCGCGCTGCCAGAGTTGTTGTAATTGCTCGTTGAGCCGGTCGCGGGTGATTTCGTCCAGCGCGCCAAAGGGCTCGTCCATCATCAGGATGCGCGGCTCAAAGGACAAGGCGCGCGCAATCGAGGCGCGCTGCTGCATGCCGCCCGAGAGCTGCCAGGGGTATTTGTTTTCAAAACCGGTGAGGCCCACGCGGGCAAGTTGCTCGCGGGCTATCGCATCACACTCTGCCGCGCTTTTGCCCTGGATTTGCAAGGGCAGCTTCACATTGCCCAGCACCGTGCGCCAGGCAAACAAGGCGGGCGCTTGAAACACATAGCCATAAGCGCGCGCCAGCCGCGCTTCGTGCGGCGATACGCCGTTGACTTGTACCGTTCCCGAGGTGATGTGCTCCAGGTCCGCAATCACGCGCAAGAGCGTGGTCTTGCCGCAGCCCGAAGGGCCGATGAGCGAGACAAATTCGCCCGGCGCAATCGTCAGGTCGATATCGGCCAGCGCATGCACTGGGGCGTGGTGGGGGTTGTAAATCAGCGAAGCCTGGCGCACTTCGACGGCAGGAACCGAAGCAGGGCTGGGCGCGGGAAATGCGGTCATGTAAAACAGTCTTGATCAAAAACGCGGAATCGAATCGTGCCTGAAGGCGGTGCTGGCCGGGCGGCCCGGCAGGTGCAAAGTGCTGGTGTTGGCCGGCGCCTGGGCTAGCAGTTTGCCACGCCGATAAACGCGTAGGCGCGTGGCGCGTAGGCGGATGGCCTCTACCGGGTCGCTGGCCTGTAGTAAGACCATGTCTGCATGGCAACCGGCGGCAATGCCGTAGCCCTCCAGGCCTAGCGCACGCGCCGGATGGGTGGTGACGGCTTCAAAGCACTGCGCCATGGCGGCTTGGCTGGTCATTTGCCCTATGTGCAAGCCCATGTGCGCCACTTCCAGCATGTCGCCGCTGCCCAGCGAATACCAGGGGTCCATGGTGCAGTCTTGTCCAAAGGCCACGTTCACGCCACCGGCCAGCAACTCGGGCACCCGCGTCATGCCGCGCCGCTTGGGGTAGCTGTCGTGCCGGCCCTGCAAGGTGATGTTGATCAGCGGGTTGGCCACCACATGCAGGCCGGCCTCGGCGATCAGGGGAATCAGTTTGCTGACGTAGTAGTTGTCCATGCTGTGCATAGACGTGAGGTGCGAGCCGGTGACGCGGCCTTGCAGGCCCAGGCGTTGCGTCTCGAATGCCAGGGTTTCGATGTGGCGCGAATGCGGGTCGTCGGACTCGTCGCAATGCATATCGACCCGCAGACCGCGCTCGGCGGCCAGTTCGCACAAGCGCTTGACACTGAGCGCCCCATCGGCCATCGTGCGCTCGAAGTGCGGAATGCCGCCAACCACGTCCACGCCTTTGTCCAGCGCGCGCTTCAAGGTGTCCAGGTGTTCTTGCGGGCCACGCTTGCCGCGCAACACGCCGTCTTGCGGGAAAGCCACCAACTGCATATCGATGTAGGGCGCGACGCGGCGCTTGACTTCCAGCAAGGCATCGACGGCCAGGAGGCGCGGGTCGCAGACATCGACATGCGTGCGGATGGCCAGCAGGCCTTTGCCCACGGCCCAATCGCAATAGGCCATGGCGCGGCCCACCAGGGCCTCGTGTGTCAGGTGCGGCTTGAGCTCGCCCCACACGGCGATACCTTCGAGCAGCGTGCCCGAGGCGTTGACGCGCGGCAGACCGTAGCTCAGGGTGGCGTCCATGTGAAAGTGCGCGTCGATAAATGGCGCACTGAGCACTTGGCCTTGCGCATCCACGCTTTCGTGCGCGGGGGCTAGCAGGCCAGGAGACACTTCCACAATGCGGCCGTCTTGTACCGCCACCGACATGCCGCGGCGGCCATCGGCCAAGCTGGCGTTGTGTATCAGCAAGTCGAGCATGGGGCGCTTACCTTTCACCTTTGACAAAGGGCATCATCAAAGCCTGCGGGCCGGTGGCGCGCTTGGACATGGGGATGAGTACCGCAATCGACAGCACATACGGGGCCATCAAAAATACCTGGTAGGGCACACCAGGAAATACGTGTTGCAAGCGCAGCTGGTAGGCATCAAACCAGGCATACAACAGCGCGCCCAGCAGCGCCAGGCCGGGGCGCCAGGCCCCAAAGACGACCAGCGCCAGCGCCATCCAGCCGCGCCCCTGCACCATGTTGATCACAAAACTATTAAAGGCCGCCAGCGTCAAAAAGGCGCCGCCCAAAGCCATGATGGCGCTACCCACCACCACGCAAGCGGTACGCATGCTGAACACGCCTATGCCCTGCGCTTGCGCGCCTTGTGGATGCTCGCCGACCATACGGATGGCCAGTCCCAGCGGCGTGCGCCACAGCACATAGGCCACCACTACCACCAAGCCCAGCGCCAAATAGGTGGGCGCAGTGGCCTGCAAAAACGGGGCGTTCAAAAACGGCAGATCGACGGGCGTGAAAGGCGCAATCGTAGGCGGTGTGCTTTTGGCTGGCACGGCCAGGCGGTAGATGTAGGACGCCAAACTGGTAGCCAGCAGCGTGATGCCCAGGCCGGTGACGTGTTGCGACTGCGCCATCGGCACGGTGAGCAGCGCGTGCAAGAGCCCAAAGCAGGCCCCGGTGGCCGCGGCAATCGCCATGCCCTGCCACAGCGTAGCGCCATGAAACACCGACAGCCAGGCGGCCAGCGCGCCAAAGGTCATGATGCCCTCGATGCCCAGGTTGACGACCCCGGCACGCTCGCAAATGAGTTCGCCCAACATGCCAAAGATGAGTGGCGTGGCAATGCGCAGCACCGCCGCCCACAGGCTGGCAGTGAAAAACAGGTCCAGGGCTTCGTTCATTTGCGCACCCGGTAGCTCAGAAAAAACGATCCGGCCAACATGCTCAGCAGCGACAGCGAAACCATCACATCGGCAATAAAACTGGGCACGTTGAACATCCGACTCATGGCGTCTGCGCCCACAAACACGCTGGCCACCAGCACCGCCGCTACCGGCACGCCCAGCGGGTGCAATTGCGCCAGCATGGCGACGATGACGCCGGTGTACCCAAAGCCGGGCGACAAGTCGCCAGTGACATAGCCGCGCATGCCCATGACTTCCACCGCGCCCGCGATACCGGCCAGCCCGCCCGAGATCACCGTGGTCCACAACAGCACGCGCGTGGCGGCAATACCGGCAAAGCGGGCGGCCTCGGGGTTCAGGCCCACGGCGCGCCGCTGCAGGCCAAACACCGAGCGCGATTCCACCAGCGCCAACACCAGCGATAGCGCCAGCGCCAGCAGCAAACCGGTGTGCAGGCGCGATTGGGTGATCAGCTTGTCCAGCGTCGCTTCATCGAGCACCGGCAGGGTTTGCGGCCAGCCCATGGACATGGGGTCGCGCATCGGGCCTTGCACCATGATGGAGACAAACAAAGCCATGATGAAGTTCAGCAGCAGGGTGGTGACCACGTCATCGACGTTCATGTAGCGCTTGAGCAAGGCCGGGCCCATCAGCATCGCCGCACCCGCCAAGGCCGCGGCCAGCATGACCAGCGGAATCAGCACATAGCCCGGCGCTTGGATGGCGCCGCTGCCCAAGGCCGCCACTGCCAGCGCACCGGCATAGAGCTGGCCTTCGGCGCCGATATTCCAAAGCCGCGAGCGAAATGCGATGGCGCAGGCCAGGCCGGTAAAGATGAGCGGCGTGGCGCGCGTCAGGGTTTCGGTAATCGCCAGTTTGGAGCCGTAAGCGCCGTTGAGCAGCGCCAGCCAGCTCGCGCCCACCGGTGCGCCGGCCTGCGCAATCAGCACCGAGCCGGTGGCCGCCATCAGGCCCAGCACCAGCGCGATATTGAGTAGCACCAGGCTGGCCGGTGTGGAGTTGCGCCGCTCAAGCCGCATGGGCTTTCTCCTCTTGGCCGAGCATCAACATGCCGATGCGGCCCACGTCATAGTCTTGCGCTGCAATCGGCGCACTCAGGCTGCCGTTTTGAATTACTACGATGCGGTCGGCCAGTTCCAGCGCCTCGTCCAAATCGTCGGTGACCAGCAACACCGCCGCGCCGCGCGCTCGCGCTTGCAGCAGGCGGGCGTGCACGTCGGCGATAGCGCCTTCGTCCAGGCCGCGCACCGGCTGGCAGGCCACGATAAACGAGGGCTGCGTGACCATGCCGCGCCCCACAATCAGTTTTTGCATATTGCCGCCCGAGAGCAAGCGCGTGCGTTGCGCCGGGCCTTCGCAGCGGATGTCAAATTCGGCAATCAAGGCGCGGGTGTGTTCTATAGCCGCAGCTTTGCGCAGCCAGCCCAGGCGGTTAAAACGCGGGTCGTTCAAGTCCTCCAGGATGGCGTTGTGCCACATGGCCAGATCGCCCACCACGCCTTCGCGGTGGCGGTCCTCGGGGATGCGCGCCAGGCCGGCGTGGCGCAGTGCGCCATGCTGCGGTTGGCCCTGGCGCTGGCCGCGCAATAGCACGCTGCCAGTGCTGGGTGCGCGCAAGCCGCAGGCGAGCTCCAGCAAGGCTTGCTGGCCGTTACCAGCCACGCCAACCACGCCCACAATTTCGTGCGCATGCACTGCCAGCGAAGCTGGGCGCAGGCGCACACCCGCACTGCGGCCTTCGATGGCAGCCTCTTGCAGTGCCCAGACCACCTCGCCCACCGGCAGCGGCTGGCGCTGCGGCCGCAGCACGCGCCGGCCCACCATCAGCTCGGCCAAGGTAGCGCGGTCTAGCGCAGCGGCGGCACGCTGCGCCACCAACCGCCCGCTGCGCAGTACGGCAATCTGGTCGGCCACGCGCAGCACTTCGTCCAGCTTGTGGCTGATCAGGATGACGGACAAACCGGCGGCCGCCATTTTGCGCAGCGTCGCAAACAAGGTGAGGGATTCGCCCGGCGTGAGTACCGCCGTGGGTTCGTCCAGCACCAGAATGCGCGCCTGGCGGTACAGGGACTTGAGAATTTCGACGCGCTGTTGTTCGCCCACCGAGAGGCGCTGCACCAGCGCGTCCGGGTCCACGCGCAGGCCAAATTGTTCGGACAGCGCACGCAGCTTGGCACGCGCCGCTTGGCGCGCCGAAGCCGGGGCCCACAGGCTTTCGGTACCCACCATCACGTTGTCCAGCACCGTGAGGTTGCCCGCCAGCGTGAAGTGCTGGTGCACCAGGCCGATGCCCGCAGCAATGGCGGCGCGCTGCGAGCCGGGCAACAAGGGTCTGCCAAAGACTTCGATATGCCCACGGTCGGCCACATAGTGGCCAAACAAAATGCTGATGAGGGTGGTCTTGCCCGCGCCGTTTTCGCCGAGCAAGCCCAGTATCTGGCCTCGCGCCAGTTGCAGCGAGATGTCTTCGTTGGCGCAGACCTCGCCAAAGTATTTGGCAATGCCGTGCAGTTGCAGGGCCGGGGCTTGCGAAGCGTCAGGGCGGTGTGCTTCAGTCATAGGCCATCGGTGCCAACAGCGGCCAGGGGGCTTCGGTTTCAAAAAAGGCCGCTACCGTCAACAACAAATCTTCGCCGCCCTGTGGAGCCAGGATTTGGACGGCCAGCGGCATGCCGTCCTGCGCTTTTCCATGCGGAAACACGATGGCCGGGCAGCCCGCCACATTGGCCAGCGGGCTGTAGGGGGCCAGATCGGTAAAGCGCTGCAAATGCGCCTGCCAGGCGGCGAAGTCCTGGCCGGTGCCGGTGGTGGGCAGTTGGCCCAGCAAGGGGATGGGCTGCGCCAGCGCCGGGCTAAGAATGAGATCAAATTCCTGCCACAAGATGTCGAGCAAAGCGCCGCATCGGGCCACGGCGATTTCGGCGTTGACATGGTCGAGCGCGCGCAGGCTTTGGCCCCGGTGCGCGGCCGCCCAGCTGATGCTTTCCATGTCGGGCGCAGCCGGTTGCAGGGCTTGCACTGCGGCGGCGGCACGGCGGCTGCCAAAGACGTCGAAGGCTTGCATGGCCAGGGCGCAGGCTTCTTCCAGACGGCGGCTATCGAGTAGGCTGACGCGGTGGCCTGCCGCCTCGAGCAAGCGGGCGCTCGCGTGTGCTGCGGCTGCCCATTGGCTGTCTTGCGGCACGCCCTGCGGCGGCAGATCTAACAGGGCGATGCGTTTGGGGGCATGGCGCTTAGGCGCGGATTCGCTATCGCTGTGCTGCGGGCCGCGCATCCGCGCCAGGCTCCAAGCGGCGGCGCTGTCGCGCACACTGCGCGAGAGCACCAGCTCGCTGGCCAAGCCACCCAAAATATTGTTGTACTGCGGGCCTTGCGGCACCGCGCCGCGTCCGGGTTTGAGCCCGACCAGGCCGCAGGCGGCAGCGGGCACACGGATGGAGCCGGCAGCGTCCGTGGCATGCGCCATCGGCACGATGCCGGCGGCCACGGCAGCGGCCGATCCGCCCGAGGAGCCGCCCGCGCTGCGCGCTACATTCCACGGGTTGCGGCACAGCGGGCCGATGGCCGGCTCGGAAGTTAAATTGAGCCCGAATTCGGGCACGGTGGTTTTGCCAAAAGGCACCAGACCGCCGGCTTTGAAGCGCGCCATGAGCTCGCTGTCGATGCTGTCCACCGGCGCGTTCTGCGCCAGATGGCGGCAACTGGCGATGCTGCGCCCGCCGGCCAGCGCGGCGCCCAGGTCTTTCACTAAAAAAGGGACCCCGGCCAATGCGGCGCGGGGTGGAATGGCCTCTAGACACGCCAGGGCCACCGGTTCCAGCCACTGGCTGACCGCGCCGATACGCGCTTGCATGGCCTGGGCGCGCTGCAGCGCCATGTCCAGTAGCGCACGGGGCGTGACCTCTCCGTCACGCACCCATTGCGCCATGGTGCAGGCGTCTGCCGCCAGGTACTGGTCAGTGCTAAGAGCCAAGTAGCATCCTCAGGTGGGTTGGGTATCCACCGCGGGGATCTTGAGCGCGCCGGACTTGATAGCGGCCTGCTTGTCCAGCATCATCTTGAGCGCCGCAGGCGGGACCAACTTGCTGTCGTAGGTCACGCCATTGCCACCGGCTTTGAGCATGCTAAACGGGCTGTAGTCTTTGCCTGTGGGCTTGCCGGCCTTGACGTCGGCAATCGCACCATCGAGGATGGGCCGGAAGTACCACATGGCATTGGCAAACACGGTGCCGGGGTAGCGCGGCATGTAGTCGATCAGCGAGCCAACCGAAAGCTTGCCGCGTGCCTTGGCGGCGTCCGCGGTGCCGATGCGCTCGCCAAACAAAATGTCGCAGCCACTGTCGAGCTGCGCCAGCGCAGCCTCTTTAGCCTTGGGTGGATCGAACCAGGTGTTGATAAAGGCGACCTGGAAAGTGGCGTCGGGCTTGACCTCGCGCACCCCTTGGCGGAAGGCATGGATCAGGCGGTTGACTTCCGGTATCGGGTAGCCGCCGACCGCGCCGAGCTTGCCGGTCTTGGTCATGTGGCCGGCCAGCAGGCCGGTGAGGTAGGCCGCCTCGTGGTTCCAGGTGCCAAAGGTGCCGAAATTAGCCTCTTGCGGGCCGCCGCTGGAGCCGCACAGGAAGGCGACTTTGGGATATTCCTTGGCCACAGCACGGGCGTCTTTTTCTACGCCGTAGACCTCGCCCACAATCAGCTGCACGCCCGCTTGCGCATACTCCCGGATGACGCGCGGGTAGTCGGTGTTGGCCACCGATTCGGAGAAGCGGTATTCGATCAGGCCCTCGGCATCGGCGGCTTTGCAGGCCTCGTGGATGCGCGAGTTCCAGGCGTTCTCGACCGGGTCGCTGTGCAGGCCGGCGACTTTGATACGCGGCCCGGCGGCCAGGGCACGGCTGCTCAGCCCCGGCAAGGTCACACCGGCTGCAAGGCCGGCCAGGATTCTGCGACGCATGGTGTTGGTATCAGTCATGGTTTCTCCAATCGAAGTGGGGGGGTCGGCCGCTGGCAAGCCGAAAAAGGGACCAGCAAAGGAACGGGGTGAAAAATTTTTTTAAGGAATGGTGCAACGGGTAGTGGTTTGGTGGCCGGTGTGCGCCTGCTGCGGGCCATACTTTTCTTTGCTTCGCCAAAGAAAAGTAAGCAAAAGAAAGGCGAGCCAAATGCCGTGCCCCTTCGGGGTGCCTTGCGCTACTCGCGCCGCCCGGGGTCGGGCGCAAACTCGCTACGCTCAAACAAGCGCCCGCCCTGATCCGGCCGCCGCTGCGTTGCTCAGCACGGCCTATGGCCTGGGAAGTCCGCGTGTGCTCGTTCGCTGCGCTCACCTTGCACACGCTTGGTGGCGCGCTGCGCGCTGCTGCACAGCCGCGCCAACCACTGATCCATTGACTGCGACCGCATCGTTTACCAACCGAGGCCAGCAAACCCGCACCGCAACCTCTAGCACCAACACCCGCATTCGGCGCAAAGCAACCAAATTGGCTGTTCAAGCGCCCCTTCACCCCCCGAGGGGGTGAAGGGGCGGGGGGGAAGCGGGGGAAAAAAGAGGTCCTAGAGGGAAACAATCCAATCCATCGACTACAACCGCATCGTTTACCAACCGTGGCCATCAAACCCGCACCGCAGTCTCCCGCACCAACACCCCTACTCAGCGCAAAAAAGCCAAATTGGCTGTTCAAGCTCCCCTTCACCCCGGCGGGGGTGAAGGGGCGGGGGGGAAGCGGGGGGTAAAACGAAAGCGGGCGGTAAACATCGGTTGGCAAGGGCAAAGCGCCATCCATGTTCAAAACCAATAACCAGCCTGGTACGCCAGCGCCATGGCTCCCACCACACTCGTTCTCGCGCGGCGCGCGGCGACGTGGTGACCCGTTCGCGTTGGCAAGCCATGCCGGTGTGGCTTGCTCCGATCGGTTTGTCAGGGCGAGGGCGGCTTGGCGCATGTGCATCTCAGGTGCCGGCCCGCTCCAGCATCGCATGCAGTAGCACATTGCAACCTGCGGTGATGTGTTCCGGTTTGGCATCTTCCACCTCATTGTGGCTGATGCCGTCTTTGCAGGGGATGAAGATCATGCCGCTGGAGGCCAGCTTGGCCATGTAGACCGCGTCATGCCCGGCGCCCGACACCACGGGCATGTTGGAGTAGCCCAGTTTTTTGGCGGCGCGTGCCACAGCGTCAATGCAGTCGGCGTGAAAGCCGATGGCCGAGTAGCTGGAGACCATTTCGATCTTTACGTCCAAACCGGTTTCGGTGGCTTTGCGTGCGGCAAAGGCTTTGACTTCTTTGGCCATTTGGTCCACCAGCGCGTCGGTGCTGTTGCGCAAGTCGATGCTGAATTTGACGCGGCCTGGTATCACATTGCGGCTGTTGGGGAAGACTTGCACCATGCCCACGGTGCCGCGCCCGTGCGGCGGGTGGCGCAGGGCCGAGGCCACCACTTCTTGCATGATGTGCGTGGCTACTTGCATGGCATCGCGGCGCAGCGCCATGGGCGTGGGGCCGGCATGCGCTTCCATGCCGGTCACGGTGCAGTCAAACCAGCGAATGCCCAGCACGCCTTGCACTACGCCGATGGTGACGTCGTTGTCCTCGAGCACCGGGCCCTGTTCGATATGGGTTTCAAAGTAGGCGCCAATCGGGTGGTCGCCCGGCTCTTGGTCGCCGATGTATCCGATGCGCGCCAGCTCTTCTTTGACCGAGACGCCCGTGGTGTCGGTGGCGGCATAGGCATGTTCTAGCGTGAAGGCTTTGGCGAACACGCCCGAGCCCATCATGACCGGCACAAAGCGCGAACCTTCTTCGTTGGTCCAGAACGCCACTTCGATGGGTGCTTCGGTCTCTATGCCTAAATCGTTAAGGGTGCGCACCACTTCCAGCCCGGCCAACACGCCGTAGTTGCCATCGAACTTGCCGCCGGTGGGCTGGGTATCGATGTGGCTGCCGGTCATGATGGGCGGCAAGCTGTTGTTGCGCCCTGGGCGGCGCATGAACCCGTTACCGATTTTGTCGATGGTCACGCTCATGCCTGCTTCGCGCGCCCAGCGGGTCACGAGGTCGCGGCCTTGCTTGTCCAGGTCGGTGAGGGTGAGGCGGCAGACCCCGCCTTTTGGGGTGGCGCCGATTTGGGCCAGCTCCATGAGGGAAGCCCAGAGGCGTTCGCCGTTGATGCGGACTTGGGAAATGTCTAGTGTTGTGCTGCTCATGGTGTTGCTCCTGGGGTGAGGTTTTTAATGCAGGTTTTGGCCTGCTGGCCAAGGGTTTGAATACCGGTTTCGGCCTGTTGGCCGAGTTACTTTCTTTTGCTTCGCCAAAAGAAAGTAACCAAAGAAAAGGCGAGCCAAATGCCGTGCCCCTTCGGGGTACCTTGCGCTACTCGCGCCGCCCGGGGTCGGGCGCAAACTCGCTTCGCTCAAACAAGCGCCCGCCCTGATCCGGCCGCCGCTGCGTTGCTCAGCACGGCCTATGGCAGCGGGGCGCCGCGTGTGCTCGTTCGCTGCGCTCACCTTGCACACGCTGGTTGGCGCGCTGGGCGAGGTGCGCGCGCAGCCGCGCCAAGCCCCAAACCATTGACTACGACCGCATCGTTTACCAACCGGGGCGCACAAACCCGCACCGCAGCCTCCCGCACCAAGATCTCTGTCCAGCCCAAAAAAACCAAATTGGCTGTTCAAGCTCCCCTTCACCCCCCGAGGGGGTGAAGGGGCGGGGGGGAAGCGGGGGAAAAAAGAAGTCCCGCCAGGACCAAAAAAAGTAAACATGCGCCGCAAAGCAAAAATCCCTACCGCTCCACAGCCGTAGGCTTCAAAGCCTCAGCCCGCAAAGCCATGGGCGCAAAGTTGGCGTTAAACGCCGGGCGTTTGATATACCGCCCCACTCCCCGCTCTGCCCGCAAATCGCCTTGCACAAACACCAGCTTGCCCTGGCTCACGGTATGGGTGGGAACGCCGCGCACCGTGCGGCCTTCGAAGATGTTGAAGTCGCCTTTGCTGAACTGGGTTTTGACCGACAAGGTTTTGCTGCCCTCTGGGTCCCAGACGACCAAGTCGGCGTCCGCACCGACCGAGACGCTGCCTTTTTGCGGATAGATGTTGAAGAGCTTGGCGGTGTTGGCCGAGGTGATGGCGACAAACTCGGAAGGCGTGAGGCGGCCCGTGTTCACACCGGCGTCCCAGATGACGGCCAAGCGTTCTTCTACGCCGCCGCAGCCATTGGGTATTTTGGCGAAGTTGTCTTTGCCTGCCGCTTTTTGTGCGGCGCAGAAGGTGCAATGGTCGGTGGCGGTGGTGTGCAGATTGCCCGATTGCAGGCCGCGCCACAGAAACTCTTGGTTGCCTTTGGGGCGGAAGGGGGGGCTCATGACGTAACCGGCGGCGGTGGCGAAGTCCGGGTCGCGATACACGCTGTCGTCGATCACCAAATGGCCGGCTAATACCTCCCCATAGACGCGCTGTCCGCGTGCGCGTGCGCGGGCAATGGCTTCGGCCGCTTCGATGCAGGAAACATGCACTACATAGATTGGCACATTGAGCACCTCTGCGATAGCAATGGCGCGGTTGGCCGCCTCGCCTTCGACCATGGGCGGGCGCGAGAGCGGGTGGCCTTCGGGGCCCATGATGCCCATGTCGGCAACGGTTTGTTGCAGCAGATAGACCAGCTCGCCGTTCTCGGCGTGCACCGTGGGCATGGCGCCGAGTTCCAGACTGCGTTTGAAGCTGTTGACCAGAGTTTCGTCGTCGCACATGATGGCGTTTTTGTAGGCCATGAAGTGCTTGAAGCTGTTGACGCCTTCCTCGTTGACCAAGGTGCCCATGTCTTTGCGCACTTGCTCGCTCCACCAGGTGATGGCCACGTGAAAGCTGTAGTCGCCAGCGGCTTTCTCGGCCCAGCCGCGCCATTTTTTGTAGGCCTCAAGGATGTTTTCTTGCGGGTCGGGGATGACGAAGTCGATGATGGTGGTATTGCCCCCGGCCATGCCTGCGGCGGTGCCAGTGAAGAAGTCGTCCATGGTGACAGTGCCCATGAACGGTAGTTGCATATGGGTGTGCGGGTCGATGCCGCCGGGCATGACGTACTGGCCGCCCGCATCCACCACGGTGGCGCCTGCCGGGGTGGCCAGGCCTTCGCCGACGGCCACAATCTTGCCGTCCTGGGTAATGACATCGGCGCGGAATTGGCGGTCGGCGTTGACAACGGTACCGCCTCGAATATGCAGTGAGCTCATGGGTAAAAGTCCTTCAACGTGGGTGGTGGTGATGGTTTGTAACGCGTGCTGTGGCCCATTGTGGACTAAGCCGCAGCTCGCATGGGGTTATTGGGGTGGGTGGTCCAGTCGCCGTGGCCGCCGCTGACTACCGTGCCGGTGCGTAGGTCGGTTTCGCCGGGGGCCAGGTCGCGCAGGGTGATGCACTCGGGCACCGGGCAGGCGACCACGCACAGGTTGCAGCCCACGCATTCGTCTTCTTGCACTTCAAAGTAGCGCTTGCCGTCTTTGCTGGCGGTAATGGCCTGGTGCGAAGTGTCTTCGCAGGCGATATGGCAGCGGCCGCATTGGATGCAGCTGTCTTGGTTGATGACGGCTTTGCTGACATGCTGCAGATTGAGGAACTGCCAGGCCGAGACGGTGGGCAGGGCTTTGCCAACGATCTCGGAGACGCTGCTAAAGCCTTTGTCGTCCATGTAATTGGACAGGCCGCTGTGCATTTCCTGCACGATCTTGAAGCCGTAGACCATAGCGGCAGTACATACCTGCACATTGCCCGCGCCCAGGGCCAGGTAGTCCAGGGCATCGCGCCAGGTGCCTACGCCGCCGATGCCGGAGATGGGCAGGCCGGCGGTGTCTTTGTCGCGGGCGATTTCGGCCACCATGTTCAGCGCGATGGGCTTGACTGCCGGGCCGCAATAGCCGCCGTGCGAGCCCATGCCGCCAGTGGAAGGGCTCATGGTCAGGCGGTCCGGGTCCACACCCATGATGGAATTGATCGTGTTGATCAGCGAGACCGCATCGGCCCCGCCTTTTTTAGCAGCGCGTGCCGGGTGGCGGATGTCGGTGATATTAGGTGTGAGCTTCACGATCACAGGCAGACGGCTGTACTGCTTGCACCAGGCGGTGACCATCTCGATGTACTCGGGTACCTGGCCCACGGCGGCGCCCATGCCGCGCTCGCTCATGCCGTGCGGGCAGCCGAAGTTCAGCTCCACGCCATCGGCACCCGTGTCTTCCACCAGTGGCAAGATGGATTTCCAAGCCTGCTCTTCGCAGGGCACCATCAGCGATACGACCATGGCGCGGTCCGGCCAGTTGCGCTTGACCTCTTTGATTTCGCGCAGGTTCAGGTGCAGGTCGCGGTCGGTGATGAGTTCGATATTGTTAAAACCAATCAGGCGCCTATCAGGCGTATGCAGCGCGCCATAGCGCGGGCCACTGACGTTGACGATGGGCGGGCCGGCTTCGCCCAATGTTTTCCAGACCACGCCGCCCCAACCGGCTTCGAAAGCGCGGTTGACGTTATAGGCTTTGTCGGTGGGAGGCGCGGAGGCCAGCCAAAAGGGGTTGGGGCTGCGGATGCCTGCAAATACGGTGCTGAGGTCGGCCATGGTGTGTGTTCTCCGAATGAGGTAGCGGGGGCTGCTTTAGGCGGCGACCAGGGTGGCATGGATGGCGCGCGCGGCAACTTTGCCGTGCTCCACCGCTTCGACCGTGAGGTCGCGTCCACCGGCGCGGCAGTCGCCGCCGGCCCAGACTTTCGGGTGCGAGGTCTGGCCCTCGGCGTCGGTGCGTATGCGCCCGGCCTGCAATTCCAGCGCGCTGCCCAGGTGCTGGGCCACCATGGTTTGGCCGATGGCTTTAAGCACCATATCGGCAGGCACCACCAAGCGCTCACCGCCGCCTTGTAACTTGCCACCGACCAGCTGCGTGCGCTCAAACTCCACACCCGTGACGTGGCCGTTTTCGCTAAGCACTTGCACCGGGCTGGCCCAGTGCTGGATGTGGACACCGTTTTCCAGCGCCCAGGCTTGCTCGTGGCCGGATGCGCCCATGTCGGCGCTGCCCCGGCGGTAAACCATGGTGACGCTTTGTGCCCCCAGTTTGCGCGACTGCACGGAGGCATCGACCGCCGTCATGCCGCCGCCGATCACCACTACGCGCCGACCAACGGCTACTTGGCTGAGGTCTTTGGCCTGGCGCAACTCGGCAATAAAGTCGACCGCATTGCGCAGGCCGCTGGCCTGGGGTTCGGCAATGCCAATGCTGTTTACCCCGCCCAAGCCCAGGCCTAAAAACACGGCGTCAAATGCCGCCGTCAACCCATCGAGGTGCACCTCGCGCCCCAAGGCGGTGCTGTGGCGCACCGTTATGCCGCCAATCGAGAGCAGCCATTGCACTTCTTTTTGCGCAAAGTCGTCCACCGTCTTGTAAGTCGCCAGGCCGTATTCATTGAGGCCGCCCAATTTAGGCTGCGCATCCATCAGCACCACCTCGTGGCCCAAACGTGCCAGCCCGTGGGCGCAGGCCAGGCCCGCGGGGCCAGCGCCGACCACGGCCACCCGCTTGCCCGTGGGTGCGGCGCGGGTGAACAAGGGCTTGCCCGGATGCGCCATCAGGTGGTCGGTGGCGTAGCGCTGCAGCTGGCCGATTTCGACCGGCTTGTCCTCTTGCGTGTTGCGCACGCAGGCTTGCTCGCACAGCACTTCGGTGGGGCAGACGCGGGCGCACATGCCGCCCAGCGGGTTGGCTTCCAAAATGGTGTGCGCCGCGCCGCGCAGATTGCCGTCGGCAATGCGCTGGATAAAGCTGGGTACGTCGATGCCGGTGGGGCAGGCGGTTTGGCAGGGCGCGTCGTAACAGTAGTAGCAGCGGTCGGCCTCGACGCGGGCTTGCGCCAGGTTCATGGGCGGGTGGGCGTCGCAAAAATTGCGCGCCAGGTCCGCGCCGCTCAGGCGCGCGGCGGCAATGCCGGGGGTGGAGATGTCTGTGTGCATAGGGCGCTTCCGGTTGCAGGTTTTCCATCCGATGCCGCCCCCGCCCGGCCAGCAGGCAGGACGGATACGGCAAGGCGCATTTAAGCCATCAATATTTGTTTTACCAATTGGTAAAAACCCTAGCGATTTAGTGAGCAAGAGGCGTACCAATGGTGAAAGAATGCAGCTATGAAAGCCGTCAAGGTCAGTATTGCGCGTGAAAAGCTGGAGCAGGATATCCTGGCGGTGGCCAAACGTTTGTTCGCCCAGCGCGGCTATGGCGGCGTGTCGCTGGACCATATTGCCAAGGCAGTGGGCGCGTCCAAGCAAAATCTCTTGTATTACTTTCCCAGCAAAGAGGCGCTGTACCGGCGCGTGCTGCACGGGGTGCTCGACGTTTGGCTGTCCTACATGGACGCCCTGAGCCAGCGCCCGAACGACCCGGAGCAGGCACTGCGCGAATACATCGCCGGCAAGCTGCGCTTTTCGCGCGAACACCCGGACGATTCGCGCGTCTATGCCAACGAAGTGATTTCCGGTGCGCCCATCTTTGCCACCGAAATTGCCGAGCGCGTGATCCCGGCCCTGCAGGCCGATGTAGCCATCTTCAACCGCTGGGCCGAGCGCGGTCTGTGCCGCCAAGTCGATGGCCGCCACCTGATGGTGCTGCTCTGGGCCTCGACCCAGGTCTATGCCGACTGGAGCAGCCAGATCAGCCTGGTGCTGGGCAAGAAAGAACTGGGCGAGGCCGACTTTGCGGCGGCGGAGGGGCTGATTGTGGAGATGGTGCTGCGCACGGTGTTGTTGCCTGCTGCGGCTTAGTCAATGCGCCACAGTCCTTTTCAGTATCAAAAGATTGCGCTCTCCCTTGCCTGACAAGCGCTTGAGCAGCAACCGGTAGGTATCCACATCAAAAGCCAGCGCTTGGCGGGTTTGCAAGGCGGCTTGCAGTTCCTCTTCGTCCTGCACCGTAGCCAGGTGGCACCATTGCTCGAACACATGGATGTCGGTGCGACCACTGCGCGCATCAAATTCGCGAATGCCTATGGGGCCGGCATAAGGCCAGGCTTGCAGTTGTTCGCCGGTCAAGGCCAGTTGCAAACGCAGGCGGTGTACCGCAGGGTTTTCGCGGCCGGCGCAGACGCCTTTGCATTTGCCGATTTGGCTGGCAAAGCAAGCGCCTTTACCCGATTCCAGGCCCAGTCGTTGCGGACACAAGCTATGGGTTTCGCACAGCGTGCGCAGCGTGTCGAGCGCCTGGCGTTTAGAGCGGTAGGCGCCGTACAAGGTGCCAAAGGCGGCGGCGTCCATCTCGTCCAGGCCTACCAGCGTGAGCAGGGGTTTGGCTTCGGGAGACTCGGCCAGTTGCCAGGCTTGCAGGCCGCGGGTGCGGCGCAGTTGCCGGTTGTGGATCGGTTGGCGCTCTTTGACCCAGCGCGACTCCAGCAAGAGTGCGCCCAGTTCGCCCGCGGTCTCTTGCCATTCAATGCGCCGTATCTCTTGCAGTATGCGCATCTCGCGCGCCTGCCGTGTCGAGGCCTGAAAGTGCGACAAAACGCGGGTGCGCATATTCACGCTTTTACCGATATATAGCGGTATCGCGCCTTCGCCGTAAAACACATAGACGCCGGGCCGGTCCGGTACATCGGCAATCGGTGTCTCTAATTGCGGCGGCACGCTGGCGCTGCCTTGCAACAAGGCGGCGGCTTCGCGCTCGACCACCTCGGCGCCCAGCTCGGCACGCGCTACCTGCAAAAAGCCCAGCACCAATTCCACATCGCCCATGGCCCGGTGGCGCGCCAGGGTATGCAAGCCATGGCGTTGCGAGATGGCGTCCAGCCCATGGCCTTTGTGCGCCGGATACAGCTTGCGCGACAAGCGCACGGTGCAAAGGGTTTTGACCTTGAAGGGCTTGTCCATGCGCTCTAGCGCGTGCAGCACAAAGCCATGGTCAAAGCGCACGTTGTGCGCGACGAAAACCGCGCCGTCCAAGAGTTCCAGCAAGCGGCTGGCTACGTCCTCAAAGTAGGGCGCGTCTTGCACCATGGCGTCGCTGATGCCGGTCAGGCTTTGGATGTACGGCGGTATGCGTACACCGGGGTTGACCAGCGTACTCCAGCGCGCCACTTCCACGCCGTGTTCTACGCGCACAGCGGCGATTTCGGTAATGCGGTCTTGCTGCGCGTTGCCGCCCGTGGTTTCCAGGTCGATGACAACAAAACAGGGCAACATGCCGTGGGCAGCTTTCAGCAAAAAATCAGCGCGAGCCAGGCCGGTTCGTCAATAAAGTTGAGGGCGGCATAGATGCCAAAGCGATATACCCAGGCGTGCAGCAATTCACGCCGCTCGGGCCAGGGCGCGTACTTCAACTGACGCAATGCAAGCAGCAGCGGGGGCTGCGCGCGGGCCTGCATCAAATGTCCAACGCGTGAAAGCCGAAATGCCCTGCGCGCCTATCTGCAAAAAAATGTTCCAGCGTTTCTTTAACCGTGCGAAACGCGATTTCGTCCCAGGGGATATCGGCTTCGTCAAACAGCAAGGCCTCTTGGGTTTCGGTGCCCGGCGCAAATTCGGGGCTGAGCAAGGCAGCGCGGTAAAACAAATGCACCTGGCCCACACGCGCTACGTTGATCAGGGAAAAAAGCGACTGCATTTCAAACTGCGCGCCCGCTTCCTCCACCGTCTCGCGGGCTGCGCCTTCGGCAGTGGTTTCGCCCAGTTCCATAAAGCCCGCAGGCAGCGTCCACTTACCTTTGCGCGGCTCGATATTGCGTTTGCACAACAGCACTTTGTCGCCCCACAGCGGGATGGTGCCCACCACATTGAGCGGGTTGATGTAGTGGATGGTGTGGCAGGCTGGGCACACAGCGCGCGGCTTGGTGTCGCCGTCGTTGGGGATGCGGTGTTCGACTGCGCTGCCGCATTGGCGGCAATGGTTGATAGGCGTGCCGTGCATGCGTGCGCTTTAGGCTGCGGTTGGCGCGGTGATGACCATGCGCAGATCGGCCAAACCATCGACGCTGCCGACCAGCACATCTCCGGCTTGTACCGCGCCCACGCCTTCGGGCGTACCGCTGTAAATCAGGTCGCCCGCTTGCAAGGTCCAGCCGATAGAGAGTTGCTCAATCGTCTCGGCGATATTCCAGATCATTTTGCTGATCACACTGTTTTGGCGCATCTGCCCGTTTACCTCCAAGGCAATACGCGCCTGCTCAATGCCGGGCACTTGCGAGGCCGGGGTGATCGCGCCAATCGGCGCGGAATGCTCAAAGCCTTTGCCGATGCACCAGGGGCGGCTTTGCTTTTTCATGTCGTTTTGTAGGTCGCGGCGCGTCATGTCCAGGCCCACGGCGTAGCCAAATATATGCTTGTGGGCGTCAGCGGCTTTGATATGGTGCCCCCCCACGCCGATGGCAACCACCAGTTCAATTTCGTGGTGCAAATTGGCAGTGAGCGTCGGGTAGGGCATTTGCGCGGTGGCGTCCGGCGCGCAATAGAGCACAGCGTCGGCCGGCTTCATAAAGAAGAAGGGCGCTTCGCGGCCGGTGCCGCCCATCTCCTTGGCGTGTTCTTCGTAATTACGGCCCACGCAGTAAATGCGGTGCACCGGAAACAAGGCTGGCGAGTCCACCACCGGGATGCCGACCACGGCGGGGGGCGTAAAGCTGTAAATCATGGTGCGGCTCTCCTGCTTTAGTCTGATTGGGCGACCAGCTCAAAGTGCTCTACCAGCGGCGGCGCCGCAAAAAACGGCCCGACGATGGAGCGCCATTCGGTAAAGGCCGGCGACTGGCGAAAGCCCACGGTATGGTCTTGCAGCGTAGCCCAAAATATTTGCAATACATAGCGCTCGGGCGTTTCCATGCTGCGGTTGACCTTGTAGCCATGAAAGCCTTTGGCCTGTGCGATGACGCTGGCCGCGCCGCGCGCGATGGCGGCTTCAAACTCGGCGTTTTGACCGGGGTGGATGCGGATGTCGGCAATTTCAAGAATCATGGAAGGCTTTCGGGCAAGTGGTGTGGGGTGCGCTATGCACCACAGTACGGTTGGCCGATGTTAGCGGGGCAGGCGCGGGTTTATGCTTGGGCTATGCAAATTTCAGAGCCTATGGCACCTGCGTCACCGCATCCTGACTGGCTGGTGCCTGACTGGTCGGCGCCGCCGTCGGTACGGGCGCTGTGCACCACGCGTCACGGGGGCGTGTCGCAGCCGCCGTATGACAGCATGAACCTAGGCGCTTTCGTCGGCGACACACTTCAGGCGGTGGATCGCAATGTGCAGCGGCTGACGCAGGCGCTGGGTGCGCGGCCTGTGTTGCTCAAGCAGCTACACGGCACGCGCCTGCTGGCGCTAGCTGCGCAAACCCCGGATTACCTCGAAGCAGACGGCAGTTATACCGGCCAGCGCGGCCTGGCTTGCGCCGTGGGCATTGCCGATTGCCTGCCGATCTTGCTCTGCCATGTGGCCGATGGGCAAGCCACCCAGGTGGGCGCGCTGCACGCGGGCTGGCGCGGCTTGGCGGGGGAACTGGGGGTCGGCGTGGTGGAGGCTTTTTTTGCGTGCCAGGCTGCGACCGGACGCCCACCAGCGCAGTGGCTGGCCTGGCTGGGGCCGTGCATCGGGCCGCAGGTTTTTGAAGTGGGGCCGGAAGTTCAGGCGGCTTTTAGGGCGTTTTCAGCCCAGGCGGCGCAGGCCTTCGTGCCCTTGGCGGGTGGCAAATTGTTGGCCGATTTGCCAGCGCTGGCCCGCCAGCGCTTGGCGGCTGTCGGCGTGCGGGCGGTGTTTGGCAATGACGGCAGCCCCGCCTGGTGCACTGTGGAAAATCCCTCAAGGTTCTTTTCGTACCGGCGCGACAAAGTCACCGGGCGGCAGCTCGCCAGTATTTGTCTGCTGTGAGGCGGGGCTTAGGCTGCCCTTAGCTTGTGCTGGCTCTGGCACTGGTTCGGCCATTGGTGCCGCTGCGGCCTGCGCTGCCAGCGCAGCTTGTGCCGCCTGCGTTGCCAAATAGGCCTGTGCTTCCTCGGCCTCGCGCTCCAGGCGCTGGCGACGCCGCGCCGGGGTGCCCATGAAATACAGCACCAAGCCTATGGGCATCAGCCCATACAACACAAAGGTGAAAAAAGCCCCCAGCACCGTGCCCTGGCTGCTGGTGGCCTCGGCCACGGCCATCATGAACGCCACATACAGCCAGGCAATAGGAACGATATACATATTTTTCGATTAAAATGCTGCACCGCAGCAAAGATTGTCAGCCTGGCGAAGGCCAGTGCCCGGATAATCCTTTTCAAACACCACCATCGCAGACACCCTCTGCGGCATAAGAGGACACAACGTGGACAACCCGCAGTTTGATATCTGGTCGAAAACCGCCGCCCAATTCCAAGAGACTGTAAGTCAATCCTGGGCCAAGGCGCTGGAAAACTTCAAGTCCATGGATTTGGGTACTGCGATGTCGGCCCTGTCCCATCCCTCGGCGCCGCCATCGATCCAGTTTGCTGCGGACAAATTGCAAGCAGTGCAACAGCAATACATGCAAGACGCGCAGGCCCTGATGACGCAGATGATGAGCGAAGGCGGCCTGCAAACCCAGGACAAGCGCTTTGCCAATCCGGCGTGGCACCACAACCCGGTGGCCGCTTTGAGCGCTGCGGTTTATTTGCTCAACAGCCGCACCCTGATGGCGCTGACCGAGGCGGTCGATGCCGATGAAAAAACCCGCAACCGGCTGCGCTTTGCCGTAGAGCAAGGCGTCGCCGCCGCCGCGCCCAGCAACTTTTTGGCTTTCAATGCCGAAGCGCAGCAAAAGGCCTTGGAGACTAAAGGCGAGAGCATTGCCAAAGGCTTGCAAAACCTTTTGCACGATATGCGCCAGGGCCATGTGTCCATGACCGACGAGAGCGTGTTTACCGTGGGCAAAAACGTGGCTACGACCGAGGGCGCGGTAGTCTTCGAAAACGAACTCTTCCAACTAATTGAATACAAGCCCCTGACGGCCAAGGTGTTTGAAAAGCCCTTCCTCATGGTGCCGCCCTGTATCAACAAGTACTACATACTGGACTTGCAGCCCGAGAACTCGGTCGTGCGTTATGCCGTGGCCCAAGGCCACCGCACTTTTGTCATCAGTTGGCGCAACCCGGACGCGACTTTGGCACACAAGACCTGGGATAACTACATCGAAGAGGCGGTGATTCAGGCCATTGGCGTGACGCAAGACATCGTCGGCAAGCGCGGCACCGACCATAGCATCAATGCCCTGGGCTTTTGCGTAGGCGGCACCATGCTGACCACGGCGCTGGCCGTGCTGGCGGCGCGTGGCGAGCACCCGGTAGCCAGCACCACGCTGCTGACCACGCTGCTGGACTTCACCGACACCGGTATCTTGGACGTGTTTATTGACGAGTCCTTCGTCAAATTCCGCGAACAGGAAATGGGCGATGGCGGCTTGATGAAAGGCCAAGACTTGGCGTCTACCTTCAGCTTTTTGCGCCCCAATGACCTGGTATGGAATTACGTGGTGGGCAACTACCTTAAAGGCGAAACGCCGCCGCCTTTTGATCTCTTGTACTGGAACTCGGACGCTACCAATTTGCCCGGTCCCTATTACGCCTGGTACTTGCGCAATACCTACCTGGAAAATAAATTGGTGCAGCCCGGTGCGGCCACGGTGTGTGGCGAGCAGATCGATTTTGGTTTGCTCGATACGCCTTTTTATATCTATGGTTCGCGCGAAGACCATATCGTGCCTATCGACGGCGCGTATGCATCGACGCAAGCACTGCCAGGCAAAAAGCGTTTTGTCATGGGCGCCTCCGGCCACATCGCTGGGGTGATCAACCCGCCCGCTAAGAACAAGCGCAGCCACTGGATTCGCGCTGACGGCAAACTGCCCGCCAGCCATGCGCAGTGGATGCAAGCGGCGGTGGAACACCCTGGCAGCTGGTGGACCGATTGGTCCCAATGGCTCCAATCCCATGCGGGCAAACAAGTAGCCGCGCCCAAATCCTATGGCCGCGCCAAATACAAAGCCACTTTCGCCGCGCCCGGCACTTATGTACTGGCCAAGGCCTGATCTCTGCGACGGCTTTTCACACAGCATTCATTGAGTCGGTTTAACTTTCACTAATTGGAGACAGAAAAAATGCAAGACATCGTTATCGTTGCGGCCACCCGCACCGCCGTAGGCAAATTTGGCGGAAGCCTGTCCAAAGTCGCCGCGCCTGAATTGGGCGCCGCGGTCATTCGCAATCTGCTGGAGCGCACCGGTCTGGCCGCTGACCAGGTGGGTGAAGTCATCATGGGCCAGGTCTTGGCAGCCGGCTCCGGCCAAAACCCCGCGCGCCAGTCGCTGATGAAAAGCGGCTTGGCTAAAGAAACACCGGCCCTGACCATCAATGCGGTATGCGGTTCTGGCCTCAAAGCCGTGATGCTGGCCGCGCAAGCCGTGGCCTGGGGCGATAGCGAAATTGTCATCGCCGGTGGCCAGGAAAACATGAGCGCTGCGCCCCATGTGCTAATGGGCAGCCGCGACGGCCAGCGCATGGGCAATTGGAACATGGTCGACTCCATGATCGTCGATGGTCTGTGGGATGTCTATAACCAGTACCACATGGGCATTACGGCCGAGAACGTGGCCAAGGCCCACAGCATCAGCCGCGATATGCAAGATGCACTGGCGCTGGCCAGCCAGCAAAAAGCGGCAGCTGCGCAAGACGCGGGCAAGTTTGTCGATGAAATCGTGCCCTTTAGCATCGCCCAGAAAAAAGGCGACCCGATTGTGTTTGCGGCCGATGAGTTCATCAACCGCAAGTCCAATGCCGAAGCCCTGGCCGGTCTGCGCCCCGCGTTTGACAAAGCCGGTGGCGTGACCGCTGGCAATGCCTCGGGCATCAACGACGGCGCGGCTGCGGTGATGGTCATGACGGCTAAAAAAGCCGCCGCATTGGGCCTCACGCCCTTGGGCCGTATCGCCAGCTTTGCTACCACCGGCTTAGACCCGGCCATGATGGGCATGGGCCCGGTGCCCGCTTCGCAAAAAGCCCTGGCCCGCGCCGGTTGGAATGCGCAAGACCTGGACTTGCTGGAAATCAATGAAGCCTTTGCCGCCCAGGCCTGCGCCGTGAACCAG
>CANFVA010000030.1 GCA_947450255.1 Comamonadaceae bacterium
GTATGCGCCGTCTCCGAACAACTCGGGCACTATGCCCTCAATACCTTCCAAGGTGTCCGCGACAGCGCGCGGTTGTTCAAAAATTTCTTTTTGCATGTAATGGCGGTAGGGGCCTAACTCCGCCGCCCCACTATGGGCGAGCACAGTTTGCACATCACGCGTCACGGGCTTGTGCTGACTGTCGACCACCCAGAATTTGCCGGCCTGCACGTCCACTACATCCCCCTCTTGTAGATAGACAATCTGGTCGGTAACACCGGCCAAGGCCATGGCATCGCTGGCTAAAAAAGTCTCACCCTGTCCCGCGCCCACAATCAGAGGCGAGCCAGCGCGGGCACCGACCATGCGCATCGGCTCATCGGCGTGGATGACCGCAATCGCATACGCACCACGCAACTGCAAAACGCAGGCCTTCACCGCATCAAAAAGATCGCCGGTGTAGCAGCTGTCAACCAGGTGTGCGATCACCTCGGTATCGGTTTGACTGCGGAACACATAGCCCTTGGTCTCTAAGAGGGCGCGCAATTCATCGTGGTTCTCGATGATGCCGTTATGCACCAGGGCGACGCGGCCTGATTGAATATCTGCACCCCGTCCATGGCTGAAATGGGGATGCGCGTTGTGCACCACCGGAGCGCCATGGGTGGCCCAGCGGGTATGTGCGATACCGGTGGCGCCCTCCAAAGCATCGGCCTCGACCTGGGCCATCAACTCCACCACGCGCGCGGTGCTGCGGGCGCGTCGCAAGCCAGGGTTCGCTGCATCGGGGCGCAGGCTGGCCGAGTGAATTGCCACGCCGCAGGAGTCATAACCCCGGTATTCCAGGCGCTGTAAACCCTGCACAAGAACCGGGACGATATTGCGATTGGAAACCGCGCCGACGATGCCACACATAGCAAACCTTCCAAATGAAGGTTTGGATATTAGAGCCAAATGATAGAAATTATTGTTATAAAATAACGTAAAAATGAAATTTAATTATAATAAATTATCCGTCTGAAATTTTAAATGCCTAAATGCAAAATGAAGAAATAAAAATAATCAATGAATTGGACGCGCTGGACCTCCAGTTGCTAGGGCATCTCCAGCAGGATGCATCCATCAGCAATTTAGCGCTCGCCGAAAAACTGCGTATTTCACCCCCCACTTGCTTGCGGCGCGTCAAGCGCCTTACCGAAGGTGGGTGGATAGAGCGGCAGGTTGCGGTGCTCAACCAGGCGCGCCTGGGCGCATCGCTGGGTCATATCGTGTGCGCACTGGTGGAGGTCACCCTGGATGCCCAAGGGGTGGAGCATTTGGACGCTTTCGAGGCGAAAGCGGTAGCGGACGATGCGGTACAGCAGTGTTGGCGCGTCTCGTCTGGGCCGGACTTCATTCTGGTGGTTCAGGCGCTTTCGATGCCGGATTACTTGGACGTGACGCGCCGCTTGCTCAACCAAGATGCCAACGTGCGCAACGTAAAAGCCTTCTTCAGCATCAAGCGTGCGAAGTTCAGCAGCGCATTACCCTTGCCAAAAGCATAGGGAAGGCGCCGGTGGGCAGCGCAGCTAGGGCGGCCCCCGCGCGGGGCTTAAAAAGGGCTAACTGACGGCTGCGTTACTTCTTCGCACCTTTGACCGGCCGCTCCCAATTAGCGATGCTGACTTGTTTACCCCGCGCAACCGTCAACGCGCCTATGGGCGTGCTTTTGGTGATCGTCGATCCCCCACCAATTGTGCCACCTGCGCCAAGGGTAATCGGCGCAACCAGCACGCAATTGCTGCCAACATGGACATCGTCTTCGATGACCGTTAGGTGCTTGTTCGCTCCGTCATAGTTAGCCGTAATACTGCCCGCGCCGAAATTCACCCGCGCACCGACCGTGGCGTCGCCCAGATAAGCCAAATGGTTGGCTTTTGCGCCTTGGGCCATCCGAGCATTTTTCACTTCGACAAAATTGCCAATGTGTACATCTGCGCCCAAATCTGCACCAGGGCGTAAGCGGGCAAATGGACCGACGCGCGCAGCCGCACCCACGCGCACGCCCTGACTTTCTCCGTCGATATGGGTGAACGCGGCAATCACGGCGCCCGCTTCGATACTGCAATTTGCCACTACGCAATACGGCCCGATGCGCACGTCCTTGCCCAGGACCACCTGACCTTCGAATACGCAGCCGACATCGATCTCCACATCGCGCCCGCATACCAGTGAACCGCGCACATCAATGCGCGCGGGATCTTTCAAACGTACGCCTTGATCCATCAAGGCGTGCGCTTGCCGCAGTTGGTAGGCCCGCTCCAAGGTGGCCAATTGCGCCGCGCTATTGACACCTGCCACTTCCAAAGCATCCTCGATACAGTGCGCCAGCACCTGTACGCCGTCCGCTACTGCCAACTTCACCACATCCGTCAGGTAGTACTCGTGCTGCGCATTGTGGTTATCCAGCCGCCCAAGCCAAGCTTTCAGCAACCCAGCGGGCGCCGCCAGAATACCGCCGTAGATTTCCTGGATGTTGCGCTCCTGCGCGCTGGCGTCTTTGTGCTCCACAATCGCTTTTACCGATCCACTCTGGCGCACGATGCGGCCATAGCCGCTAGGGTCTGGCAATTGCACAGTCAGCAGCGCAAGGTGCCGTCCCGCACTCAAATCCAAAAGTCCTTGCAACGTGGCAGCGCGGATTAACGGCACATCTCCCGAAAGGACCAACACTAAAGCATCATCGGCGATACAAGGCGCGGCGGTTTGTACGGCGTGGCCGGTGCCTAACTGGGGCTCTTGGCGCGCGAACTCGAGGGGCATCGAACCCGCCAACGCCGCCATAGCGGCTTCTACGTGGGCCGCACCATGGCCTGTGACCACCACTACTTTGCGCGCCTCCACAGCGCGCGCGGCCGCCAGCGCGTGCCCTGCCAGGGGTAAATGCCCTAGGATTTGTAGAACTTTGGGCTTGTCGCTTTGCATGCGCGTCCCTTTGCCGGCCGCCATCATGACCACCTCTACCGCGGGTTTTCTGGAAGCCGCACCCGATACGGACGGTTCGCTCGCACTTAGACTCACTGCAATGTCCCTTTCACAAATTCAGCGCGCGCTATGGAAAACGCCGGTGTGCACCATTATCGGTCGCAGCGCGTACCGCTGGTTGGCGCTGGCGGTCGTCGCCGGGATGCTCGTGCTCAGCGGTTGCAGCGTCGCACGTTTGGGCTACAGCGCTGCGCCGGAGCTGCTCTACCTGTGGCTGGACAGCTATATCGATTTCGACAATGCCCAGGCGCGCCGCGTCAACGCAGACCTCAGGGCCCTGCAGCGCTGGCACCGCAGCGAAGAATTGCCCTTGGTGGCAGACATGCTGCAAGAGGCACAGACCTTGGCACAGCAAAACCCGGACGGACCGCGCCTGTGTGCGCTGTATGACGCGTTACGCGAGCGCTCCGACGCCCTGCTACAACGCGCTTTGCCCACCGCCGCTGCCGTGGCGCCGACTTTGAAACCTGAGCAGTTGATTGCGCTGACCAAGGCCTACGACAAAAGCAATCGCAAAATGCGCGAGGAATGGCAGGACGCGAGAGCCCAGGGCGTGGAATTGAGAACCCGCAAAAGCCTTGAGCGCATGGAAGACTTATACGGTAGCCTCAACGCGGAGCAAATCCGCGCTTTCAAGGCCGCGATGGTGCAGACCGGGTTTGACGAAAAACGCTATTTCGAAGAAGTGCAATCCCGCCAGCAAGCGGTTTTGCAAACCCTGGGGCGCTTGCGTGGCAGCGATGCTGCGACCGCCCGCAGCGCACTGGGCGAAGTGGCCCAACAGTTTTACCAATCAGTCAACCCAGCTTACCGGCAGTACCACGAACAAATGACGGAGCAAACCTGCCAGGCCTTTGCCAAACTGCATGCGCAAACCAATGCCGAACAACGCAAACACTTGGTGCGCACACTCAAGGGCTATGAAAACGAAGTGCGCATGTTGGCTGCGCAAAAAGAGTGAGACGCTCGCACTTACCCTCATGCGCACGCGCAGCGCGTCTGCCCGGCGACTAGTCGCGCTGCACCCGCCCCGGATGGTCTACCGGCCAGGCCATGCCGTAATCTGTAAGTACCGTATCGAGTGGAATATCGTGCGCCTCGGGTTCGAAATCCGGCACAAAGCTGTTGCCAAAACCCAGCCCGACGGTATAAGGGCGTGGCGTCAGGCTGCCCAGCATGCGGTCATAAAAACCGCCGCCATAGCCTAGCCGGTACCCGCCGGCGCTATAGCCCACGCAGGGCACGAACAACAGGCTAGGCATGACCTGCTCGGTGTCTTTGGGTTTGGGAATGCCGTAGGCATCTTCTTCCATGGGGCAGCCGGGGTACCAAATATGGAAAGTCATGGTCTTGTGCGCTTTGTTGACCACCGGCAAAGCAATACGCCTGCGTTGCGCGATGTCATTGAGCTCGCCGTCTTCTTTCCAACGGTGTAGCGCGGGCAGCGGGTCAAATTCGCCTTTGATGGGCCAGTAAGCGCCGATGGTGGTGTCGGGGCGGCCGACCAGCCAGACGCGCATCACCCGCAGCAATAATTCAGCGCGGTGCAGCCGGTCCGGCAAATTCGCCCGCGCATCCAGCAAGGCCTTGCGCAAGGCCTTTTTTTCCTGGGCTTTAGGGTCCATAGAGTTGTCCATAATCACCCCATGCGGTTAATCAAAAAAAATATGGCAGCGTTGGTCTGCATTGTCGCAGTCACCCTTCCCGGTTATGCGGCGCGGGCCCAAATACTCGATGTGCTGCGCCAGGACCAGGCAGTGTTGGACATGGCGCAGGCTTTCAAACTCGGTGAGCGCAAGCAACTGACGCAATTATTGCCGCAAGCCAAAGGCTCGCTGCTCGAGCCCTGGGCAGCGTACTGGGAGATGTCGCTGCGGCTGGATCAGGCTGACAAAGCCGAGATCGAGGCCGTTTTGGCCTATTACGCCGGCAGCTACCAGGAAGACCGCTTGCGCGCCGATTGGTTGCTACAACTGGGTCGCAACCGGGAATGGGCTACTTTTCGCGCGCAATTACCGCTGTACCGCATGGCCGACGACCGCGCGATCCAGTGCTATGGCTTGTGGAGTGACTACTTAGCCACTGGCGCGGACGTCGCCAAGCAAGTGCAAGAGCTTTGGCTGGCCCAGCGCGAGCCCGACGAAGCCTGCGCCGATGCGGCCCAGGAACTCATCAAGGCCCGAAAAATGCCGGCCCACGCCGCCTGGCTGCGGGCGCGTTTAGGCATGGAAAACGACCGCTTCAAAGTCACCACCCAGGCGGTCGCAGCGCTCGACACCAAATGGGTCAAAACTGTCACTGCGATTTACCAAAGCCCGGCCAAATACCTCAACGACAAGCTCACCGCCTTACGCCCCCAGACGCGTGAGTTTGTATCGCTGGCGCTGATCCGCCTGGCCTATCTGGAGCCCCAGGACGCGGCGGTGGAAGTGGACAAGCTGCGCTGGCGCGCCCAACTGACGGGCGAGGAGCGTAGCTGGATATGGGGCGTCATCGGCAAGCGCGCCGCGCAAAAAGGCCAAGACAATGCTTTGTCTTACTTCCAAAAAGGCCGCTTAGACCAGATGCACGAAGACCAGGTGCTGTGGGCTGCGCGCGCCGCCTTGCGCGCCGGTCAGTGGGCGCAGGTCGAGGCGGCCATTGCCGCCTTGCCGCCTGCGCTGCGCGCCGAGCCCACTTGGGTGTACTGGCAGGCGCGCGCGGTCTTGGCTCAAAAGCCTAGCGAGGCTGCCCGCGCCCAGGCCACGGCGAACCTGCAAAGCATCGCGGGAATACGCGGGTTTTATGAACAACTAGCGCTGGAAGAACTGGGCCAGCGTAGCACGCTGCCAGCCAAGCCCATGGCGCCCACGCCCGAAGAAAAAGACACCGCCCGCAAAAACCCCGGCTTGCAGCGCGCTCTGTACGCGATTGCGCTAGGCCTGCGCGCCGAAGGCGTGCGCGAGTGGAATTACCACATCAGCCTGCACACCAAAGGCGGCATGGACGACCGCAGCCTGCTGGCCGCGGCCGAACTCGCCTGCCACGCCGAAGTATGGGACCGCTGCATCAACACCAGTGACCGGACCAAAGCCCTGATCGACATGGACCAGCGTTTCCCTATGCCCTTCAAAGCAGCCGTGCTGGCACGCGCCCAAAGCATTGGATTAGAGCCGGCCTATGTGTATGGGCTGATCCGCCAGGAAAGCCGATTCATCATGGATGCGCGCTCCGGAGTGGGTGCTTCGGGCTTGATGCAAGTCATGCCCGCGACTGCGAAATGGACTGCTAAAAAAATCGGTATCAGCGATTTCACGCCTGCTAAATTGACCGACCGGGATACCAATATTGCTATCGGCACCGGCTACCTCAAACTCGTGCTCGACAGTTTTCAGGGCTCTATGCCGCTGGCAGCGGCGGCTTATAACGCCGGTCCCAGCCGAGCGCGCGCATGGCGCGGCGCCAGTGGCGCGCCGGTGCTAGAAGCGGCGATCTGGGCGGAGAATATTCCGTTTAATGAAACGCGCGATTACGTGAAAAAAGTACTCTCCAACACCACCCTGTATGCTGCGATGATCAGTGGCCAGCCGCAGTCCATCAAGGCGCGTTTGGGTAATGTGGGGCCGCTGGACGCGACCGTGCCGGAAACCGGGCTCGATTTGCCCTGACGCCAAAACCCCCAGGAGGAAAAAAAGCGATGCGCAAGTTATACGTCGGGAATAAAAATTATTCCTCCTGGTCGATGCGACCCTGGGTGGCGATGACGCAGGCGGGCATAGCGTTTGAAGAGGCCTATGTCCGTTTCGATAGCTTTAGCGCCGATTCGCAATTCAAGCAGCGCATGGCCGGCATCAACCCGGTCGGCAAAGTGCCGGTATTGCAAGACGGCGAACTATGTGTGTGGGATACCCTGGCCATTGGCGAATACCTGGCCGAAAGTTTTCCTGAAAAAAACCTGTGGCCAACCGACAAAGCTGCACGTGCCCGCGCCCGCAGTATTTGCGCCGAAATGCACAGTGGCTTTAGCGCTTTGCGCAGCCAGTGCCCCATGAATATTGAAGCCTCGCTACCCGAGCGCGGCGCGCTGATTTGGCGCGACCATGCGGGCGTGCGTGCCGATGTACAGCGCATCGTGGGCATGTGGACCGAACTGTTGCAAAGCCATGGTGGCCCCATGCTGTTTGGCGCCTTTACGCTGGCAGACGCCTACTACGCGCCGGTGGTGATGCGCTTGCACACCTACGCCTTGCCGGTCCCCGCCCCCATTGGCCAATATATGGACCGGGTGCAAGCACTGCCCGGCGTGCGGGCATGGGTACAAGCTGCGCTGGCGGAAAAAGATTTTCTGGACTTTGAAGAGCCTTACCGGCTCAAGCCCTAAGGGCGCTCTGCGCTGCGTTTCGCATGGAAATCTATCTGGTCGGTGGTGCAGTCCGCGACGCCTTGATGGGCTTGCCAGTGCGCGACCGCGATTGGGTGGTCGTCGGCAGCACCGTGCAAGCCATGGTGGATGCGGGTTTTGTGCCCGTAGGGCGCGACTTTCCGGTTTTTTTACACCCCACCAGCAAAGAGGAATACGCCCTTGCGCGCACCGAGCGCAAAACCGCGCCGGGCTACCGCGGCTTTGCCATCCACGCTGACCCAGCGGTTACCCTGGAAGAAGACCTGGCGCGACGCGACCTCAGCATCAACGCCATGGCCGTGCCCGCCGTCGCCGTGCGCTCGGATGGAAGCTTTAGCAGGGCCGACCTTATCGACCCTTATGGTGGTGCTCAGGATGTCGCAATGGGCGTGCTGCGCCATTGCACCAACGCATTTCGTGAAGACCCGGTGCGCATATTGCGGCTGGCCCGTTTTGCGGCGCGCTTTGCGAAGTTCCATGTGGCGGCTGCCACGCAGCAATTGATGCAGGACATGGTACAAGCGGGCGAGGTGCAGCATTTAGTGGCCGAACGTGTGTGGCAGGAACTGGCCAAAGGCTTGATGGAGCCCAAGCCCGCGCGCATGCTTGAAATTTTGCGCGATTGCGGCGCATTGGCCGTGGTGCTGCCCGAAGTGCATGCGCTGTGGGGCGTGCCGCAACCGGCAGAGCACCACCCGGAAATTGACAGCGGTGTCCACTTGGGCCTGGTGCTCGACGCCGCTGCGCGCGCGCAAGCGCCGCTGGAAGTGCGCTTTGCTTGCCTCATGCACGATCTGGGCAAAGGTACGACACCCAGCGCGCAATGGCCGCGCCACATCGGCCACGAAATGCGCAGCGTCAAGCTCTTGCGCAACATTTGCCAGCGCTTGCGCGTGCCCCAAGCCTGCGCCGAGTTGGCCGAGGTGGTGGCGCGCGAACACGGCAACATCCACCGCAGCGCCAGCCTGAACGCCGCTGCCACGCTGCGCTTGCTGGAGCGCTGCGACGCTTTTCGCAAACCGCAGCGCATGGTGCAGATCGTGCAGGCTTGCGAATGCGATGCGCAAGGACGCCTGGGCCGTGAAGTGGATCCCTACCGCCAGGGCCAGCGTTTGCTACAGGCTTTGCACGCGGCCTTGGATATTGACAGCGCCGCTATTGCGCACGCTGCCATGCAAGCGGGCGCGCAGGGCCCGGCGATCGGGCAGGCCTTGGCAGCGGGGCGAGAGGCTGCGATCGCAAACGCCTTGGGCGCCGCGCAAGGCCTACAAAACCAGGGCTAGCGCGGCGTAATCGCCTACCGATTCGCCCAAGCCCGCGGGCACGATGTCCACGCCGCTGGTCATGGACGGCAGCTTGCCGCCGATCTGCGCACGCAGGCGCGGCAACAAAAGGTCTTGCTGGTGCCAAAACACCGAGCCGCCCATGCTGATGCGCTGCACATCGAGCGTAGTCATCAGGTTAAACAGCAAGCGGCCCATCACATAGCACAGGCCATCGACGATTTCCAGCGCATGGGCTTGGCCCGCGCGCGCGGCGGAAAACAACTGCGCCGCATCGGCAAAACCTTGGTGGCCAAAACGCCGCGCGATCGCATTACCCGCGATCAAACCTTCCACATCGCCGATATTGCCGCAGCCGCATAGGGCGTCGCTGTTGTCGCTGACAAAACTGTGGCCCCAATGGCCAGCGTTGCCGTTTTTGCCGCGCAAGGCGCGCCCGTCCACGCACACGCCCACACCGATGCCGGTACTCCAGGTCACATAGGCGCAGTGGTCCAGGCCTTGCAATGCGCCCCAGCGGCGCTCGGCCTCTAGTGCGCCTACGCCATCGTTTTCGACCCGCACTTTGGCAAAAGCTTGGCGCAGCGGCGCCTCCAGCAGCGCGGTGCTCCAGTCGTTGGGCAGGCCACGCGCTTTACCGGCCATACCGCCGCAGATATTAGGCGTGGACAACTCCACCAGCCCATCGCGCAATACAAAAGGCCCGCAAGACACCACACCGACGGCGCCCAGGGCTTCTTGGGCGATGCCGCATTGGACACAGCCCTCCTCGATCATGCGGACGATTTGCCGCGCCAGCGCATCGGACTGGCCGACTTTGGCGGTGGGCTCGGACCATTTGCCGCGGATGCCGCTGGCATCGGCCAGGGTGAGTGCAACTTTGGTGCCGCCAATATCCACGCACGCGACCGGGGCCATGCCTGCGGGAAACTGAAGTTGAAAGCCTAGGGTGGTCTGGTCCATGGGAGCGGAGAGGGAAGGGGGAGAGCCGCCAATACTAACGCCCCGCTTGAGGTAGCGTTACCGGCGGGTTACCGGTGCCAAGGCGCCGCCCGTCTACTGCGCCGGGAGGCTGCCTGTAGCACTTCTAACGCGCGCGCTCCATACGTTGGCCTCACAGCCGGTGCATGCGGTCGCCGCGGGCAAAGCCCAGGGGCGTCCAGGGTGCGCCCCGGCCCAGTGCGACCACCTTAAACAGCTCGCCCATTTCATGCTCTAAGATCAGCGCTTGCGCGGCCGAGCGCACTGGCAGGGTGGCGGCTTGCATCCAATCCACGATGCCGCAGTTCATCAGGAAATGCGCTTGGTTGGTGTAGCCCAGAACCTCCAGCCCGGCGTCTTGCGCCGTTAAAGCGATGGCGCTGAAGTTGACGTGTGCCGTGATGTCTTTCTCGCCCACCAGGGCCAAAGGGTCACTGTCGCTTTGGTGGGCGCGGTGGCACATCACGGTGCCGCCCGTGCGCTGCGGGTGGTAGTACTCGCTTTCGCCAAAGCCGTAGTCGATAAAGAACGCACAACCGCTGCGCAGGCGCGCGGCCAGCGAGCGGACAAAGGCCTGCGCCTGGGGGTGGATTTCGGTCAGGTAATCCTGTGGCCCTTGGGGCTCCAGCGGCGGTCGCAGCGCCGTGGGGCGGTCTTGCCAAGCGAAAACAGCGCTGGCGGCCGCCGAGGATGGGTCGGTTTGAGCGATACAGACCCCGCGCTCCCACCACACACCGTTGCTGCGCGCCAGCAACTGCACGGGCATGGCGTCCAGCACTTCGTTGCCGAGCACCACGCCGTCAATGTGTGCCGGCCAAGTCTGCGCCCAGTGCACGGTATCGGCAAAACGTGCCAAGCGCTGTTGCTGGCGTGCGGCCAAAGTAGCGGACAAATCTACGATGCAATAGCGGCGCAGGGCCACGCCCATTTCGGCCAAAGCGCTGAGCAATTGTTCAGCCAGCGCGCCGCTGCCCGCACCAAACTCCCAAATCTCGCTGGTGCCGGTATGGGCCAGAGCTTGCGCCACCTGTTTAGCCAGAGCGTAGCCAAACAGCGGGCTGATTTCCGGCGCGGTTACAAAATCGCTGCCACCTTGGCCCGGCAAGCTGCCAAACTTGCGCGAGTCCCGGGCGTAATAGCCCAGGCCTGGCGTGTACAGCGCCAGTTCCATGAAGCGGTCAAATCCCATCCAGCCGCCCGCGTCGGCGATGGCGTGGCAGATCGACTGCTCCAGGGCGCTTGAGGGGTGAGGGGGCATCGTTAAACTCGGGGGCCTTGCTGCAAGGCAGGCGGCAGGGGCCCATTGTCCCCCATGCGCGCCAAGGTGTGCCGCCAACATGGGGCAGCCGCAGGCGCCCTTGACTTCAACCAGGAAAACCCCAGATCCCATGCAGGACAGCGTATTGATCACCGGAGGTGCCCAACGGCTAGGCCGTGAACTAGTGCTGGCCTTCGCGCGCGCCGGCTGGCATGTTTGGTGCCATTACGGCCAATCGGCCGATGCGGCGCAGGCTTTACAGGCTGATTTGCGGGCGCAGGGGCTGCCTATCGACGTGGTCGGGGCCGACTTATCGCAGGAGGCGCAGGTGCTGGCCATGATGGCGCAGATTGCGCAGCAACGCGGCCCTCTGCGCGCCTTGGTGAATAACGCTTCGCTGTTCGAGCCCGATAGCGGCTTGGACTTTGACCCGGTGTTGATGCGCCAGCAAATGGAAGTCAATGTGGTCGCACCTTTGCTGCTCGGGCGCGAATTGGCACGCCAGCAGGCGCAACGGATAGAAACGGGTGATGCGCCGGATGCCTGCCTGGTCCATGTGTTGGACCAAAAAGTGTTCAACCTGAACCCGGATTATTTTTCCTACACCATGACCAAGCTGGCTTTGGAGCGCAGCGTGGATTTGCAGGCGCAAGCGCTGGCGCCTGGCGTGCGGGTGTGCGGCGTGGCGCCGGGGCTGATTTATCCCAGCGGGCCGCAGTCGCAAGACAATTTTGACCGTGCCAGCCGCGTCAACTTGTTGCGCCGCGCGACGCCGCCGGCTGACGTGGCGGCGACCTGCCTGTTTTTGGCCCAGACGCGCTCTATTACGGGCGTCACGGTGTGCGTGGACAGCGGCCAGCATTTGGTTCCCTTGGCGCGCGATGTGATGTTTGCCGCCCAAACCCTGTCCCAGGAAGCCCAGCATGCAAAACCTTGAAGCGCAGTTGCTGCGTGATTGCCGCAAACTTTTTTTGCGCGGCTTTGAATTGCAGGTACGCATAGGCATCCATGACTTTGAACTGCAGGCGCCCCAGCGTATGCGCTTTGATGTGGACTTGTATGTACCCTACGCCCACTCCAGCCCGACGCAGGACCGCATTGACGAAATTGTCGATTACGACTTTGTGCGCGACACGATACGGCGCCTCTGCGAAACCGGCCATATCAATTTGCAGGAAACCTTGTGCGATGCAATTGCGCGTGGCCTGCTGGCCAATACGCAAGTCGCTGCGGTGCGCGTGAGCACCTGCAAACCCGATGTGTACCCGGACTGCGATGCTGTGGGCGTCGAGGTATTTCGGCTGCGCGACGCGGCCTCTGCCGTCTAGGCCGCTTTTTATTTTCAGGACCACGCCATGGCCACTTCTACCGCCGCGCCGTTTAGAGGCAAACAAACACTGACACTGAACGGGCTGCGCTTTGAGGCCAACCTGGGCATTCTCGAATCCGAGTTGATCGCGCCCCAGCCCATCCAGGTCGATGCCGAGTTACACCTGGGCGCGCAACCCTTGCTGCCCAAGGACGACGATATCAACCATGTGCTGGACTACCGCAAAGTGCGTCAGATCATCATCGCCGAATGCACTGCCGAACATGTGAATTTGCTGGAAAGCCTGATCGGCAAGCTGGCCAACCGTTTGCTGCAATTGCCTGGCGTGGTGGGCGTGCGTGTGAAAATCGCCAAACTCAAAATCTTTGACGATTGCGAAGTAGCCATCCGGGTGGAAACCGGCCAGTGGTAAACCAAGGAACTGCGATGTTGACAGAAGCCCCAGCCCCCCTGCAAGCCAACAGCGCGCAAGACGCTGCACCCAAAGTGCGCGATGCGGCAGAGCGCGCCGCCCACGAAGCCCACAAGCTGGAAAAGCGCCTGTGCCGGCAAGTAGGCCAGGCCATCATGGACTTCGGCATGATCGAAGAAGGCGACCGCGTCATGGTCTGCGTTTCCGGCGGCAAAGACAGCTACGGCATGCTCGACATCTTGCTCAAAATGCAGCAGCGCGCGCCCATTCACTTTGAGCTGATTGCCGTCAACCTAGACCAAAAGCAACCCGGCTTCCCCGACCATGTGCTGCCCGCTTACCTGAAAGGACTGGGCGTACCGTTTCACATCGAGACGCAAGACACCTACAGCATTGTCAAAAAAGTCATCCCTGAAGGCAAGACCATGTGCAGCCTGTGCAGCCGCTTGCGTCGGGGCATTTTGTATCGCGTGGCCGATGAGCTCAAAGTCACCAAAATCGCACTCGGCCACCACCGTGACGATATGTTGCAAACCTTTTTCCTCAATATGTTTTTTGGCGGCAAACTCAAAGGCATGCCGCCCAAATTGGTGAGCGACGACGGCGGGCATATCGTCATCCGGCCGCTGGCCTACGTGGCGGAAAAAGACCTCACGCGCTGGGCGGCGCAGCGGCAATTCCCCATCATCCCCTGCACCTTGTGCGGCAGCCAAGAAAACCTGCAGCGCAAACAAATCGGCAATATGCTGCGCGACTGGGAAAAGCAGTATCCCGGCCGCATCGAAAGCATGTTTACCGCCTTGCAAAACGTGGTGCCTTCGCATTTGATGGATACCCAACGCCACGACTTCAAAAATATCCAGACCACCGGCGTGCCCCAGCCCGATGGCGACAAAGCCTTTGATGCAGAGGAACTGCCGGCCCTGCCCTTGCATGGACTGCCAGCGATGGCGGCGATGCCATGGCCGGTGGCTTGAGGCCTGCTGTGGCATCTAGGGCCTGGTGCAAGCCTTTGGTTTTCGCGGTGTGCCTAGCCGCATTGGCGGGCTGTGCCGGGACGCGGCTGATCGACAGCGAGGTGCGTAGCTTTCACAATGGCGCGCTCCAGCTCGCGGCCGCCAGCTACCAGTTTGAACGCCTGCCCTCGCAGCAAGCCGACGCGACAGCACAAGCGCAGCGCGAAAATTGGGCAGCGCCGGTTTTGCAGCGCCTAGGTTGGGACCTAGTCACCGAGGCGCCACGCTATACCGTGCAGCTCAACGTGGCCATCGAACAGGTGCTGCGCAGCGATCCCTTTTTTACCCGCCGCTGGATGGGCATGCCCGGTGGATTTTTCGGCGCATCCCCCTTGCTGACCCCGGTCGAGTCGGCGCTCTACCGCTTCCAGATGCAGGTGCTGGTGCGTGATGCACAAAGCCGCGACGTGGTGTACGAGGCCACGGCCCAGCACACCGGACCTTGGCGCGACCAAGACCAGATCTTGCCCGCTGTGTTGTTGGCTGCGCTGCGCGATTTCCCCCAGGGCAGTGCTGGGCCCGTCAGCGTGAAGGTGCAAATCGGCCCCAGCGGCATGGAGCTGCGCCCATGAGTTCTACCCGCGCGGTGAGCAGCCAGTCGCCCACCCGCATTAGCGCCGTGCGCCATGGCGAAACCGCCTGGAACGCCATCATGCGCTTGCAGGGCCAGCTCGATATCGACCTCAATGCGCTAGGCCGCTGGCAGGCCGAGCGCGCCGGCGCTGCGCTCGCCGATAGTGGCTTGCAAGTGGTCTACAGCAGCGACTTGTGCCGCGCGCACCACACCGCGCAGGCGATTGCCCGCCACAGTTGCATTGCAGTGCCCGCTATACGCATCCACCCCGGTTTACGTGAGCGCAGTTTTGGCCGCTTCGAAGGGCTGACCTATGCCCAAGTCGGCGATCTGCATCCCGAGGACGCGCTGCGCTGGAAACAGCGTGACCCGGACTGGGCGCCGCCCGGCGGCGAGAGCCAAACCCAGGTGTTTGCCCGCGTACAGGCGGCCTTGGACGCGATTGCCGTGCAGCATCCGGGCGAGCATATCGCCATCGTCACCCATGGCGGGGTGCTGGATGTGTTTTACCGCCTGGCCACCGGCCAAGGCATCAGCGCCGCACGTACCTGGGAGCTGGGCAATTGCGCCATCAACCGCTTGCTGTGGACGCCGCAAGCCCTGACCTTGGTGGGCTGGGCCGACACCGGCCACCTGGACCACGGCCCGCGCGATGAGTTCGCCGCCTAGGCGTCGGGCGGCTTGGCCAAAGGGTTTACACGGCTGACAAGCCATGGCGGGCTGTTCACAATAGGCCTATGTCGAAAATTATTGTGTTTGCCTTCCCGGTGTTTTTGGCCGCCATGGCGCTCGAAATCTGGTGGGACAGGCGCCAACGCGCCCTGGGGGCCACCACCCGAAGTACCTACGCTTTCAGCGACACCGTCAACAGCCTGAGTCTGGGCCTGCTCAGCCAGGTGGTTGGTGTGCTGGCCAAAGGCATTGGCATAGCGGCCTATGCCTGGGTGTTTGAGCGCATCGCCTTGTTCCCGCAGGCCGAGGTATGGAAACAATGGTACGGCTGGCTCGGCGCCTTGTTGCTGTATGACTTGTGCTACTACTGGCTGCACCGGGCAGGGCACGAAGTGGCGATTTTTTGGGCAGCGCACGTGGTGCACCACCAAAGCCAGGAATACAACTTATCGACGGCCTTGCGCCAAACGTCCAGCGGCGCCTTGTTGGGCTGGTTGTTTTATTTGCCGCTGGCGATTTTGGGCGTGCCGCCACTGTTGTTGGGCATCGTCGCGCTGGTGGATTTGCTCTACCAGTTTTGGGTGCATACCGAGCATGTCGGCAAGCTCGGCTGGTTTGACCGGGTGTTTTGTTCGCCCAGCAACCACCGCGTGCACCATGCCGTGAACGACGACTATGTGGACCGTAACTACGGCGGCATTTTGGTGGTCTGGGACCGGCTGTTTGGGACGTTTCAGCAAGAGCAGGAAACCTGCGTCTATGGCACCCGCGCCCCGCTCAACAGCTGGGATCCGCTGTGGGCCAATCTGGAGGTCTATGCCGGTTTGTGCGCTGCCGCCTGGCAGGCGCCGCGCTGGCGCGACAAGCTGGCCGTGTGGCTCAAGCCGCCGGGCTGGCAGCCGGTTGGAGCGCTACCCAAGCCCGGTTTTGACATCGCCAAAGTGCAACGCTTTGCCCCGCCCCTAAGCGGCGACCAGTGCCGGTTTGCAACCCTGCAGTACCTGGGCCTGATGGCCGCTGGCACCGTGTATTTATGGCATGCCGACGCCATGCCTTGGCAGGATGCCACCGTGTATTGCCTGGCCCTGTGCGCTGCTGCATGGGCTACGGGAGCTTATTTGCAAGGCCGCTTGCGCGCCGTAGAGGTCTTGGCCGTGCAAGCTGCTTGCTTGGCGACCTTAGGCGCTTGGGGACTCTTGTCCTAGGTGAGTAAATCCGGTGCCTGCCCCGCAGGCGCAGCCACGCCTAAGTGCCGGTACGCTGCCAAGGTGGCTATGCGTCCGCGCGGTGTGCGTTGCAAATAGCCTTGCTGAATCAGGTAGGGCTCGATCACGTCTTCAATGGTCTCGCGCTCCTCGCCAATGCTGGCAGCGATGTTGTCCAGGCCCACCGGCCCGCCATCAAACCGGTGAATGACGGCTTCGAGTAATTTGCGGTCCATCAGGTCAAAGCCTTGCGGGTCCACATCCAACATCTTGAGCGCCAGGTTGGCCATGTCCAGGGTAATGGTGCCCACGCCTTTGACGTCCGCGTAATCGCGCACCCGGCGCAGCAGGCGGTTGGCAATGCGCGGCGTGCCACGCGAGCGGCGGGCGATTTCAAAACCGCCTTCTTCGGCCATGGGCACTTTCAGCAGCCCGGCGCTGCGCGTCACGATGCGCTGCAATTCTTCGGCCGAATAAAACTCCAGCCGCGCCACGATGCCAAAGCGGTCCCGCAGCGGGTTGGTCAACATGCCCGCGCGCGTGGTCGCGCCCACCAAAGTAAAGGGCTGCAAATCGAGCTTGATAGAGCGCGCCGCCGGCCCTTCGCCAATCATGATGTCAATTTTGTAATCCTCCAGCGCCGGGTAGAGGATTTCTTCCACCACCGGGCTCAGGCGGTGGATTTCGTCGATGAAAAGCACATCGTTTTTTTCCAGATTGGTCAACAGCGCTGCCAGGTCCTTGGGTTTTTCCAGCACCGGCCCGCTGGTTTGGCGCAAATTGACGCCCAATTCGTGGGCGATGATGTGGCTTAGCGTGGTCTTACCCAAGCCCGGCGGGCCAAACAGCAGCACGTGGTCCAGCGCTTCATCGCGCTTGCGCGCCGCGCCGATAAAAATCTCCAGTTGCTCGCGCACCTTGGCCTGGCCTACATAGTCGTCCAGCAATTTGGGGCGCAGCGCGCGCTCTATCGCCTCTTCCGGGCCGGACAGCGGCGCTGCCGACACCATGCGTGTGGACGGTGCGGGGGAAAAATCGTCGGTTTGTATGCTCAATGCCATCTCACAGTTTGGTCGCTGCCATTTCACTGGCTGGTCAGCGTGCCCCGGTGCCATGTGCTCGCCTTGCAAGCGGGTGCGACATACATTGTCCCTCAGGCCGGGCCGGAGAAAAACCGCCCTTTCCAGTGCCTAAGCCGCTAAACTTGCTGCACGTGCACGCGCCGTCCGGTGGCGTGTCTCGGCGGTGAGCGCGCCGTTTTACCTCCATTTTTTGTGTCAATGTCCCATCGACCCGCACTGCCGCAACACATTGCCATCATTATGGATGGCAACCGCCGCTGGGCTAGTGCGCGTGGCTTGCCCAAAGCCGCCGGCCATACGGTAGGTGCGCGCAAAGTGCGCGCCATCGTGCAGGCCTGTGCTGAACGGGGCGTCAGGCATCTGACCTTGTTTGCCTTCAGCACCGAAAACTGGCGCCGCCCGATGGAAGAAGTCGGCACGCTCATGGGCTTGCTCAAGCTGTACTTGCAAAAAGAAATCGGTGACCTGCGCGCCCAAGGCGTGCGTCTGCGGGTGATTGGTGACACCTCTAAATTTGACACCCGGGTGCAGGCGCTGATCGCTGATGCCCAGGAACTGACGGCGCACAATAGCACCATCACCCTGACATTGGCGCTCAATTACGGCGGTCGCTGGGACATCTTGCAGGCCTTCAAAGCCTGGCAGCACGCCCACCCTCAGGCGTGTGCCGACGCGATGAGCGAAGCGGCGCTTGCGCCCTATCTGCAACTGGCCGATGCACCCGAACCCGATTTGATGATCCGCACCGGCGGCGAGTCGCGCATGAGCAATTTTTTACTCTGGCAAATGGCCTACACCGAGCTCTATTTCACCGATTTGCTCTGGCCTGAATTTACGCCTGAGGCGCTAGACCAGGCCATCGTCTGGTTCGGCCAGCGCGACCGCCGTTTTGGCGGCGAGAGCACGCTGGCATCTCCACTGGACGGCCAGGCCAGCGCCTGAGCCGGTTAGCGCCTCTGCGCTGTCACAGTCGGGCCCTACACTTGGGTATCCCCTATTCATTGCAAGGAGTTATGCCATGGACGCACAAGAGGCCTCTGAATTGATCGAAGGCGACGACGAAAAAGCAGGCGAAAGCAACCGCCAGAAAAACCGCACGGCGCTCACGATTTCTATATTTGCCATGGTGCTGGCGATCACCAGTTTGGGGGGTTCGAATGCTGGGAAAGACATTACCCAGTCCAACATCTTGGCCGCCAATACCTATGCCTTTTACCAGGCCAAATCCATCCGCCAGACTACGCTCAAAGTGGCAGCGGCCGATATGGAGTTGCAATTGCTGCGCGAGCCGGGCATGAACGCGCCAGCCAAGGAAGCGATTCAAAAGAAAATCGAAGAATACAAAAAAACCATAGACCGCTACGAGTCCGAGCCCGAGACCAAAGAGGGTAAAAAAGAACTGATGGCGAGGGCCAAGGAGCATGAGGCGGTGCGTGACCACGCCATCCGCCAAGACCCCTGGTTTGACTACGCCGAAGGCGGTCTGCAAATAGCCATCGTTTTGCTATCGGTATCCATCATCGGCTCTTTGCCGGCCATGTATTTCGCCGGTTTGGGGCTAGGTCTTCTGGGCGCTTTGTCTTCGCTCAACGGCTTTTTCTTGTTCTACGGCTAAGCGCCTCCCAGGGCCGGGCGGGCTTGGGGTGACAGGCCGGCCTGCACCCACCGGCTTGCCAGCCAAATGAAAGCTACCGCCCCGACATAAAACCCGAGCTGCAAAGCGCTGGGGCTGGCGTCATAGCCGGCCAAGGCATGCAGTAGCACGCCCGGCGGCGAGTCCTCGGGCAAACTGTCCGAGGTATCCCATAGTGGCTCGCTGCCGTGGCTTACCCAGCCGGCCTGCGCCAACACTTTGGCCAATTGGCTGGCCAGGCTGCCTGCCAGCAACAGTAATAGCGTGTTGCTCACCGTAAACACATAGTGCACCTTGACGCGGGTGAGGCCGAGGTAAACCAGCAAACCCATGCCCACGCCGGCGAGCAGCCCGAGGCAGGCACCGGCCAGCAGGCCTTGCCAGCCGCTTTGCCCACTGGCGGATACCCCGCCAATAAAGAGCACGGTTTCTGCGCCTTCGCGCAGCACGCACAGGCCCACCGCTATCGCGATCGCCCACAGGCCCTGGCTCTGGTTGCGGGCCTGGCTGCCCACATGCCTGGCTTGCCGCACCATCTCCCTGGCGTGGGTGGAGATCCAAATGCAATGCCAGGCCAGCATCGCCAAGGCCATTGCCAGAAAGAGTGCGTTCAATGCTTCCTGTCCACTGCCATCGGCCATGTCACTGAGTTGCTCCATGCCCGTCGCCAGCAACAGCGCGCCCAGCACGCCACCGCCGACCCCTGCGACTATCCAGCGGCTGCGTCCCAGCAGGCCGCGCGTGGCTGCCGCGACGATGCCGATAAACAAGGCCGCCTCCAGCGTTTCACGAAACACAATCAAAGCGCTTGCAAACATAGCTTTCTCCTGCGGGTTGACGCTATTTACTCAATCACCAGCGCGCCCTTGGCCGAGTTCGGGTTGAACTCACCAAAGAATTCGTAGCGCCCGGGCTTGAGCGGTCCGACCAGAATCGTCGCTTTGGCGCCGCCGGGGATGATCTTTTCCCGTTTCAGGGAATGGCTCTCAAATTCTTCGGGTGTGCTGTCCTGGTTATGGACCAGGATGCGCAGCTTTTGCGCTGCCGGGGCTTTGATCTCGGCGGGCTCAAACTGTTTGTTTTTGATCACCAGTTGCAACTCGGTGTCGGCGGCCAAGCCGGGCGGCGCCCAGGCTGCGCAAAGCAGGGTGAGGCAGGCGGGAAGCGCAATTTTCTGCAATTTCATAGGACAAGCTCCTTCGAGGTTTGAGATGGATTTAGTGTAAACGCGAACAATTCGCATTTGCAAATAAAACCTCGAAGTCCCCACTGTTCAAGGGGCGTTGCACCTGCAGGGCGCACTTAATCATTGCCAATTTTTGAATTACTATGCAGCCTGCAGGTGCCAAACCGGCCCGGCTCACCACAAGGACGCGCTGTGAAATACTGGCTTGTGTTAATCGCTTTGCTTGCGCCCGTGGGCGTGTACGCACAAATTTACAAATGGACGGACAAAAGCGGCCGCGTGCATTACTCGCAATCACCGCCCCCGGGCCAGTCAGTGGGCGCGGTCGATATTCCCGAATCCCAACTCGGCCAAGCCGCGCCACCGCCAGCCGCACAAGCGCCCGCCTCGGCGGCAAGCAGGCCGGTAGCGGCCGGCGCGGCGTCCTTGACCAAAAGCAAGGCGCAGCCCGCTGTGCCCAAATCACGATCCGGTGGTAGCGTCGATGACAGTGACCAATCGCGCTGCAATTTTGCGCGCGATATTTTGAGCGGCGCGGTTAAGCGCTCGGGGCGCCGCGGCCCGATCGATGAGGACGACCGGGTGACGGCGCAAAACGATGTGCAAATGTTCTGCCGCTAGGCCGCGGGCTCAGCCAAGCTGCTGCAACAGCAAAGTCGCCAGGCGCTGCGGCTGCTCTTCATGGGCCAGGTGACCCAACCCGGGCAGCCGAATCATCGGGGCGGGGGCGGGTTGGCGCAGTGCGGCGGCGGCACGCTCGGCGACCGCGGGTGGAACAATCAAATCCTGCTCACCCGTAATCAGTGTCAGCGGTGTTGTCAGCGTCGGCAGCCGCCGCCAAAAAGTATGTAAATCCCAGTGCGCCATCATGGCCAGCGCGCCGGCGCTATGGGCGGGCTGGGAGATCAATTGGAGGTAGAGCGCCCGCCCCTGCGCGTCGAGTGTGGAACCGGTGCCGTCCAGCAGCCTTTGCAGCACCGCCGGATGCGCCGCTTGCCAGGAAAAAAGCTCGGGGACGAAAGGCGCCTTGGCCAGCAATTTGGCCATCGGCGAAAACCACTGCCCGGCCAGGCCGTCCAGCGGCACCAGCGCGCCGTTGAGCGACACGATGCGTCGGGGCTGTACCCACCCGTCCAGCGCCAGCATGCAGGCCAGCGCTGCGCCCGCTGAGTGGCCGACAATGGTTTGTGGCCGGATAGTCATCTGGGCCAGCAACTCTGCCACCCCGGCGGCCATGCCCGGCAGCGAAAACAGCGCGGCCACTTGCGCGGGTGCGGGCGTGGCAGTGAAGGCATGGCCCGGAAAATCCAGCGCCAGCACGCTACAGTGCGCCGTTAGCAGCGGAAAAATACCGTGCCAGGAATGGGTAGAAGCGCCCGTGCCGTGCAGCAGCAGCACGGTGGGCGCTTGGGCGTCGGCGTGCGGCGCGTATTGCACATGCCAGCGCAAGCGCGGCGTTTGTATAAAGCGTGAGTACTGGCGCAATGGCCATTGCGCGCCGTCGCGCTCCCAGTCCAGGCTTTGGCGGGGGGGCATTTCGCGGCCCGATTTAGTGGCGCCCGGCGACCGCACGCACCGCCTGGTTTAGCGACTGCGCGCCGCCGTAGGGCAGGGCCAGGTATTGCGCGCCCATGGCGGCGGCCAATTGCTCGGCGCTGCTTTGGGGCTGGGGCGAGGTGTCGATCAGCAGCGCGCTCACCCCGGTGGCGCGCAGTTGCACCGCAGCAGCCAAGGCATCGCTGGCGGCGGGGCCACGGCCCGCACTGCCATCGCGGGCGATATTGGCTTTGCCATCGGTCAGTAACACCACGATAGGCGTCTCGCCTTTGCGTTTAATCTGCCCGGCCAGCGCGCTGGCCGCGTCAATCGCCGAGGCCAGCGGCGTGCCGCCACCGCCGGGCAGGCCGGCCAGGCTACGCTTGGCGCGTGCCAGCGAGCGGGTGGGCGGCAGCAGCACCTCAGCGGTCTTGCCACGAAACGCCAGCACCGCCACGCTGTCGCGGCGCACATAGCAATCGGCTAGCAGCAACTCTACCGCGCCCTTGGCCTCGGCCAGCCGGTTGAGCGCCGATGAGCCCGAGGCATCGACCACAAACACCGTGGTGGTTTGTCCCAGCTGGCGAAAGCGGGTGACATGGAAATCCTCTTTGCGCACCACGATGCGCGGCGGGAGTGGCGAGGGCGCAATAGGTGCCGACGTTGATGCCAGCGCATTGCGCCGCAGTTTTTGCCAGGGTGCGGCGGCGCGCAAAGTCTCCAGCACATTGATGCGCTGCCCGGCACGCGGCTCGCCCTTGCGCGCACCCACGGGACGACCGCGCAAAGCGTTTTTTTGCGCGGCACCGGCGCTGCCCGATGTCGGCGACCTCGCCCGCTGCAAAGCGCCAATCTTCAGGCGTGCCAGCAAACCGGCAGGTATGGCCGCTTGCACGGCTTCGAGCACGCGCTCGGCCAGCTCTTGCGGGCTTGCGGATTGGCTGTCGGCATCGTCATTGTTCTCGTGTTGGGTGTGGTCTTGTGCGTTTGGGGGCGGCTCGGTCGGCGCTTCGGGCGCTGGGTTCTCGGCTGGCTCGGGCGGGCTTGCTTGTTCGGGCGGTGGCGCGGACTCCTGCGGGTCGGCGGCAGGCGGCAGGCGGGTGGCACGTGGGGCCAGCACCAGGCGTGCAGCGACCGCAATATGTTCTTCTTCCACCGCGTCGCACCCCGACAGCGCCGCTGCTGCGCGGGCGGTTCGCGCCGCAAACAGGCTGGCACGCAGCGAATCAATGCCCAGCGCCATGGCCGCTGCGCACAAGGCTTGCACCGCTTCAGGGGCCATCTTGGTCTGCGCCAAGCGCCCACGTGCAGCCCGCACTTCGTCGGCGCTCCAGGACGGGCTTTCCTCATCCGGGCCCTGGCTGTCCAGGCGCAGATGAAAAGCCAGGCGCTCGGCCAGGCTGGCGGGCAATTGTTCGTCTTCGTCGGCGCCTTCGTCCAGCGCGACCAGGCCGACGCGGGCGGGCAGCACGCGGTCCAGGCCGTCGCGTTGCAGCAGTACCTCGCCGCTGTCGAGCACGCTGCCAAATCGCGTTGCTGCGCTCGCCGTCATGCGTTCGGCCATCGCCAGCACCAGCACGCCGCCGTGCGCCTGCGCCAGCAAGCCTTGCAGCGCCACCGGGCGGCCCGCTTGCAGCGTGGCACCCAGGTCTAGCCCGCCTAGCAAGGCGGTGTCGCCGGTGTTCAGGGGCACGCGCCGCAAGGGATTTTCCGAGGGCAAAAGTGCGCGCAGCAGCGCCAGCCAATCGTCACGCGCAGCGCACGCGGGGGCGCGCAGAGCCACACCCCCCAGGCCCGCCGGGTCTACGGCAAACAGGGCGGCAATGGTGGCTGCGTCGCCTTGCATGCAGAACGCTTATTTTTGCGGCGCAGCGGCCAGCTCGGCCAGCGCCCGCTCCACGCGGGTCGAGGAGCCCGCGTCGTCCAGCGGATTGCGCCGCAAGCGGTGGCGCAAGGCGGGCGGGGCCACGCGCTGCAGATGTTTTTGCGTGACCGCTTTGTCGCCTTGCCAGGCGACCAGTGCGCGGGCGGCGCGCACCAGCGTCAGGTCGCCCCGCAAGCCATCGGTGCCCAAGGCCATGCACAGCCGCGCGGCAAAAGCGCGGGCGCTGTCAGGAATCTCCACCTCGCTCAGGCGCTTGCGCCCGGCGACTATGCCTTTGCGCACTTTGTCGTCTTCTTTTTTCCATTGCGCGGTAAAGGCTTGCGGATCTTGCTCAAAGGCATCGCGCCGCTTCACCACTTCCACCCGCTCGTCCAAAGTGCCCGGTGTTTTTACTTCCACCGACAGGCCGAAGCGGTCGAGCAACTGCGGACGCAATTCGCCTTCTTCCGGGTTACCGCTGCCGATCAGCACAAAGCGCGCCGGGTGGCGCACACTCAGGCCTTCGCGCTCGACCACGTTTTCGCCGGAGGCGGCCACGTCGATCAGCAAGTCCACCAAATGGTCTTCCAGCAAATTGACTTCGTCGATATACAAATAGCCCCGGTTGGCGCGCGCCAGCAGGCCGGGTTCAAAAGCCTTCACGCCCTGCGACAAAGCGCGCTCCAAGTCCAGCGCGCCTACCACGCGGTCTTCGGTGGCGCCCAGCGGCAGATCGACCACCGGCACGCCCACCAGCTGGCTGGCCTGGGTTTTGCCCTTGGCCGCAGCCACGCAGTCGGGGCAGCGCGCAGCGTCCGGATCGCAGCCATAGCGGCAGCCGGTAACAGCGCGCATTTTGGGCAGCAAGGCCGCCAAAGCGCGCACCGCGGTGGACTTGCCGGTGCCCCGGTCGCCAAAGACCAGCACGCCGCCAATCGTGGGGTCGATGGCGGTGAGCACGATGGCCAGCTTCATATCGTCCTGGCCGACGATGGCGGAAAAAGGAAAGGTCAGAGCCATGGATGTGCTACCTGAGAAGATTCGCTAAGGCACTGCGCAAAGTCGGCCGCGCTGCGCGCAGGGGCGCAAACCACGTTTGCCGCAAAACAGCCGGGACACAGGTGCAACATGCCTACATCCTAACCAATCGACGAGCATCGGCGCTTGCTGGGCAGTAGGCCCCGCACGCGCTGCACCGATGGGGAGGCCACATGGCTTGACAGCGGCCCAGGGGAACAGAATAATCACATCATCGGCGATATGAAAAATTCTCCCAAACTCGTCATCGATACCAATATTCTGGTGGCTGCCACACGCAACCGCCATGGGCCATCGTTCGCCCTGATGCAAATTATTCGACTTGGGCAAGTGAAGATGTGTTGCAGCCCCGCACTTTTTTTGGAATACGAGGACGTTTTGAAGCGTCCCACCCATTTATTGGCCTCTGGGCTAATGGGCAGCGACATTGACGCGATTTTGAACGAGCTGGCGGGACATATCGAGCCAGTGATGACGCATTACCAATGGAGACCGCAGTTGCGCGACCCTGCCGATGAAATGGTGCTGGAAGCCGCCGCCAATGCGCAGGCGCAAGCCATCGTCACTTACAACGTGCGGGACTTCGGCCCCGCAA
>CANFVA010000031.1 GCA_947450255.1 Comamonadaceae bacterium
AGTGGCGGTGCGCGATGTCAGCACGGGTGCCCCAGTAGCCAATGCGCAGGTGGCGATCAACCAATTGCCCGGCGGCAAAACCACCTGCACCACCAACGCCAGCGGCAGTTGCGCAGTGGCCAACTTTTTTGATACCGCCGCGTCCATCACCGTGGAAGGCATTAGCGGAAGCTATATGGTGTACGACGCCTCGCAAAACCTGGCAGCGCAGCTGCGCCTGCCCGCGCCGCCTTATGCGGTATTTGCGCTACCCAGCAAAATCAGAAGCTGAGCCAGCTGGTGCCGTCGCGGGCATTAGCGCATGCGGTCTTTGGCGCGGAAGTATTTGCGGGCATAGGCCACCAACTGGGCATCGCTAGGGTGGTCCACGGCTTCCACGCCGACCAGCCTGGGCACCAGCGCGGCCTCATGGGCGTGGATATGTTTCACCAGTTGCAGCTTGGCCTGTGCCGGGCCGACCACCAATATTTCCTCGGCGCCCACCAAGGCCAGGGCTACCCGGTGAAAGTAGTCCTTATCCACCGGGGCGCGCCCGTCGCCCAGCGTCCCAGAGGTGGAGTGGACTTGGTGCTGCGGGTGATGCGGATGCACGATGAACTGCTCCACATCGTCGGGGCAAAAGTGAATTACATGGGCTTGTACATGGTCGATCCAGACGACGGCGTGGTAGTGGGACATAGGTGGGCTTGGGGTGAGAAATGCAGTGCAGATCGCACTGCCTGCATTGTGGGTTGAATACCGCCCCCGCGGCGGTGCAGCCAGTGCCGCAAACGGCTTTGCCTGATCTACGTCAAGGCTTTGCACGAGCACTTGGCACGGCTTGTGGATAATGCGGCCGAAAGGCCCAGCCTATGAATCGCCAAGAATTCCACAAACTCTTTAAGTCCCCCGGCCCGGTGGTGCTGCCGGTGGTGCACGTGCTGGACGAGAACCAGGCCGAGCGCAATGTACAGATCGCCATAGCCGAGGGCGCCGCCGGCGTCTTCCTGATCAACCACGATTTTGCATACCCGCAGTTTGTGCCCATCATCGGGCATGTGCGGGCGCGTTATCCGTCAGTGTTTTTGGGGGTCAACTTTTTGGCCGTGACCGGTCTGGAGGCCTTTGGCGTATTGGGCGATTTGCAGCGCGAAGGCGTGCAAGTCGATGCCTATTGGGCCGACGATGCCTGCATCGACGAGTTGGCCCCGCACGCCGGCCAAACCCAGGCGCTGGCGATTGCAGCCGCCCGCCAGGCCTCGGGATGGAAAGGCATGTACTTAGGCGGTACCTGCTTTAAGAAGCAACGCGAAGTGCTGCCTGCGCATTACGCCGCAGCGGCGCGCATGGCTACCGGGTTTATGGACGCGGTCTGCACCTCGGGCGTGGCAACCGGCCACGCGGCCGACAGCGGCAAGATTGCCACCTTCCGCCAAGCCATTGGTGATGCGCCGCTGGCGCTGGCCTCGGGCATCACACCGGAGAATGCGGCGCAGTACGCGGCCGAGGTGGACTGCTTTATGGTGGCTACCGGCGTGAATCTGGCTGGCGATTTTTACAACCTGGACCCCTTGCGCCTGCGCGCATTGCTGAACTTAACCCGTAACCATGGAGCATCACCCCTATGAGCAGCATCAAAGGACCGCGCAATGATCGCTGGTATTTGTCCATCATGTCACCCAACACCAAGGGCGACAAATTCGCCTGGCTGGACCCAACGTCCATCTACATCAACGGCGAAGCCTTCCATGATTTGCTCGATGATCTAGTCGCCGACCTGGACGGCCTGACGGTCGATGTAGTCGCTGGCCTGGACGCCATGGGCTTTGTGCTGGCCTCGGCGCTGGCAACGCGCCTGAAGGTAGGCTTTTTGCCGATCCGCAAAGCGGGCAAACTGTGTGTCGATACGGATAGCGTGACCTTTACCAATTACTCGGGCCGCACCCAGTCTATGGAAATGCGCCTGCCCGCTTTTGCCAAGGGCACCAAGGTGTTGGTAGTGGACCAGTGGGTGGAGACCGGCGGCACCATGAACGCAGCCATCAACCTGGTGCGCCGCCAAGGCGGCATCGTGGCGGGCCTGGCCGCCATTGCCATCGAAGAGAACGAGGTGACCGACGCCTACCGCAAAGAGTTTCGCTGTGTGTCGGCGGTGCAACAAGGCTCGCGTATGCAAACCGAGTGCAACGCGCAAGAGTTGAGCAGCTTCAAAAGCTACCAGGCCGAGGCGACTTTTCCACGTATCGGCTAAGCCGACACCGGGTAACAGTCTGGGTCCTGCGGACCCGAGCGCAACAAAGAGTAAGCCCGATGCACGTACTTTCGATTGAAGGCAAAGCCATTTCCGAGTCGGAGGGCTTGCCGCATCACTTGCCCGCACAGGGCTATGTGTGGCTAAGTTTCAGCCGCCGTGAATTTGAAGTCATGCAAAGCGAGATCCATGTGCTGCTCTCAAACTTATGCGGCGTACAACTCGTTGATTTACATATCAACGATTTGCTGAACAACCAGCTGCCCTCGCATTACGACTACACCAACGAATACGACTTGCTGGTGTTTCGCCGCCTGGCGCGCGGCCGCACCGAGTCAGACCTGGCCAATCCCGGCCAGATAATGCACCGCGCTAGCAGCAAAGGCGGTCCGCCGATTTTGCGGCGCATTGACACCAGCCCGATTGGCTTTCTGGTGCTGGACCGGGTGGTGATTTCGGTGCATCCGGCCGATTGCAGCGTACGCCACGCCTTTGCCAACCGGCTACTGCACAGCGGGGCCAACCATACAGCCGGGCGGGTGCCGGCCAATCCGGCGGACCTGATGCTGCGCATGATTGGCGTGATGGTCGATGGCTACCTGGACTTGCGCCGCGAACTGACGCGCCAGCTTGACCACTGGCAAAGTGAGTTGATCAACCCGCGCACCCGGTTCAACAATTGGAGTGCCCTGCTCGACTCGCGCCTGACGCTGCATTACCTCGATGAAGTCTGCGAAGACCAGCGCGCGGCGGTACAGGACTGGATCGAGGCGCTGGACGCGTGGCGCGAAGATGCTACTTTGTCGTCCAATGAACTAGAGCTGCTACGGGTGCGCAGCCGCGATGTCTTGGAGCATATTGAACGGGTGGTGCACCACGTAAGCCGCCTGGAGCAAAGTGCCGAGGCAGCGGTGCAAATGCACTTTAATGTGCAGAGCAACCGCAACAACGACGTGATGAAGACCTTGACCGCGCTGACCGCCATTTTTTTGCCCCTCAATCTCATTACCGGATTCTTCGGGATGAATTTTGAGCACTTCCCCTTCCTCAAGTCCGACATCGGACTGGTACTCACCGAAGGATTTATGGTGCTGCTGACGCTGGGCCTGGTGGCTTACTTCTGGATGAATAACTACCTCGGCAGCACTCGCAATTCCAAAAGTGAAGACAAATAAGTCAATCGCTTACATGCGAATGTCATAAAAATTTCACACAACTGTACGAAAGTCAGACGATGACTTTCACACCGGCCGCTGCGATCAGCATTACGCATGCCCAAAAAAAATTTGCTCGCACGCAAGCCTTGAACGGCATCAGCTTGCGCATCGCGCCGGGCGAATGTGTCGGCCTTTTAGGCGCATCGGGTTCGGGCAAGTCCACCTTATTGCGCAGTATTTGCGGCTTGGAACTGCTCGATGGCAAGGACAGCGCGGTCGCCCTGTCCGGCAAAACCTTGCAGTCCGGTGGCGTCCTCAGCCCCGATGTGCGTAAGCTGCGGCATCAGACTGGCATCATTTTTCAGCAATTTAATTTAGTCAGCCGCATGAGCTTGCTCAGCAATGTGCTGACCGGCTTGCTAGCGCATATGCCGCTGTGGCGGGTACTGAGTGCTTCCTTTACCCATGACCAACAACTGCGAGCGCTCCAAGCCTTGGAATCGGTGGACTTGGCCGACTATGCTTTGCAGCGCGCCTCCACGCTTTCGGGGGGCCAGCAACAACGCGCTGCCGTGGCCCGCGCCTTGTTACAGGGCGCGCGTATTTTGCTGGCCGACGAGCCCGTGGCGTCGCTGGACCCGGAATCGGCCCGCCGTGTGATGCATTTGTTGCGCCAACTCAACCAGGAAAGCGGCATGACCCTGGTCGTCAGTCTGCACAACGTAGCGATGGCGCGTCAATATTGCGCACGCATCGTCGCGCTGCGTGCGGGCAAGGTGGTGTTCGATGGCCCGCCCGCCCAACTCACGGATACGGATTTGCGCGATTTGTACGGCAGCCATAGCGACGAATTACTGCTCGATGAAGGGCAAGCGCCTTGCCTGTCCCTTGCTGGCGAAACATCCATTGCCGTTTAGTCCCAAACTTTTTCCATCTATCTTTAGGAGTCTTGCTATGAAACCCATGCGTTATGTGTTCGCCTTTTCTTTGCTGTCGGCCAGCCTGATCGCCGCAGCACAAGAAATTAACTTTGGCGTTATCTCGACGGATTCAGCCAGTGTGCAGCGCGAGCGCTGGGAGCCCCTGTTCAGGGATATGGAAAAGCGAACCGGTCTGACCGTTAAGGCCTTTTACGCGCCGGACTATGCCGGGGTCATTGAAGCCATGCGTTTTAACAAAGTCCAGGTGGCTTGGTATGGCAACAAAGCGGCGATCGATGCGGTAGATCGCTCCAACGGCGAGGTGTTTGCCCAGATCGTGCGCTCCGATGGCTCGCTAGGCTACTACTCCTTGCTGATTACGCAAAAAGACAGCCCGTATAACAATCTCAATGACGTGCTGAAAAACAGCAAGTCGATTAACTTTGGCATCGGTGACCCCGGCTCCACATCCGGTTTCTTGGTGCCCAGCTATTACGTGTTTGCGATGAACAAGGTGGACCCGCGCACTGCCTTTAAAACCATCCGCAATGCCAGCCATGGCGCCAACATCCAGGCGGTGCTGGCCAAGCAGGTCGATGTGGCCACCAACAACACCGAAGAGACAGATAAGTTGGAGGCCACCAAGCCCGAGATGGCCAAGGAGCTGAAGATCATTTGGAAGAGCCCCCTGATTCCCAATGACCCTATCGTGTGGCGCAAGGACCTGGACCCTGCGGTAAAGGCAAAAGTGAAAACCTTCCTGCTGGGCTATGGCAAGACCGATGCGGACAAGGAAGTAATGGGAAGAATCTACAACTACAGCGGCTTTAAAGAGTCCACCAATGACCAGTTGACACCTATCCGCCAATTGGAGTTGTACAAAGACCGCGTGAAGATAGAAAACGACGCCCAGTACAGCGCCGAAGAAAAAATACGCTTGCTGGCCGACATCGACAAAAAATTGGCCGCTCTGGCCAAGTAACTGCCTAAGGCCGTACCTATGCGCACCGACCAAGCCACCGCACGTACAAGGCCCGAACGGCTAGGTATTTTGTTGGCGCAGGCCGGTGCGGGGCGCTCTTCCTGGACGACCGCCCTGGTCTGGGGTATGGTGCTGCTAGTGCTAGCGTGGGCGTGGCAGGGCGCAGAAATGCGCCCTTTAGACCTGATCCGCGATGCGGACAATATGCGGGTCTATGCGCGGGAGTTTTTCCCGCCCAATTTCCACGACTGGCGTATTTACCTGCATGAGTTAGTGGTCACCCTGCATATTGCGCTTTGGGGTACCGTGTTGGCGATTATGGCGGCCATCCCGCTGGGCTTACTCAGCGCGCACAACGTGGCGCCACCCTGGGTCTACCAACCGGTGCGACGGGTGATGGATTTGTGCCGCGCCATCAACGAGATGGTGTTTGCCATGTTGTTTATCGTGGCTGTGGGCTTGGGTCCATTTGCTGGCGTGCTGGCCTTGTTTGTGCACACCACGGGCACGCTGGCCAAATTGTTTGCGGAAGCCGTGGAGGCGATAGACGAGCGCCCGGTCGAGGGTATACGCGCCATGGGCGCGCACAAGTTGGCCGAAATCGTTTACGGCATTTTTCCGCAGGTCATGCCCTTGTGGCTGTCCTATTCCTTGTACCGTTTTGAATCCAATGTGCGCTCGGCCTCGGTCGTGGGCATGGTGGGCGCCGGTGGTATTGGTGTGGTTTTGTATGAGGTCATCCGCAGCTTTCAGTATGCCCAAACCTGCGCCGTATTGCTGATGCTGGCGCTGACAGTGACCTGCATAGACATATTCTCCGCATGGCTGCGCAAGCGCTTCATTTAGGCTGGCACAACCCGGTGCACATCACCTGGGGATGCGGCGCTTTGTACGGCCTGCAGTTAGATCAGCCTGCCGTCGTCCTGGCCGACCGTGCGGCGCTGAGCGTGGAAAACGCCGACTTTTTGCGCCAATCACTAGGCACGCACTGTGCAGGCTGGGCCTGGTACGAAGGCGGCTTGGCCAGCGTGGAAATGGCACGGCAACTCTGCCAAACCTTGTGGCCTGCGATGCAGGACCCCAGCACCACCGTCATCGCACTGGGCGGCGGCAGCACCCTGGACCTGGCCAAAGCGTTGCGTTTTCGCTTAGCCGATGCCTCTCTGTGTGCCAAGACTTGGCGCAACAAGCAACTGCCCGCCATCTATGAACGCCACCCGTTGTGGCTATTGCCTACGACGGCAGGCACCGGAAGTGAGGTGACCCGCTGGGCCACGCTGTGGGACACCCAAGCGCGACCCGCCGTCAAGCTATCGTGGGCGCCCATGGATGGTTTTGCCGAACGCGCGATCGTCGACCCCGACTTGACGCTGCGCTGCCCACTGCCACAAAGCCGTGATTGCGCGCTCGATACCCTGGCACATGCGCTGGAGTCGGTGTGGAATAAGAAGAGCAACCCGATCACCCAAGCCCTGGCGCTGGAGGCTGCACGCACCGTGATTGCGCAACTGCCGCTGCTCTTAGACGGCCATGGTGCGGACGCCACCCGCATTGCCTTGGCTCGCGCCAGCTTGCTGGCAGGCCTTGCCATGTCGCAAACCCAAACGGCCCTGGCCCACGCTTTGTCCTATGACCTGACACTGCATGAAAACATGCCCCATGGCCACGCCTGCGCCGTTTGGCTGCCCATGGTCTGGGAGTTGGCAGAGCAATCATCGCCAGCCTGCGCTGCCATGCTGCAGCGTGTATTTGACGACGCCCAGACGCCAGGCGCACAGCAATTGACCCAATGGCTTGGCAGCGTGGGCGTCAGTCCGCGCGACCTGCGCAACAGCGTCAGCGGGCGCGAACACCTGAGCCTGGAGCTGGGATCGGCTCGGGGGCGTAACTTCATTGGCTCGCCGATAGACGCCCCCTAGGTATTGGATCTACGTTTTTATAGAGGCCCTACGATGACTACGCCGCAAGATGATGATCTCGTCCATCGCATCCGCATGGACCTGCTGGACAGCTTTGACGAGGAGCTGGAGATGGAAGCAGAAGATCGGGCGTTTAGCTCGGATGCGGTCGTCAATGCCACCGATGAATCGCGCGCAGCGCGTACCCGCTACTTTCGCGAGTTGTTTCGCCTGCAAGGCGAATTGGTCAAACTGCAAGACTGGGTGGTGGCCACCGGACATAAAGTGGTGGTGCTGTTTGAGGGCCGCGATGCAGCTGGAAAAGGTGGCGCCATCAAGCGCATCACCCAGCGTTTGAACCCGCGCGTGGCGCGTGTAGCCGCCCTGCCCGCACCCAACGACCGCGAACGCACGCAGTGGTATTTCCAGCGCTATGTATCGCACCTGCCGGCCGCCGGAGAAATAGTCTTGTTTGACCGCAGCTGGTACAACCGCGCCGGGGTGGAACGCGTCATGGGCTTTTGCAGCGACGAACAATACGAAGAATTTTTCCGTACCGTGCCTGAGTTTGAAAAAATGCTGGTGCGCTCGGGCATTCAGCTCATCAAATACTGGTTCTCGATTTCCGATGAGGAGCAACACTCCCGCTTTCTAGGCCGCATCCATGACCCGTTAAAGCAGTGGAAGCTCAGCCCCATGGATCTGGAGTCGCGCAAGCGCTGGGAAGATTACACCGTGGCCAAAGAGGTGATGCTAGAGCGCACCCATATTCCCGAGGCGCCCTGGTGGGTGGTGCAGGCCGTGGATAAGAAAAAGGCCCGCCTCAATTGCATTGCCCATCTGTTAGCGCAAATGCCCTACGAGGAAATACCGCACCCACCCATCGTTCTGCCCGAGCGCGTACGCCATGAAGACTATGTGCGGCACAAAGTACCTGCGCAGATGTTCATTCCAGAACGGTATTGAGCCGCTGACTAAGCCATCCAAAACGGTGCCAGGCGCGCCACGAATCCGGGACCATCTTCAAAATAGGGCAAGGCACCGCCAGGGACTTTATGGGCGCGCCAGGGCGTGGACGTTTTGAGCAAACGCAAGCCCCGGTAGTCGGTAAAGTCACCGCGCGTGGCCATGGACACCCAGACCGGGCAGGGCACCGCTTCATAGACCGTGTGGATGTCGGTGCTAAACATGGCCAAGGACAGGAAACACAAGGGCGCATGGCGCGCGCCTGCTTGCTGCGCCGAAAGCACGCAGTAGTGCCACAGGGTTTCGTCGATGGCTTGGCTGCCGAAGGTACGGCGCAAAAAGTAACGCACCACGCCAGGGCGCGTGAGTAGCTCAAACAATGCTTGCGCCCACCAGGGATGGCGCACCCACGCGTGTACGCCCGCCTTGTACATGGTGCTGCCCGCTGGCGCCTTGCGCACCCGGTGCCCCATCAAGCCGGTCGGACTGACCAACGCCAGCCGGGCGATACGCTGCGGCGCCTCGGTGGCCGCGCGCGCAGCGAACTCACCCGACAGCGACACCGCCAGCACATCGACCGCGCTATCGCCATGGCGCGCAGCAATGGCGGCGAGTACCGCATGGATAGCATCGGTCATCAAACGCGGCGTATACAGCCGGTCCGTACGCTGCGAGAAACCAAAGCCGGGCAACTCCATCGCTAACACCACGCGCTGCGCGCTGTAGGCGCGAAACAAAGGCGCGACTTCCGCGGCCGAAGCGGCCGCGTTCACGCTATGGATAAGCAACAAAGGCGCTGCCTGCGGGTCGGCGTCGGGCGGCACTGACCAATACACGTTGATGCGGCCTACGGGCGTATCGAGTTCGACACGCGGTGCGTCGATCGCTGGCGTCAAAAAGGGGGCTGTGCCCAGAGGCAGGTGCATGGTGCGTATCCCTAAGCCAGTGCGCCTGTGGGCCCTGTATCGCGCGTGATGGTTTGGTCAGCCACTGCACGCAAGTCCTCGCTACTTACCAGCGCCGGTGCAATATCAGCCAAGGGGCGCAGCACAAAAGCGCGCTGGCGCATGCGTGGATGCGGGATGGTAAGCGTATCGCTGTCGATGTTGCCATCGCCATATAACAAGATATCCAAATCTAAGGTACGTGGCGCATTGCGGTAAGGGCGCTCACGCCCGGCGCCGCGCTCCAGGGCGTGCAAACGACGCAGCAAATCAGGGGCAGTCAGGCGCGTTGCAATTTGCAGCACAGCATTGAAATAGTCCGGGCCGCTGGAGTCCACTGGCGCGCTGCAGTACAGCGCAGACGCTGCATGCAACTGGCAGTGTTCAAAAGCGGCGATGGCCTGTATGGCATCTCGCACCGTCTGGCGTGCATCGCCCAGATTGGCGCCCAGGCCGATGGTGGCAATCACTGGCGCACGCATGGGATGGATGATTTATTTGGCGTCCGCGGGACCGCTATGGCCTTGACCATCGCCCGCCCCGCGACCGGCACCACCGCGACGGCGACGGCGGCGTTTTTTAGGCGCATCGCCCGCATCGCCGTCAAGCCCTTCGCCACGGCTTGCGTCCTGTGCAGCCGCAGCAGCCGGGGCGTGGGCGCTGTCACCGCCCGCAGACGCCTGCGCGGTGGCGCGGCGCGGCGCCGAAGCGGGTCGGGGGGCGCGCACTGCACGTGGACGCTTGAGGTTTTCTTTGCGCACCTGGTCCACCAGGTCTTCGCGCATGGCGTCGTCGCCGGTGGAGAACTCTTGCCACCAGTCGGCCAACACCTCGTCCACTTCGCCAATGTCGGCGCGCAAGCGCATAAAGTCAAAGGCGGCGCGAAAACGCTCTTGCTGCACCAGACCAAAGGGCGCGCTGCCTACGCGCTTGTCAAAGCGCGGCTGCATCATCCAAATCTCGCGCATATCGGCGGCCAATTTACCGCGTCCGGAGACATCACCAATGCGGGCGTTGAACACATCGTCAATCGCGTCCTGTAACGCCGGGTGGGCGTGCTCGCCCTGGGCCTGGCGCGCCGCCCAGCCGTCGCGCACATCGGCCCAGAGCACGCAGGCCAGCAAAAAGCTGGGCGCCACCGGTTTGCCCTCGCCCACGCGCCGGTCGGTGTCTTGCAAAGCGGTGGTAACAAAGGCGTGGTCGGCGCGCTCGACCACCAGATCGAGCAAGGGGTAAATGCCGCGCTCCAGCCCTAGCTTGCGCAATTGCGCAATCGAGGCCAGCGCATGCCCGGTTTGCAAGAGCTTGAGCATTTCGTCAAACAAACGGCTTTGCGGCACATCAGCCAACAGTGGCAGGCATTTGCGCAAAGGCGCGGCGGTTTTGCTGTCCACCTTAAAGCCCAGCGGCGCCAACTTGGCCGCAAAGCGCACTGCGCGGATGATGCGCACCGGGTCTTCGCGGTAGCGCACCTCAGCGTCGCCAATCATCTTGAGGGTTTTGTTTTTCGCGTCTTTGATGCCACCGTGGTAATCCACCAGCACTTGCGTTTGCGGGTCGTAGTACATGGCGTTGATGGTGAAGTCGCGGCGCACCGCGTCCTCTTCCTGCGGACCCCAGACGTTATCGCGCAGCACGCGGCCGGTGGAGTCCACGGCGTGCTTCATACCGGCCAGTTCGCTCTTGCTGGTTTTTTCATTGCCTGCCACTTGCTCGGCGGCGGCGTTGTCCAAATAAGCGCGGAAGGTGGAGACCTCGATCACCTCATGTTCGCGGCCCCGGCCATAGACCACATGCACGATGCGAAAGCGCCGCCCAATGATGAAGGCGCGACGGAACAGGGATTTGACTTGTTCGGGCGTGGCGTCGGTGGCGACATCAAAGTCTTTGGGGCGCAGGCCCAGCAGCAAGTCGCGCACCGCGCCACCCACGATATAGGCCACAAAACCGGCGTCTTGCAAAGTACGCACCACGTTAGCAGCGCGTTCATCGACAAGCGATGGGTCTATGCCATGGGTTTTGACTGGCACGTCCACGCGCTTGCCCAAATCGGGTTTGCCGGCGGGACTGGTATTGACGCCAGTAGCTTTAGCCAACAGCTTGGTAATAAATTTTTTGATCATAAAACTAGGGTTGCGCCTGGCCTGCCGTTGCGGGGCCAGGGCGCGTCGCCGCTAGGCGAAGAGTTCGAGTATGCGCCATCCGCGCGCCTGGGCTATCGCGCGCAGAGGGTCGTCGGGGTTGGTGGCTACCGGGACATTGGCTTTTTCCAACAGCGGCAGGTCGTTGATCGAGTCGGAGTAAAACGTGCTGTGCACGTCCTGCCAGCCCAAATTACGCGCAGACAGCCAGGCCTGGACCCGCGCCACCTTGCCTTCGCGAAAGCTGGGCACGCCGCGCACTTCGCCGGTAAACCAGCCGGAGCCGCCGGGCTTGGTGTCGCGCTCCAAATCGACTGCCATCAATTCGTCCGCGCCCAGGGCGGCGGCAATCGGGCGGGTAACAAATTCATTGGTCGCCGTCACCACAATTACGGTAGCGCCTTCGGCTTTGTGCTGGCGCACCAAGTCAAAAGCTTGTGGCAACAAGCCGGGCTTGACCACTTCTTCCATGTAGCGCGCATGCGCCTGCTGCGCCGCCGCTTCGCCACGCTCAACAAACGCAGCGGTGGCAAAACGGGCGTATTCAAAGATGTCCAAGGTGCCCGCTTTGTACTGGGCGTAAAACGCGTCGTTGCGCCGCGTGTGCTCCACCGGGTCGGTCCAACCCAGACGGGAAACAAACTGGCCCCAGCTGTAATCGGAATCAAAAGGGATCAGGGTGTGGTCCAGGTCAAACAGGGCCAGCTTGGGCAAACTCATGTGTTCTCCAACATCGAACGGATCAGGGGGATGGTGATGGCGCGCTGGGTTTGTAGCGCGTAGCGGTCTAGCTCGTCGAGCAAGGCCAGCAAGCTGCCCAGGTCGCGGCTAAAACGGCGCAAGGTGTAGTCCATGACCTCGTCGCTTAAAAACAGGCCGCGTGCATCGGCCGCCTGGCGCAGCACCGCGCGGCATTGCGCTTCGGCCAAAGGCTGCATGGCAAAAATATGGCCCCAGCCCAGGCGGGTGCGCAGGTCTTCGCGCAAAAGCAAATCGGCCGGCGCGCTGCTGCCCGCGGCAATCACCGGGCGCTGCAAGCTGTGGGCTTGCACAAACCAACCAAACGCGGTGTGCTGCTGCTCGGCCGAATAAAGGTGGACATCGTCCATCAGCACCATGGCCCAAGATTCATCAAACGCGGGCGGCGCAGCGCCAGAGGCATCCATGCACCCGGCGCTGGCGCCGCGTGCGCGCAGGCCTTGGTCAACTGCCCGCAGCAAATGGGTTTTACCCGTGCCTTCAGGGCCCCAGAGATAAGTGGGCACAGCCAGCGCATCAGGCACTTGCTGGCCATGCACCAGGCGCTGCAAGTGCGCATGGGCTGCGCTATTGGGGCCGGGGAAAAAATTGTCCAGCGTTTCCAGGCCGGGCATGGCGATGTCAAGCGCGATTTGCCGCATCACCATGGTTTAGCGCCGGTACAGGCCGCTGGCGATATAGCTGTTGCGCAAACGCCGTATGGCCACCAGCAGCACGGCGCTGGCCGGCAAGGCCACCAAAATACCGACAAAGCCAAACACCTGGCCAAAGGCCATCAGCGCGAAGATCACCGCCACCGGGTGCAGGCCGATGCGTTCACCGACCAAGCGCGGCGTGAGGAAAAAGCTCTCCAGCACCTGGCCCAGGCCAAAGACCACGGCCACCATGGTCAAGGCATGCGATGTGCCGACTGTGGCCGAAAACTCCAGCAGGCCGGCCAGCAGCGCCAACACCATGCCCAAACCAAAACCCAGGTAGGGAACAAACACCGCCAAGCCGGTAAACGTGCCGATCGGCAAGGCCAAATCCAGTCCAAACAGGGACAGGCCCACGCTGTAATAAACCGCCAGCACCCCCATAACCACCAATTGCCCGCGCAAGTATTCGCCTAGCACTTGGTCGGCATCGACCAAAAAGCTTTGGGTACGCTCGCGGTGGCGCGGTGGTACCAGGGTGCGCAGCCCGGTCATGAAACGGTCCCAGTCCATCAATAAATAAAACAGCACCACGGGGATCAGCACCAAATTGCCAATGACAGCCAAGGCGGCGCTGCCACCGAGCTTGAGCGAGGACAACACGGAAGCGATGGAATCTTCCACATTAGCGCTCAGGTAGGTCATGACAAAGGCTTTGATGGCCGCAGGCTCCAGGCTAAAGTGCAGCCCCAGTTTGCGCAGCGTGGGCTGCACAGCGGTATTGAGCTGCTCCAAAAAACCGGGCAGTTGCTCGCGCATCAGCGGCAGTTCCTTGACCAGAATCGGCACCAACAGCAGCACCAGCCCGACTAGCAGTACCAAGACCAGTAATTCCACCAAGACAACCGCCAGCACGCGGGGTAAGGCGCCGCGCACGCGGGCGTCAAGCCAATCGACCAGGGGGGTGAGCGCATAGGCCAGCACGGCGGCCACGACAAATGGCGACAGCACCGGCGCCAGCAGCCACAAGGTCAGCACGCAGAAGGCAACAATGGTAGCCCAGGCGGCGGCGCTTTTTTGGGAGTCCGTCAATGCATCTCCAGGGATGGGCGGGGTAAGCCCGTAAAATCGAAGGCTGATTCTATCGGGCAGGCCCCGATTCCCCTCTCGCAGGTACGCCTGCCCCAGCCCCGCACCTTCCATGACCACTTCACCCCCGCCCGCTGCCAGCCCTTTGTCTTATAAATCAGCCGGTGTGGACATTGACGCCGGGGACGCGCTGATCGAGCGCATCAAGCCGCTGGCACGCAAAACCATGCGCGAAGGCGTACTGGCGGGCATTGGCGGCTTTGGCGCCTTGTTTGAGGTACCCAAGCGCTACCAAGAGCCGGTGCTGGTCAGCGGCACCGACGGCGTGGGCACCAAGCTGAAACTGGCCTTTGAATGGAATATGCATGACACCGTGGGCATCGACCTGGTGGCCATGAGCGTTAACGACGTGTTGGTGCAAGGTGCCGAGCCGCTGTTTTTTCTAGACTACTTTGCCTGCGGCAAGCTGGACGTGGACACGGCGGCGGCGGTCATCGGCGGCATTGCCAAGGGCTGCGAGCTGTCGGGCTGCGCCCTTATTGGCGGCGAGACTGCTGAAATGCCCGGCATGTACCCGGCAGGCGAATACGACCTGGCCGGGTTTGCGGTGGGTGCGGTGGAAAAATCCAAAATCCTGAGCGGCGCGGACGTCAAGCCGGGCGACGTGGTACTGGGCCTGGCTTCCAGCGGCGTGCATTCCAACGGCTTTAGCCTGGTGCGCAAATGCATAGAGCGCTCCGCCGATCAATTACCCGCCACACTGGACGGCAAACCTTTTAAGCAGGCCTTGATGGAGCCGACCCGCCTGTACGTCAAAAACGTGTTGGCCGCGCTGGCTGCGCATCCGATCAAGGCACTGGCGCATATCACCGGCGGCGGCTTGCTGGAGAACATCCCCCGCGTCCTGCCCGAAGACTGCGCCGCCCATTTGGTCAAAGGCAGTTGGCCGCAAACCGAGCTCTTTGCCTGGCTGCAATCCACCGCCGGGATCGACGACCTGGAGATGAACCGCACGTTTAACAATGGAATCGGCATGGTAGTGGTCATCGACCCCGCCCACGCCGACGCTTGTGCACAGACCTTGCGCGATGCGGGTGAGGTGGTTTATGCGATCGGGCAAATTGTGTCGGGGCAAGCCGGGGCGGCGAAGGTGCGCGTGGATTAGCGGACCAATGGGGACCTTGCGAGCCTGCGCGCGTTGGTGAATCGCCCCGGGTTTTGAAGAGACTCCAAACTTTCAGAAGGTGGAGCCATTAACAAGAAATCAAACCGTTTTTCACCAGAAGTGCGCCAACGCGCTGTCCGTATGGTGCAGGAGCACAGAGGTGAGTACTCCTCGTTGTGGGCTTGCATTGAATCGATTGCACCCAAGATCGGTTGCGTCCCCCAAACGCTCAGCGATTGGCTCAAGCGCCACGAGATTGATGAGGGCACGCGTGATGGGATAAGCAGCGACGAGCGCGAACGCATCAAGTCCTTGGAGCGCGAAGTCAAGGAGTTGCGGCGGGCTAATGAGATCCTTAAGACGGCTAGCGCGTTTTTCGCCCAGGCGGAGCAGGGCCGCCGACTCAAGAGCTAAAGGCGTACATCGACCAGCACCGCGACACCTATGGGGTCGAGCCAATTTGCAAGGTTTTGCAGATTGCCCCCTCGTGTTACAGACGTCATGCAGCCCAAATGCGCGAGCCGGCATTGCGCTGCGATAGGACATAGCGCGATTACGAACTTATCCCGCAAATTCAACGGGTTTGGCAAGTCAACATGCAGGTCAATGGGGCCGACAAGGTCTGGAAACACATGAACCGGCAGTTCAAGGCAGAGCGGCCCAACCAGCTGTGGGTGTCGGACTTCACCTATGTCTCAACCTGGCAGGGCTGGCAATACGTGGCCTTTGTGATTGATGTGTATGCCCGCCGGATCGAGGGCTGTCGCCGGAGCAGCTCGATGCGTTGGAGCAGGATTTGTAGGACCGACAGCCCGGACTCACAGTTGCCCTCATCCACCACAGCGACAGGGGTCGCAATACGTTTCCAACAGGTATAGCGAGCGATTGAGTGAAGCGGGGATCGAGCCTTCGGTGGGCAGCCGGGGCGACAGCTACGACAACGCGCTGGCGGAAACGATTAACGGTCTGTACAAAGCTGAGTTGATTCACCGTCGGGCACCCTGGAAAACCAAGGAGTCACTGGAGCTAGCCACGTTGGAATGGGTATCTTGGTTTAACCACCACAGACTCTTGGGGCCAATTGGGTATATTCCCCCAGCCGAAGCTGAAGACAATTACTAGCTGCAACTTAGCAGTCAAACCGCCACAGTGGAATGACTTAAACCAACGGGCCTCCTCGAAAACCGGGGCGATTCACTCTTTGCGACTCCTGACTATTCATCAAGCACAAGTGGGGAAAAGTGCTAGATAAAGCCACGGGAGAAACAAAAAAAGCCCCTCACAGCCATCGCTGCAAGGGGCCTGAGGCCAGGAGCTTCAAAGCTTAGAAGGTGTACCGCATTCCAATGTAGAAGCGCCTTCCAATCGCATCATATGTACCGGAGTCGGTTTCTGCACCAGTGACGTTGCCAGACAGTCCTGACGGGATCAGCGGCGGCCGGGTATCCATCAAATTATTGACGCCGAAATAAACTTGCGACTTTTTGTTGATGTTGTAGGTGCCCTGCACGTCGATATAGGTAATCGCCGGTATTTTTCCGGTCTCGTAATCCCACTCCATCGACTTCATGAATTGATCGTCTAAATACGACTCACCGATGTAGGTGACCGTAGTGTTGAGTGCGTAGTCACCCCATTTGTAGCCCAGGTTTAACATCCAACGGTCTTTGGACGCACCCACCTCACCAGCGACCGGGTCGGTATCCGACGTAGGGGTGAGTTTGGTTGACAGGTCAAACAGTTTGCTATAGCTCAATTTGGCCGTCGCCATGCCGCTTCCGATCCGATCAGCGTAAGTAGCTGTTAGATCCAAACCACTGGCGTGGGTGCCGCCGCTGTTGACTTGAACTTGGTTGATGGTATCGAGCGAGCCTACGCTATATCCTCCGGCAGCAAACGCGCGCCGCTTGATAAATTGGCACGATGCAGTATCGCCCAAGCGGTAGCACTGGTCCAGCAGATACTGACGGCCCTGGCTCCGGATTGCATCATCGATCTGGATGTCGTAATAGTCCGCCGTAAACGTGAACTTTTCCAACACGGGGATGTTCCGCGGGGTCACCACAATACCCACCGTGACCGAGGTGCCCTTTTCCGACTTTAGATTGGGGTTGCCGCTGTCGTAGCCAGAAATACCTTGCTGGTCCGCTTGTCCAAGTGTGAACTCACCGCTATTGGATACCATATTCGCGGTCACACCCGTTGCAGCTTTACAGTTGACCGCCAAAGCGCTCGTATCTGAAGTCAAAACGCCTTCACACGGATCCACGAGGCCGGTTGGGAAGGTTTGTGCGGGCGCGGCATACAAATCATTGATGTTGGGTGCGCGCACCGACAACGATGAAGTCGTACGGAAGCGGAATGTCGAATTGGGAGCCCAATCAAGCCCCGCGTTGTAGCTCACCGTATTGCCAACAGTTGAGTAGTTGCCAGAGCGTATCGCCATTACCGCATCCAAACTCTTCGCAAAGGAAACATTCGCCGCCAATGGGACGCGCGCTTCCACGAATCCTTCGGTTACAGAGAATGAACCAGCGGTGTTGGGTAGTGCATTGCCGGCGTTCAAACCGGCAATGGTGAGCGCGTCGTGCTCGGTCGCCGAGCCTTCCTTGCGGTACTCACCGCCAAAGGCTACCTGTACCGGGCCAGCCGGCACCGTGAAGGGCTCACCGCGAATCACACCACCGGCCAGCTCTTGGGTAACCTTGGTATTTAGTGAGCCAGGGGCACTGATGTAGGCGGCAGCCGCGGCGCTGATCTTGTTCGCACCAAATATATTGGCTGGAACGCATCCCTGCAAGCGTGCGGTTGCGTCAGCGCAGATGGGTGCGCCTGTGTTCGTGTCAGTAATCACGTTCAGGGCATTCCAGAAGTTCATCACATTGACCTGGCCGGTACTAGTCTGCCCCTCCTTGGTAAAGCCGTAGCCCATATAGGCCTCATACGCCCATTGAGGATTGATGTCACCCTTCACACCGCCCAAAACCCTGAAGGTGTCCCGGTCGGCCTGATTGCCGCGCCCGCCGATGTCTGACATTCGCCGGGTGAACGTGTAATCGGTCAAGCCGTCCCCATTTTTGTCCGTCATCAGGTTGAATAACGCTGTGGGTATCAACGGGTTCGCAATCTTCACCCCGTTCACCAGCGTTTGGGCGGGGATGATCCCAGTGCTACCTGAACGACCGGTCAGGTCCGTCGAAGCCAATGGATAGGGCTCTAACGCGGTCTTGGTTTTGCTGTTGGCAAATGTTCCCTCAAAAAACGCGGTGTGACTGTCCTTCAACTGGTATTCGCCATTGAGCGCGAACATGGTGCGGTCCACGGGTATGGCAATCGTCCGGTAAGTCGAGCGATTAAAACCGGTAGCGCCAACGCCATCACCTGCCGGACCGTTGGTGCTGAATGGAATCAAGTTTCCATTGCTGTCTAGAGTCTTACTGCTAGTGGTTGGGTAAAACCTTCCTTGCGGCGCATAACTAGAGAAAAAGGGACGTTGAACCGTGAAAATATCTGCTGAATCGCCGGTGATGTAAGTGCCCTTACTCGCCTGGTCCACGGCGGAGATGTCCCGGTCGCGGGAGTACACCGCGCCCTGGCGCGTCACAGAAAAATGGCCCATCAAACTCGCGCGCCCGTCTTCGGATTTAGCCCCCGTGGTAACACTGACCTTGTGCTTGGTGTCGTCACCCCGTTCGCTTTGACCCGTCTGCGCATCAATGGTGAAACCTTCGTAACTCTTCTTAAGAATAATGTTCACAACGCCCGCTACGGCATCCGATCCATAAGCCGAGGACGCGCCACCCGTCAAAATCTCCACGCGGTCAATAAAGTCCGCCGGTATCGTATTGAGGTCAACTGCCGAATCACCGGGGAGACCAGAAATGTAACGTCGGCCATTGACCAACACCAAGGTCCTAGAGCTGCCCAAATTGCGCAAATCAACGGTCGAAACACCTGCACTTTCATTGTTGAAGTTGGAGTTTGTCCGACTGTAGCCCGGGGTACCAAATACCGGGTTTTTGAGCAACAATTCCTGTAGATTTGCTGCGCCGGAGGCAGCGATTTCCTCGGCCGAAAATATTTGTACCGGCGCCGCAGACTCGGCGTTAAGACTCAGGAGTCGGCTACCCGTAACCTCCACCCTCTTGAGCGACGAATCTGCGCTGTCCTGCGCACTGACGCTGGCGCCATACACCAAGCCGAGTGCCACCACCAATGCCCGACCGACAAACACCCTGTTGTTGCCAAAGCGGCGCAAACCTCGACTAGTATGCATATAGCGCTCCTATCAGATTAAAACGTTGAAGCCACTGCAAGGGAAAAGACCACGTGCAATCCCTCTCTTGAGACGTTGTGTTCGCCCTCTCACTTCAAAAATTGCTTGCAAGACTTTAGGGGAAATAATGATATCCACAAATCCAACACTTTAAAACTGAATTTTTCACTTTTCAAAGTGGTATTTTCCCAACATTTAAGGGTTTTCCCGAAAGCATTTGTCACAGAGAACCTCATGGCTGGTGGCCATAGTAAGCAAATTCGCTTTACGAATCGCCCCTTATCAAACTGAAAAGAAACGGATGAATTCGGATCGATAGGGATGCCAGCGATCGGATATTTGTTTATGATCGCGCCGCGATTGCTAACGGCCTTGTGCCAAGCAATTGAGGGAGTAACAGGCAAGGGCCATGGGATTGCCTAGCGGCGTGCAGCCAGTACCAATATCTGTAAGTCGCGGACTTCGATAAGAAGGCAGCGGTTCAATGCATCGATGGTCAATGGTTAACCAACTCAAAGAAATCAACGATATATGAATTTCCACCAAGCAAAGCTTCGGCGCATCACTGCTTTTGGCATAGGCCTGGTTTTTTTCGCATGGTCAACGGTTGCACTATCGCAAGCGGCTGCAACCGCCGTCAGCGCTGCAAACTCAGCCGTCGCCACCACCAACCCCTACGGCCTGGAAGCGCTGTGGGAGGGCTCGGATCTGGTGACCAAAGTGGTCTTGTTATTGTTACTGATCATGAGCATGGGCAGTTGGTACATCATGATCGTTAAGGTGTTGGAACAAAGCAAAATGGGACGCCAGGCCAAAGACGCCCAAGCATTTTGGAGTGCTGCCACCGTGGCCGAAGGCACGGCGGCGCTTTCCGAAGCAAGCCCTTTCCGATTCTTAGCCGATGCCGCTGGTACGGCCGTCAATAAGCACCACGGCCTGATGGGCCACATCCCCCTCAATGACTGGATCGCCATGGCGATACAGCGCGCGGTGGATCGGGTGCAAAGCAACACCCAAAGTGGCCTGGCATTTTTGGCCACGGTGGGTTCTACCTCTCCCTTTGTAGGTTTGTTCGGTACGGTGTGGGGCATCTACCACGCGCTGACGGCGATCGGCATTTCGGGGCAAGCGTCCATCGACAAAGTGGCAGGCCCCGTGGGCGAAGCCCTGATCATGACGGCTATCGGCTTGGCCGTGGCAGTGCCTGCGGTACTGGGCTACAACTGGTTGGTGCGGCGTAACAAGGCGGTGATGGACCAGGTGCGCGCCTTTGGCAATGACTTGCACGCGGTCGTGCTAGGCACCATCAAGGCCTAAAGCCTGCCCATTTTTCTGCAAGCGCAGCACTATGGCTATGAACGTGGGTCCCGGCCCGGACAGCGACGACGATGCCGTCATCGCATCCATCAACACCACGCCCTTGGTGGACGTGATGTTGGTTTTGCTGATCATCTTCCTCATCACGATTCCGGTAGTCACTACCGCCATTCCGGTGGCGCTGCCCAAAGAGCGCATTGAGGTGCGCGAGTCCAAGCCGGAAAATGTCATCATCTCGGTGGATGCCCAAAGCCAAATTTTTTGGTACGAAACGCGCGTGAGCAATGTGGATGCGTTGACCGAGAAGCTCAAAAAAGTGGCGACGCAAAAACCCCAACCCGAGGTGCAAATCCGGGGTGACCTAGCCGCGCGCTACGAGGGCGTGGGCAAAGTGCTGCTGGCCTGCCAACGTGCAGGCATCGTCAAAGTAGCTTTCATCACCGAGCCGCCCCCTTTGAACTAAATTGCCGCAGGATCCCACACCATGGCTATGAATATTGGAAACCGCAGCGCAAGTGACGAGCCCGAGGTGATGATGGATATCAACACCACGCCACTCATTGACGTGATGTTGGTCTTGCTGGTGATGCTGATCATCACCATTCCGATTCAGCTGCATGCCGTCAATTTAGAAATGCCGGTAGGTGCCCCACCCACCCAGCAAAAAATGGAAAAAATCCAGATCGATATTGATGCGGCCAGCGTGGTCTATTGGAATGGAGTAGCCGTCACCGGTCCGGAGTTGGACCAGAAAATGCAGTCCATCGGCCAATGGGCAGTCCAACCAGAAGTGCATATTCGCCCCAATAAAGATGCGCGCTATGCCGTATTTGCCAATGTGCTCTCGGGTACCAAACGCCATGGCTTGACGAAAATCGCCGTGATTGGCGCGGAGCAGTTTGTTCTATGAGCGCACTGGGTGAACTGGCGATGTCGGACCCTGGCGCCAGCAGCGCCTGGCCTCACGGTTTTGGGCAGCAGGACACTAGCCGCAGGCTCAAAGGTATTGCCTTGGTGCTGGCCGTCCACCTCGTGGTCGGTTATGTGCTGATTTCCGGCCTGGCGCGCCAGGGGCTGACCCTGTTAAAAAAGCCACTGGAAGCTGTGCTGATTCAAGAGGTCATCATTCCGCCGCCACCGCCACCACCCCCCCCGCCACCACCCAAAAAAATAGAACCACTGCCCGAGCCGCCTAAGTTGCAGGCACCTCCGCCGCCTTTTGTGCCGCCGCCCGACATCCCGCCACCGGTGAGCACGACCGCACCGGCCATTCAGTCGGTGGCTACACCACCGCCGACGCCGCATGTGATTGCGCCGCCCCCACCGCCCGCGCCACCAGCACCGCCCGCGCCACCGGCGCCACCGGCGCCGCAGCCTGCACCTGCTCCGGCGGTACCTAAGACGATTGGCGTTCTGTGCCCTACGCAAGTTGCGCCTGAAATGCCGCGTCGCGCTTTACAGGACGGCACCCAAGGCGTGGTCAAGGCGCAGATCGTGCTCAAGGGTGGCGCAGTACAAGATGTCACTATCCTGTCCGGTCCGCGGGTTTTCCATGCCACAGTGAAGGCAGCTATCGCGCAATACAAATGCGTGGCGGATAGCGCGGGACCCGAGGTAACAGTGACCCAGGAATTCAGTTTCAAAATCGACTAGCGCAGGCGTTTGATCTGCTGCCGCAAATGAGCTTGTTCATGCCATCGGCGCGTGCTGGCTTTAGGGTGCCAAACCATCTATCTTTGTTGCAAGCGAACACGCTTATTTCGATTCCCGTCGCTTGCCCAATTGCCTACGAAGCAAATCTACCTGGCTACTCACGGCTTCGGCATCGACCACGTCGTTGGCATTGACGACGTAACACTCCAAATCGGCCAGGGCTTGGCCATGGTTGCCCAACATGGCGTGGGCCAATCCCCGGTCACGGTATTCGGACCAGGCCTCGGGCGTGAGCACAATCAGCCGCTCTTGCACCGCCAGCCATTGGCTACCGTGTTTTTGGCTACGGTAAATTTCTTTCAAATTGCGTAGCATGCGCGCCAGGATGTCACGCGGCGGACTGGCTTGCAAGTACAGGCCTAGCGGCACTTCAAAATCCGCACCATGCTTGCCCCCAAGGCGGTAGGGCTCCAGCATTTCTTTTAGCTCTTCGCGGCTGAATGACTGGCCGTTCATCGGATCGATCACGGCTTGTCCCGCAGGCAAGGGCACCTTGATTAAAAAATGGCCGGGGAAGCTGACCCCTTTGGCCTCCAGGCCAATGCCCTGGGCCAGCTCCAGCCAAATCACCGCAAGTGAAATAGGAATGCCACGCCGAGATTCCATGACCTGGTGCACAAAGCTGTTATCGGGCGTGTAGTAATCGTTCAAGTTGCCGGCAAAGCCCAGTTCTTGGTAAAAAAACCGGTTCAATGCCATCAAGCGGGCCATGCCTGCTGCGTCTGCTGGCATGCGTTTGCGCAAACGCATTTGCCATTGGTCCATGCGCGAGAGCACGGCCTGCAAGTCCAGGTCGGCATCGCGCATATGGCCCAAGGCAGCGGCCGCTTCGAACAAGGGAAAACCACCATCGCCTTGCACCAAAGAAGCGAAATACGCAAGCGGGCTGGGCGGTTCAAAAGAAAAATCCATGCGCCACTCTATCGCAAATTAGGGGCACCTCGCCACGCCACAGCGTTCTTTGGAAACCACTTTACACGGTTCGTCGTGCTGCAGCCATGAACGCGGACTGTGCAGCACCACATGCCGCTTAGCGCCGTAAAAATTGGCGCAAATTCAGGCCTAGCGCCAGGATGCTGCCGAGGTACAAGAGCGCGGCACCGGCCAATACCAAAGCCACATACAGCACGCGCTGCAACGGGCCTCCAGGCATCGCCAACCAGTTAAACGCTTGGGCGGCCCAAGCCAGATAAGCAGCCAAAGCCACACAGGCAAGCAGGACTTGGAGAGCGAAGCGCACCCAGCCGGGCTGCGGTCGGTAACTACCGCGTGTCCGCAGGCCGCGCAACAACCACAGGGCATTGAGCAATGCACCCAGGGAAATCGACAAAGACAAAGCCGCGTGGCGGAAATAGGGCACCAGCGCCCCATTGAGTAATTGCGTGATAACCAACACCACCACGGCAATACGCACCGGCGTTTTCACATCCTGGCTGGCGTAGTAGCCTGGCGCAAGCACCTTAATCGCGACCAGCCCCACCAGCCCAACACCCCAACCGGTCAGCGCCAAGCCGGTCTGCTGCACGTCGAAAGCGGTGAAAGCGCGGTAATGAAACAACACTGCAACCAGCGGCTGCGCGAATACCAAAAGCGCTACCGCGCATGGCGTGGCCAGCAGTACCACGATGCGCAATCCCCAGTCCAGCATCGCAGAATACTCAGCCACATCAGCGGTGGCACGCGCGGCTGCAAGCCTGGGCATCAGCACCACGCCCAGCGCCACGCCCAGCATGGCGGTGGGGAATTCCATGAGCCGATCGGCATAGCTGAGCCAGCTGACACTGCCACTGGCCAGGTGCGAGGCGATCTGGGTGTTGATGAGCAGGGAAATCTGCGCCACGCTCACGCCCAGCAAAGCCGGGCCCATCAGGCGCAAAATCGTGCGCGTACCGGGGTCGTTCCAAGCAGAGCGCAGCGCCGACCAAGCCAAGCCCAGACGCGGCAACAAACCCAAAACGGCCAATGCCGGTATTTGCAAACCCAGCTGTAACAAGCCGCCGGCCATTACGCCTACGGCAATAGCAAAAATCGGCTCTATGCCTTGCGCGCCAAACCAGGGCGAAAGCCACCAAGCCGCCGCAATCGTGCTGACATTGAGCAGCACCGGGGTGGCCGCCGGGATGGCAAAGCGCTTGTAGGTATTCAAAATACCCGAAGACAGCGCCACCAGCGACATACAGCCTATGTAAGGGAACATCAAGCGCGTCATCCACACCGCCGCATCAAAGCCCGCCGGTGGCAAGCCGCTGGCCATGGCCCAAACCATCCAGGGCGCGAGCAAAACGCCGGCCACACACACCAGCACCATGGCCCAGGCCAGGAGTGTGGCGGCGCGGTCTATCAAGACTTTGGTGACCGCGTTTCCGTCTTTGGCTTGGCTGGCGGCCAGCACCGGCACAAAGGCCTGGCTGAAAGCGCCCTCGGCAAACATGCGGCGAAACAGATTGGGGATGCGAAAAGCGACGTTGAACGCGTCCGTCAGGGCGCTGGCGCCAAAGAGCGCGGCCATCAGGGTTTCGCGCAGCAGCCCGGTGACGCGCGAGGCCAATGTCCAGGCGGACACGGTGGAGGCGGACTTGAGAAGGCTCACGGCGGGAGTTTAGCCGCTACCCCCCTGCAAGGCTATAATCGCGGGCTTTGCTGGCAACATCCACAGACCACTAGGAAACACATTTATGGCATCCGGAAAACCCAAGAAAAAGAACCCGCGCTTAGCGTCGGGCCGCAAACGCGTCCGCCAGGACGTCAAAATCAATGCAGCCAACACCTCGCTGCGCTCCAAATACCGCACCGCGGTG
>CANFVA010000032.1 GCA_947450255.1 Comamonadaceae bacterium
ACATAGCGCGCGGCGTAAGCAGCCGAGCGGTCCACTTTGGTGGGATCTTTGCCGGAGAAAGCGCCGCCGCCGTGGGGGCAGGCACCGCCGTAGGTATCGACAATGATTTTGCGTCCGGTCAGGCCGCAGTCGCCTTGCGGTCCGCCGACCACAAAACGGCCGGTGGGGTTGACTAGATACCGCGTGTCTTTGAGCCACTCTTTGGGCAACACCGGCTTGATGATTTCTTCAATCACCGCGTCGATGAATTCCTGCTTCATGGTCGCGCCATTACTCATCTCGGGGCTGTGCTGGCTGGACAGCACCACCGTGTCAATGCTGTGCGGTTTGCCATCGACGTAGCGCATGGTGACCTGGCTTTTCGCGTCGGGGCGCAAGAACGGCAGGCGCCCGTCTTTGCGCAATTGCGCCTGGCGCTCCACCAGTCGATGCGCGTAGTAAATGGGCGCGGGCATGAGTTCGGGCGTCTCATTGCAAGCGTAGCCAAACATCAGGCCTTGGTCGCCGGCACCGGTGTTCAGGTGGTCATCGCTGGCGTGGTCTACGCCCTGGGCGATGTCGTTGGATTGCTTGTCATAGGCCACCAGGACCGCGCAACCCTTATAGTCGATGCCGTATTCGGTGTTGTCGTAGCCGATGCGCTTGATGGTATCGCGCGCAACCTGTATGTAGTCCACATGCGCGTTGGTGGTGATTTCACCGGCCAGTACGACCAGGCCGGTGTTACACAAGGTTTCGGCCGCCACGCGGGACTTGGGGTCTTGCTTGAAAATTGCGTCCAAAATCGCATCGGAAATTTGGTCCGACACTTTGTCGGGGTGCCCTTCGGACACCGACTCAGAGGTAAAAAGAAAATCGTTCGCCATGCTAGCTCTCCTGAAAAATATGAGGTTGACACGCGTTGCCAATCCCGGGAGCTGGCGAACGCTTTAGCAGATTTGTCCCCAAGGACAAGGCACAATTGGACGGCCCCGCCGACGGTTTGTGTCGTCGCCCTGCAAGTTGCTCGTTTAACTCGGCGACGTTTTGATTCTAGCAAAGCCCTATGTCTACGCTGATACGCCTGCTCGCACGTTGCCCCTTGTGGCTGCTGCATGGCGCTGGTTGGCTGCTGGGCTATGCCAGTTATTTTTTGTCGCGCAATTACCGCCAGCGTTTTCATACCCAGTTGCGCCAGGCGGGCTACGGTTGGGCCGAGGCGCTGGGCGCTATCGGGCAGTCGGGTTGCAGTGTTTTGGAGTCGCCCCGTTTGTGGTTTGGTGCACCGGTACCGGTGCGTTGGGACGGGCAAGCGGTGGTGCAGGCAGCCTACGCCAGCGGACGCGGCGTGATTTTTTTGACGCCGCATTTAGGTTGTTTTGAAGTCACCGCGCCCTCGGCAGCCCAGTTGTTCGCTGCGCATTACGGGCCCATGACGGTACTGTACCGCCCGGCCCGCCAGGCCTGGCTGGCCGCTATGTTGCAGGCATCTCGCACCCGCCAAGGTCTGCAGACGGTGCCCACCAATTTGCAGGGCGTGCGCAAATTGCTCAAAGCGTTGCGCAAGGGCGAGGCCGTCGGACTATTGCCTGACCAGGTGCCTCCACTGGGCATGGGTATTTGGTCGCCGGTATGGGATCGTCCGGCCTACACCATGACTTTGGCCGCCAAACTGGTTTTGCAAACCGGTGCCGACGTCGTTGTCGCCTGGGGCGAGCGCCTGCCTTGGGGTCGTGGCTATTGCATCCATGCGCAGCGATTGGAGGTCGACCGGCAGGCTGATGTTGCGACCATGGTGGCGCATATCAATAGCGCAATGGAGGCCTTGGTGCGCCAATGCCCAGCCCAATATTTATGGGGGTATGAACGCTACAAGCAGCCGCGCCAGGAGGTTGCCGCGTGAATCCGCTGGTTCTGTGGATGCGACTGCTCGCCCATTTGCCGCTGCCGGTGCTGCGCGCCATGGGCAGCGTCTTGGGCTTTTTCTTGTACTTGTGCGCAAGTCGGCGGCGTGCCGTCGTTCAGGCTAATGTGGCGGCCTGTTTCGGGCACTTGGACACGGCGCAGCGTAGCGCGCTGGCGCGCCGGCATTTCCGGCTGTTTGCCCAAGCGCTGCTGGACCGCGCCTGGCTTTGGCATGCGCCTGTCGCTGCGTTGCGCCAGCGCATACGTTTTGACGGTGCTTTGGCCGAATTGGACGATCCGTCGCCCTTGATATTCCTCGCGCCCCATATGGTGGGTCTGGATGTGGGCGGTGTGGTGCTGACCCAATTGCAGCAAATTACGACGGCCTGTATTTATGTACCGCTCACCAACGCGTGGGCAGAGCAATGGATGGTGCAAGGGCGCAACCGCTCGGGCCATGTGCTGTCGATTGCGCGCAAAGACGGCCCGCAGCCGGTGCTGCGTGGCTTGCGCAAAGGCATTCGTTTGCACTTGTCGCCGGACATGGATTTCGGCGCAGAGGGCGCCTTTTGGGTGCCGTTTTACGGCGTTCCTGCTGCCACCGTGCCTGCGCTGTCGCGCTTTGCCAAGCTCGGGCGCGCCAGGGTATGCACCTTGGTCAGCCGGCTGGTGCCCGGTGGCTATGAAGTGCACTTGAGCGAGGCCTGGAAGGATTTCCCCAGCGAAGATCTGCACGCGGACACCCTGCGTATGAACGATACCATCCAAGCGTGGATTGACCAGGATCCGGCCCAGTACTACTGGGTGCACAAGCGCTTTAAAACGCGGCCCCCAGGTACGCCGCCTTTTTACGGCTGAAGCAGGGTTGCTGCTGCGCCCGGCGGGTGCGCCCAATCCCACAACAGGGTGGCCACGTCCTCCAGGCCAGTGCGCTTGGTCGCCGAAAACAGCCGCACCTGGCCGCCACCGGCTTGCAACTTGGCAATCGACAGGGCTTTGGCACCCTCGCTGCGGGTCAGCTTGTCGGCCTTGGTCAGGACTACCAAAAATTTCAGGCCTTCCTCCACCCGGGGGCGGATGACGTCAAGCAAGATTTCGTCCAATTCGGTCATGCCGTGGCGCGGGTCGCACATCAGCACAATGGCTTGCAGGTTTTTGCGGCTGACCAGGTAATTGGCCATTACCTGCTGCCAGCGGATTTTGTCCTGCTTGGGCACTGCCGCATAGCCGTAGCCCGGCAAATCGGTCAGCACCGCATCCATTTGGCCTTGCTTGCCCAGGGCAAACAGATTGATGTGCTGGGTGCGCCCAGGGCGTTTGGACGCAAAAGCCAGTTGTTTTTGCTGGGTTAAGGTGTTGATGCAGGTCGATTTACCCGCATTGGAGCGCCCGACAAAGGCAATTTCCGGGACGTCTAGCTCGGGCAAAAAATGCAGTTGCGGCGCGGTCGTCAAAAAACGCGCCGTGTGCAGCCAGCCCAGTGCCTGCTGGGCAGCGCTTTTGGGGGCTGACGCTGCGCTTGCGGGCGGGACCGGCGAAGACGGGCTGGGGGTGGTCATGGGCTTATGGTTGTTATGGCGGGCAGGCCCCGTGCCGCATTGTAGAATGGTGGGGTTTTTGCCCCACAGAAGAGCCCCAGCATCATGAAGTTGTTCGCCCAATTGTTCCTCGTTGCAGCCATGCTCGCCAGCGCATTTTCCGCCTCGGCCAATAGCGTTGCGCCCGCCAAGTCGGCCCAACCCGACCTGGCCAAAGGCGAAGCCAGCTACGGCGCGGTCTGCGCAGCATGCCACGGCGCCGATGGCAATTCGGGAACACCGACCTTCCCCAAACTGGCGCAGCAACATCCCCAATACCTGGTCAAGCAACTGCAAGAATTCAAATCCGGTAAGCGCGCCAACGCGGTCATGATGGGGTTTGCCAGCGCCTTGTCCGAAGATGACATGCGCAATATTGCTTTTTGGGTGGGCAGCAAGGCAGCCAAGCCCGGTTTTGCCAAAGACAAAGAAGCCGTGGCGCTGGGCGAGCGCATTTACCGCGGTGGCATTGCCGATCGCCAGGTACCTGCATGCGCCGGTTGCCACAGCCCCAACGGCGCTGGAATTCCCGCCCAATACCCGAGAATTGGTGGCCAGCACGCCGAATATGCCGCAGCCCAATTGACCGCTTTCCGTGATGGCGTGCGCAAGAACAGCTTGCAAATGAACCAAATCGCGGCCAAGCTCAACGACCGCGAAATCAAAGCCCTGGCCGACTACGTAGCCGGTCTGCGCTAAGCGCGCTGGTACCGGGCGCGCGCTGTCCCCGGGGTGCTTTTCGCGGTACAGTTTTTGTGCCAGGAGCCCCTGTGAAAATTCCAAGTTCAGACATAACGCCCCGCCACTGGGTGGAGGGTCGCCGTGGCGCGGTGCAGCGCCTGCTCGCAGCATCGGGCGCCATGGCCTTAGCCCAAGTGCCTTCGCTTAGCGCCGCCCAAGTCCTCGCGCCCACCCCAAGGCCTGGCAAATTGGCGCCGTTGCCGTCCAAGCCCAGTGCCTTGGTAGGCGCCCAGGCTATGGACAAGCCCAGCGCCTACAAGGACGCGTCCGGCTACAACAATTTTTACGAGTTTGGGACCGATAAGTCCGACCCCGCTGCCAACGCGCATACCCTGAAAACAGCGCCTTGGACGGTCGATATCGAAGGCTTGGTGAAAAAGCCCGGGCGCTGGTCCCTGGAGGACTTGCTGGCCCTGAGCCCTATGGAGGAGCGCATTTACCGCCTGCGTTGTGTCGAGGGCTGGTCCATGGTCATACCCTGGGTGGGCTATTCGCTGGCCGAATTGATCAAGCGGGTGGAGCCCTTGGGCAGCGCCAAGTACGTGGAATTTGTCACCCTTGCCGACCCCAAAACCATGCCTTTTGTCGGCAGCCGGATCTTAGATTGGCCGTACACCGAGGGCTTGCGCATGGACGAGACCCTGCATCCGCTGACGCTGCTGGCCTTTGGCATGTATGGGGAAATTTTGCCCAACCAAAACGGTGCGCCATTGCGACTGGTGGTGCCGTGGAAATACGGTTTTAAAAGTGCCAAAAGCATTGTCAAAATCCGCTTTAGCGAGCGCCAGCCCGCCACCGCCTGGAACAAGGCGGCGCCGCAAGAATATGGATTCTTTTCCAACGTCAACCCCGAAGTCGACCACCCGCGCTGGAGCCAGGCGAGCGAGCGGCGCTTGGGCGAGGACGGTGTGTTCGGTAAGAAGCGCAAGACCCTGATGTTCAACGGGTATGAGGCGCAGGTCGGCCAGTTGTATGCCGGTATGGATTTGAAAAAATTTTATTGAGCCCCGGTGTACCTGGCATTTTTTCATCGCGCCATGGGCGGGCGCTTTGCCAAACCTGTGGTGTTTGTGCTGGCGCTGCTGCCGCTGGCCTATTGGCTGACCGCCTTGTCCCAGGACGCGCTGGGTGCCAACCCGGCTGAGGCCTTGTTGCGCGGTACCGGCCTGTGGACTTTGCGCATGCTGTGTGTGCTGTTGTTGGTGACCCCTTTGCGCGAGACCACCGGCTGGACGGCCTTGGCCCGCTTGCGCCGCATGCTGGGCTTGTTTGTGTTTTTTTATGCGTTGTTGCATTTCATTGCTTATGCCTGGTTGGACCAAAGCGGGCAGTGGGATGACATCGTGCTGGACGTTCCCAAGCGGCCGTTTATTTGGGTGGGGCTGCTGGCATTGTTGCTGTTGTTGCCGCTGGCGCTTACGTCTTTCAACGCCGCCATCGGCTGGCTGGGCGCAGCGCGCTGGCGCAAGCTACACCGCGCGGTCTATGCGATCGCCGTGCTGGCCCTATTGCATTTTTTGTGGATGCGCGCGGGCAAGCGCAACTTCGATCAGGTTGCTCTGTACGGCGCCATCATTGCGGTGTTGCTGGGCTGGCGTTTGCGCCGGGTTTTTAATCTGCGAGGCACTCGCCACGGAACAATTCGCTAAGCGATTCCCGCGCGCGGATGACGGTGGCCTTGTCGCCGTCGACCAAGACTTCGGCGGCACGGCCGCGCGTGTTGTAGTTGCTGGCCATGCTCATGCAATAGGCACCCGCCGACATGACGGCCAACTGCTGCCCAGGCTGCGCCGCCAATGCGCGGTCCCGGCCAATCCAATCGCCGCTTTCGCAGACCGGCCCGACCACGTCGTATACGGTGTGGACGGCTGACGCGGTAGATGGTTGCAGCGGCACAATCGCATGGTAGGCTTGGTACATCGCCGGGCGAGGCAAGTCATTCATGGCCGCATCCACAATGCAAAAGTTTTTTTGCTCGCCGGGCTTGAGGTACAAAACTTCGGTGATGCAGACCCCGGCGTTGCCCACCAAAGAGCGGCCCGGTTCGATCATCAAAGTGTGCTTTTCCAAGCTGCGCGCGTCGATTTTCTGCAGCAATTTGGCCCACAGCGCGTCGGCGGCAGGTGGTACTTCGTCATAGTACTGAATGCCCAGGCCACCACCGAAGTCGATATGTTCCAGCGCGATGCCTGTCGCTTCAATCGCCTGCACCAGATCGAGCATACGGTCTAGTGCGTCCAGATAGGGCGCTTCTTCGGTGATTTGCGAGCCGATGTGGCAGTCAATACCCACAATGCGCAAGCCCGGTAGCGTGGCAGCGTGTTGGTAGGTCGCCAAAGTGCGCTCGTGGGCGATGCCGAATTTATTGCCTTTGAGGCCGGTGGAAATATAGGGATGGGTCTTGGGGTCTACGTTGGGGTTGACACGGATGCTGATGGGCGCGCGCAAGCCCATGGATACGGCGACGGCGTTGAGCACCTCGATTTCCGGTTCGCTTTCCACGTTAAAGCAGCCTATGCCCGCCGCCAGCGCATCGCGCATTTCCAGGCGGGTTTTGCCGACACCCGAAAAAATCACTTTTTGCATGTCGCCACCGGCAGCGCGCACCCGCGCCAGCTCGCCGCCCGAGACAATGTCAAAGCCACAACCGGCGCGGGCAAATACTTGCAGCACTGCGAGCGAGGAGTTGGCCTTCATGGCATAGCAAATTTGGGCTTTGCGCCCCGCAAACCCGGCTTGGTAAGCGGCCAGTGCGCCTTGCATCGCAGCCTTGGAATACACGTACAAAGGGGTGCCATGCTCTTGCGCCAAGGCGGCCAGGGACAGGCCTTCGACCATTAGGCCGGGGTCGCCGTAGTGAAAATAGGGAGCGCCGGGTAAGGTATGGTTCATGCTGTGCGGCCGTCGGATTGCCGATTTTGGGAGGTGTGAAGGGCCAAAACAGGGCAAGCGCAGGTCCCGTTGGAAGCTTTGGGCGGCAGGTACAAAGGTCCTTTTTGCCCGCAGGCGCTCAAAAGCAGTGCCGCTGTTAGGCTTAGCCAGGCGCTTACCGCCGATTTTTTTGTTTTTGACATGGTGAAATTGTAATGACCGACCCCGAGTTCATGGACCTGGCCGAATCCCTGTTGCGCAGCGTGGAACGCATGTGTGATGCTATCAACGATGGCGGCGACGCCGATATCGATAACCAGCGCGTGGGCGCCATGGTGACTTTGGTGTTCGCCAACGGGAGCCAGATCATCATTAATTTGCAAAAGCCCTTGCGCGAAGTGTGGATGGCCTCGCGCTCGGGCGGCTACCATTTTTCCTGTCGCGATGGCAGCTGGCAGGACACCAAAGGGCAGGGCGATTTTTTTGCCTTGCTAGGCCGGGACGCCAGTGCACAAGCCGGTGTGCCATTGCAATTTGTGCCCTGAGCGCTGGCAGAAAATTCCCAGCCGACCACTGTAGTCGGGCCACACCCGCGACCGTGCCGTGAAAGCCCAAAGGCTGGCGCACGCCTGACCTGTAGAACCATGACGCCGCATGGGCGCGCCCTGCGCGTTTGGGCTCAGTTTCTGAACAAGTCCAAAATGCTGCGCTGCTCGTCGGACAGAGGGCGTGAAGCACCGCCGGACGCGGCTGGCGCTTTGTCACCTGCGCCTACTGCGCCAATGCCGGTGCCCTTGGAAAACTCTTCGTAGTACCACTCGTTGTTCACGTGCACAATGCCTTCGGGCGGTTCCAGTTCCATGATCGGCACGTTTTTCAGGGCAGTTTCCATAAAGCTGATCCACACCGGCAAGCTCAGCCCGCCTCCGGTTTCTTTATCGCCAAGCTTGCGTGGCGTGTCGTAGCCAATCCAGGTCACAGCGGCCAGGGTGGGGTGGTAACCGGCAAACCAGGCGTCCATGGAGTCGTTGGTGGTGCCGGTTTTGCCGTAAATGTCCGGTCGTTTGAGAGTGGCTTGGGCCTTTGCGGCGGTGCCCGAGCGCGTCACTTCTTGCAGCAGACTGGTCATCAGAAAAGCATTGCGCGGCTCGATGGCGACATTGGCTTCGCCTAGCACCGGCTTGGCGGTTTCCAGTAGCACTTTGCCGCGTTGTTCGCTGACTTTGGAAACCAGCCACGGGTTGACGCGAAAACCGCCATTGGCAAATACCGAGTAGCCAGTCGCCAACTGCATGGGCGTGACCGATCCGGCGCCCAGTGCCATGGTGAGGTAGGGCGGGTGCTTGTCTGGGTCAAACCCAAAGCGGCTAATCCACTCCTGCGCGTAGTGCGTACCAATGGACTGCAGAATCTGGATTGAAATCATGTTCTTGGACTTCGCCAGCGCTTTGCGCAGCGGCATCGGGCCTTCAAACGTACCGTCGTAGTTCTTGGGTTCCCAGGGCTGTCCTCCGGTGGTGCCGGCATCAAAAAACAAGGGCATGTCATTGACCACGGTCGATGGCGTAAACCCCTTCTCCAGAGCCGCCGAATAAATAAAGGGCTTGAAGCTGGAGCCGGGCTGGCGCCATGCCTGGGTGACATGGTTGAATTTGTTTTTACCGTAATCAAACCCCCCTACGAGCGCCTTGATCGCGCCATCGCGCGGGTCCATGGCGAAAAATGCGCCTTCCACCTCCGGTAGTTGGGTAATTTCCCAATTACCCTTGGGTGTTTTGGCTACACGGATGATGGCGCCTGGGCGTATTTTGATATTAGGCGCCGCCTTCTCCGATAAGCCCGATTGCGCCGGTTTCAAGCCTTCGCCGGTTATTTCCACCACCTCGCCGGCTTGCCTTTGGGCCAGCACGCGCTTGCTATCGGCCTGCAAGACCACCGCGGCCAGCACGTCGCCATTGTCAGGATGCTCGTCCAGTGCCTCGTCAATGGCGTCTTCTAAATCCTGCGCTTCGCCGGGTAGGGTGATAAATTTTTCCGGGCCGCGATACACCTGGCGTCGTTCAAAGTCCATGATGCCGCGGCGCAGGGCTTTATAGGCGGCTTCTTGCTGCGCGCTGTTTACGGTGGTGATGACATCCAGACCGCGGGTGTAGGTTTCTTCGCCATATTGGTCGTACATCAGCTGGCGCACCATTTCGGCCAGGTATTCGGCGTGCACTTGCGGGCGGCTAGCGGCGGTTTGCACCCGCAACACTTCGGTTTTGGCCGCTTTAGCCTCTTCGGCAGTAATAAAGCCGTTATCCAACATGCGCTCAATGATGTATTGCTGGCGAATACGCGCTCGCCGGGGGTTTTTAATCGGGTTGTAAGCCGATGGCGCTTTGGGTAAGCCCGCCAACATCGCGGCTTCGGCGATGCTGATATTTTTTAGGGGCTTACCGAAATAAGTTTCGCTTGCAGCGGCAAATCCGTAAGCTCGGTTCCCCAGATAAATCTGGTTCATATAAATTTCGAGGATTTGGTCTTTGCTCAGGTTGTGTTCGAGCTTAAAGGTCAGCAATACCTCGTAAATTTTGCGCGTGAAGGTCTTTTCGGAAGACAGGTATACATTGCGCGCCACCTGCATGGTGATGGTCGAGGCGCCCTGGCTTTTAGAACGCCCGACATTGGCAGCGGCCGCACGCACCATACCGAGGTAGTCGATACCGCCATGTTGGAAAAAGCGCGCATCCTCAATGGCCAAAATCGCATTTTTCATCACCAGCGGGATTTCATTAATGGGCGTGAGCGTGCGGTGCTCTTCACCGAATTCGCCGATCAAATCCCCCTCCGATGAAAACACCCGCAAGGGCAACTTGGGATGGTAATCCTCTAAATCCGAAATATCGGGCAAATTGGGATAGGCCAGCGCCATCACGATGGCGACCAAAAGAAGAATCGAGGCAACTCCGGCCAAAGCCAAGCCGCCCAGCGCCAGGAGGATATAGCCTAGCCAGCCCCAAATCGTGCGCACGGGTGCTGCCTTGAGCGAGGCAGGCTTGGTAGGCGCAGAAGGAGGCAGTTCAGCCATGAATGCAAAGGTCTAGAAGGTAAAAAAGCACGTCTGCGGTCAGTGTTCGCCGGCCTGCGTTGGCGGGAGCCCCAACCCACCAGAGCTCAAACCGGGTAAGAAATTTCAAAACTCCAATGTTAGCGTAGTAGTCATTTGGCAATCTCGCGAATTTTTTTGTAATATTCAGTAAATTTAATGGTACTATTGATAAATATTAGAACAATAGGTATGAAAAGTTCAGGCGATAGAGGTGGAAATAATGGATCTGAAGTCACTGTTTGGCCGACGTCAGGAGGAAATCATCGGGATGGATATCAGCTCCTGGGGCATCAAAGTCGCGGGACTCAGCGGGGCTATGGAACAACCGGTGGTGGAATATTTGGCTAGCGTCAAGCTGCCCCCGGGCCATATTGTGGAAGGCAAAGTAGTCAAGATGACCGAGGTGGCAGACGTACTGCGTTCATTACTGCGGAAAAACCGGATAAAGGCCACCAAAGTAGCACTGGCCTTGCCTTCTTCGGCCGTCATTACTAAAAAAATAATGGTGCAAGCGGACCTGAGCCCGGCCGACAGGGAAGCGCAAGTCGAGGATGAGGCCCGTCAATATATTCCCTTCCCGCTGGAAGAGGTGAGCTTAGATTTTTGCGTCGCTGGACAAAACCCGCAGCGTCCCGAGATGACCGATGTATTGATCGCGGCCGCGCGCCGTGAAAGGGTACAAAATCTTCAAGACTTGCTCGTTTTGGCGGACTTGGAAGCCAGTGTTGTGGAAGTGCAATCGTATGCTTTGCGATTAGCTACCAAGCGTTTAGTAGAAATACATTTGCCTGGGCAAAGCAACGCCGTAGTCCTGTTGTTAAAGGTAGGCGCCTCACGGACCCTCTTGCAAATATCGGTCGGCGATGCGATTGTGTATGAGCGGGACCAGGCGGTGGGCGGAGAACAACTGACCCAGCGTATCGCCGCCCATTACAACCTCTCGAATGAGGAGGCAGAGACGAAAAAACTCTCTGGTGCGCTGGCGCGAGATTTTGAATCCTCGGTGCTGGCACCGTATGTCGCCATGACCGTTCAGATTTTAGAGCGCGGCATGCAGTTGGTTTACAACAGCACGCCTTATAGCAAAGTCAATCAAATTTTTTTGACTGGAGGCGGCGCCATGGTCCCTGGCCTGGCGGCTGCAATTTCTACGGCGTTGCAATCGCCCTGTACGCTGGTAAATCCATTCGAGGGGATGAGTCTGGCTGCGAATGTGCGTAATAACCCTCGGCTCCAAGACGCACCACTATTTATGGGTGCTTGCGGCCTGGCCTTGCGGAGATTTAGCCTGTGATTCAGTTTAATTTGTTGCCGCACCGCGAGGCGCTGCGCAAGTTCAAGCATGACCAATTCAATGCGGCATTGGTTTTGTCGGTGCTATTGGGCGGTATTTCTGCCTTTGCCATTTATGGTTTGCTTTCATCCTCTATCGATGCACAAATGGACAATATTGCGTTGCTCGAAAAAGAAATTAAACGCTACGAAGCCCAGATCGTTGAAATAAAAGATTTAAAAGCCCAAATCGATGCCCTGTTGGCACGTCAAAGGGCGGTCGAGGATATCCAGGCGGACCGCAATTCGCCTGTGCGTTTGCTCTCGGAGATCGCAAACAACTTGCCCCAAGGTGTGGCCCTAACCAAATTAGCGCAAAAAGACCAGGAACTTACCTTGGAGGGTACGGCCCAAACCAATGAAAATTTGTCCCAATTTCTGGACAACTTGGGTAAATCGGGAGGCTGGTTCGCCAAACCTGAACTGCAGGTTAGCGAGGTTCAAAACTTCAATCCAGCGGGCAAAGCGACTATCAAATCGTATAAATTTTCGGTCAAAGCGGTATTTCTGCGCGCGCAAAGTGCATCGCCGGCATACGCCGCATCCAAACCATTGCCGACTGGCATTCCCAAGGTCTAAGCGGCAGGTGCGCTGGGAGGTAACAAGCCATGCGAAATAATTTTCTAGGTGCGTTTGTATCTGCGGTTGCATCCCAGTTCCGAGGCTTGGACAGCGCAAATCCGTCGGCCTGGCCTTTGCTGCCGCGCTTATTTTTATTTACGGCCATGTATTGCCTAAGCCTTGGTCTTTTGTGGCTCTATCCCCTTAGCGAGTATGCCGACGATTTGCAAAGGGCGGTTGATAAGGAAAGCACCTTACGCGCAGAGTTCACAGATAAGTTGGGCAAAGCGGCGAATCTGAATTTACTGAAAAAACAGCGGGATGAAGTGGCTCAGACCGTGGAGGGACTGGAAAAGCAACTTCCCAGCAGCACTGAAATGGCGGGATTGTTATTTAGTATCAGCCAAACGGGCAGGAGCCAAAACTTGCAGCAGGAGTTATTCAAGCCTGAAGCGCCGATTTTTAAGCAGTATTACGCCATCATTCCGGTGACCTTTCGTGCCAATGGCGGTTACCACGATTTTGCGCGTTTTGCGGCGGATGTTGCAAATCTTCCCCGCATCGTCAATCTCAGCAATTTGACCATTACACCCAAGGCCGAGGGCGCATTGACCCTGGAAACCACGGTCCGCACTTACCGCTACTTAGATCCCGTAGAGGTGGCGGCCCAGGCCAAACCGTCCAAGGAGGGCAAATGAGTAAGCTCTCGCGCGCAGGCGGGCTACTGGCTTGCGCATTTTTGGCGGCATGCGGCCCCTCGCGCCAGGACGCACTGCGCCAATGGATGCAGGAGCAGCGTCAAGCCAGTGTGCCGAGCGTTAAGAAAATTCCACCACCGCAACCCTTCAAGCATTTGCCCTACGAGCAAGGTGATCGCAAAGACCCCTTCACCAAACAATACTTTGTCGCCTTGGCCAATGCGGAGGCGGAAAAGAGCAATCCTGATTTAAGCCTGTCGCAAAAATCGCGTCAGCGCCAGCCCTTGGAATCCATTCCTTTGGAGGCGATGAGTTTTGTGGGCTTGCTGGAGAAGCCAGGGCGATCAGTAGGGCTGGTGCGTGCCAACGGTGTAGTCCATCAAGTCGTGCCCGGGCAATACATTGGAAAAAATTTTGGCAAGGTGCTGCGCGTTGAGGAATCGGGTATCCAATTGCGCGAGATCGCACAAGACGCAGGCGGCAAGTGGATGGAGCGCGATACCTACCTTCGGATTCAAGGGAGTAGCAAATGAGAAAAAAAATCACCCCGGCGCGCTGGGCCGCCTGCTTGGCCTGCCTTTTGAGTACGCTGCTGGGGGCAAGCTGGTCGTGTGCAGAGAACTCGGTGCAGGCCATAACCGCACAGCGCAGTGGCAATTCCGAGCAAGTGCGCATCGAATTCGCGCAGGAACTCACCGCCTTGCCCAAAGCCTTTGCCACCCGCAACCCAGCGCGCATTGCGCTGGATTTTCCAGGCCTGGGCAGCGCTCTGGGCATGGGCCGTATCGCAATTACCCAGACCCTGGTCGACTCGGCTATCGTGGCGCAGTCCGATGAGCGCAGCCGTGTCGTGATCAATTTACGCCAGCCAGCCAATTACCGCCTCGACATTGTGGGCAAAAGCTTGATCGTGGCCTTAGAGCCATTGGCAGGGGCCGTACCCACCCAGATTCCTACGGCCTCGGTACCAGCAGCCAGTGTCTCGACCGCTCCGGAGCCCGCTGGCGCGCCCGGCGCCGAGGCGCCTGCTGCTGGCGGTACCGGATTAGCCCCGATTGGTGATATCCAATTTCGCCGCGGCAGTGACGGTGCAGGACGCGTCGTGGTGAGTCTGCCCGGTAGGCAGGCAAGTGCCGACGTGCGCCAAGTGGGTAGCAATTTGGTGGTCGACTTCAGCAACGTGAGCCTACCCGAGCGTTTGCGAAAAAAATTAGACGTGACGGACTTCGCCACGCCGGTGCAAGCCATCACCACGAACCAGACGGCGGGTCGGGTGCGTATGCAAATTACGCCCCTCGGGGCCTGGGAACACACCGCTTACCAGACGGATACTGAGCTGGTGTTGGAAGTGCGTGCCCTGAGCCAGGACTCCAAAAAGACGGCCTCCAGAGACAGCTTTACCGGTGAAAAGCTGTCGCTTAATTTCCAGAGCATTGACGTGCGCCAGGTATTGCAGGTGATAGCCGACTTCACCAACTTCAACGTGGTGACATCGGATTCGGTCAGTGGCAGCGTCACGCTAAGAGTGCAAAACGTGCCATGGGACCAAATTTTGGACATCATCATGCGCAGTAAAGGCTTGGCCATGCGCAAGAACGGTAATGTCTTGTGGGTAGCGCCTAAAGAAGAAATTGCCGCCAAAGAAAAGCTGGAATTTGAGTCGCAAATTAGCAACGAAAAAATCGAACCACTGCGCACCCAGGCGTTTCAATTGAACTACGCAAAAGCCTCGGACGTGGCGCCGCAATTAATGGCAACGGGTAGTGGCGCTGAAGGGGGCGCGGGCCGGATTTTGAGCGCCCGCGGAAGCGTCATTGCAGAGCCCCGCACCAACCAACTGTTTGTTACCGACGTTGCCAACAAATTAGACCAGGTGACCCAGCTCATTGCCAAAGTGGATGTGTCGGTGCGCCAAGTACTGATTGAGGCTCGCATTGTGGAGGCGAGCAGTGATTTTGCAAAAAATCTGGGCGCTAAATTAGGCGGTATGGATGTACGCGCATCAAGAGGGGGCGACGGTGGTTATCAAGTAGCAGGAGAAAACCGCGTTGCATTTGGAACCAACTATGCCAATGCCCTGGGTTCCACTGGCTTTGGATCCACCATGGACGCAAGCAGCAACTTTGTCAATCTGCCCGCAGGCGGCTCCAATGGTTTTACTGCTGCTTCTTTTGCGGTTACCTTGTTCAGTGCCGCTTCCAACCGGGTGCTTGCTTTGGAATTATCGGCGCTCGAATCCGACGGGCGTGGCAAGGTAGTGTCCAGTCCGCGCGTGATTGCTTACGACAAGACCAAAGCCATCATTGAGCAAGGCATCGAAATCCCTTACCAAATGGCGACCAGCAGTGGTGCGACGGCAGTCAGTTTTCGAAAAGCAGTGCTCAAACTTGATGTCGTACCGCAGATTACCCCTGACGGCAATATCAGCCTAGAGTTGGATGTCTCGAAGGACAGTGTCGGTACGCTCACGGCATCTGGCCCTTCGATCAACACCAAACATATCAAAACGCAGGTTTTGGTTGACAACGGCGGGACGGTGGTCATCGGTGGCATCTACACCGAGGATCAACAGGAGAAAGACACCAAAGTCCCGTTTTTAGGTGATTTGCCAGGCCTAGGAATGCTGTTCAAAAACAAAAGCAAAACGATAACTAAAAATGAAACTTTAGTATTCATAACGCCAAAATTGATTAATGAAATGATAGGAACGCGGTGACGCCTGACGCTCCCCTAAGAGCGTCGGTACGGACAGGCAGTTCGCGAAGTGACCCGGTAGCAATTGTTTTCAACTGGCTGCTTGCTTAGCAGGCGAGACAAAGTGCCGGTGAGATAAAAGGGGTGGTACGATGATCAAATCAAAATTAATTATTGCCTATGCCTTGCTTGGCTTGTTTGTTGGCTGCGGAGGTGGGGGCGGCAACCCGGGGAAGACCGGCACCGGACAAGCGGTTTCTGATGGAAGCTCTGGCTTGGGTGGCAACTCAGGCGGCGCGGATGGGTCAAACGGATCGTCAGTCCCGGCAAGCGCTGCAGCTGATTTTTTGTTCTCGTTCAATAAACGGTCTATCAGCAATAGTGGTTCCGATATTGCCACGCTGACGGTAACGGCATTGGATGCGAACAACAATGTGGTAGCCGGTGTTCCGATTGCCGTAAAGCTAGACAGCGCCATTTTTAGTCCAACCGACAAGGTCACGAACGAAAAAGGACAATACGCTGGGGATATAGAAATCGGGCAGGATAAGCGCAACCGGCTGGTCAGGGTTACCATTACGATGGGTGAGGTGAGCAAGCTGACCACCATCACTGTCAATGGCGCGGTGATAAGCGCTAACCTGATTCCTGCCAATCCAAGCCCTGGCCAGGAGGTCCTATTAGAACTCTCCGTGAAGGACAGCCTGGCAAACCGTATTCCGGATGCTTCGGTAGCCATCACCGGGGACTTGATCCCTGAGCAAACGCTTATTGCCAACGGTTCAGACCCGATTACCCTGCGCTTTACTGCACCTAGCACGCCGAAAATTTACGCCTTGCGTGCCGATGGACTGGGAGCGACTTATTCTAGAAATGTGCAGGTGAGCAATGCACAAAGCATACCGCAGGCCACAGACGCTATTTCCTCTGCCTCGCTGAGTGTTGCGCCTACCGTATTAAGTCCTAACGCCATCGGTTCTAGCGATAGCAGAGCGCAACTGAAGGCTAAATTTTTAAACAATACGGGTGCCGGGATACAAAATGTTCGAGTGCAATTTCGGATTACCTCAGCGGAGAACGCGCAAGGGTTCATTTCGGTTGGCGACGGCGTGGTCTACTCGGATGCGACCGGCGAAGCTTCCGCAGACTTCATTGCGGGATCGGCTAGCAGTGCCAATGAAGGGGTCGAGATCAAAGCCTGTTACAAAAGGTCGGATTTTCTCCCCGAGGATTTGCGCGACAATTGCGTCAACCTCCGGACTCCCAGCGATGGCGGCATCACCGAGGGAAAAAAGCTTACCGTTGCGGCTGAGCCGGTCAGCATCGCTATCAGTGATTATTCAAAATTAGAGAAGGGTGCCTCTGGCATTGATTACCTTGATAAGTTGCTTATTCAAGTTACCAATGCCGCAGGGCAGGGTGTGGCCGACGCCATAGTTTCGGCTAATTTGAACATCACCCATTTTGGTAAAGGTCTCTACGCGCAAGACTACACATCTGGATCCAATCCGCCTGCAGCAAATTACACGGGCGATAATTCACTGTCACCAGGTACGACGAAGCGCGTATGGTGCACCAATGAAGATGTCAATCGAAACGCAGCTATCGATGCAGGCGAGGACAGAAATGGTAATGGTTTCTTGGAGCCGGAGCAAGCGGCCGTGTCATTTTCTTATGTCGATGGGAAGAACAAGACCGATGCCAACGGCCAGATGTTTATCAAAGTTTCCTATGGTCAAAAATACGCTACTTGGTTAGCCTATACAGTCAAGGTGACCACCAAGGTAAAAAATTCTGAGGGTAGTGCGTCTATGCGTTTCATTACGGCATTCACTGAAGACGACAAGGATAAAGGAACTTTCCATAATCCTCCTTATGGAACCGGTCGCTGTGATTCGCCGAACTAATTGAGACGGACGGCTTTGTTCTATCGGCACAAGAACAAAACTAAAATAAGAGGGCGTTGATGCTTATCCGTCCTGGGTTGGCCGTTCATTCGCGCTCAATTTTTCAATAAGACTTATTTTGATCATCCTCGTTGGCCTTCCAGGTTCTGGTAAATCCACTGTCGGTCGGCATCTGGCCCGACGCTTGCAGCAGCCTTTTTTAGATTCCGACCAGGCCATCGAAGCGCGGCTGGGCTGCTCCATCCGGGAATTTTTTGAGCGGGAAGGGGAGGAGCGCTTTCGCGATATTGAGCAACTGGTAATTGCTGAGCTTTGTGCCCATGCATCTGGGGTGTTAGCGACGGGCGGCGGTACAGTTTTGCGCCCCGCCAACCGCCAAGCTTTGCGCGCTGCAGGCACCGTGGTGTATCTGCAGTCCCAGCCTGAGGACTTAATGCGCCGCTTGCGCCACGACCACAAGCGCCCCCTGCTGCAAGTGGCCGATCCCATGGCCCGTTTGCGAGATTTGTATGCCCAACGTGACCCGTTGTACCGCGAGACTGCGCACCAAACGATGGAAACCGGGCGTCCCTCCGTGTCTAGCCTGGCCAACGCAATTCTCGAGCGCCTGCAGCTGGCCGCACCCACGCGCCTAAACTAGCAGCTTATGACGTCCCCGTTTTTGCACTCCCTCACTATTGCGCTGGGCGAGCGCAGCTACCCCATCCACATCGGCAGCGGTTTGCTTTCGGATGCCGCCACATTCGCGGACCTTCCGAAAGCCGCTGCTGCGCTGATCGTCAGCAACGGCACGGTCGCCCCGCTCTACGCCCCAGCGCTTCAATGGGCCTTGCGGGCGCACTATGCCCAAGTGCACCTGGTGGTCCTGCCCGATGGTGAAGCCCACAAGGACTGGCAAACCTTGAACCTGATTTTTGACACGCTGTTGCAAAACAGCTGCGACCGCAAGACGGTTTTATTTGCATTAGGTGGTGGCGTGGTCGGCGATATGACCGGCTTTGCCGCCGCCAGCTATATGCGCGGCGTGCCATTCGTACAGGTGCCCACCACACTGCTGGCACAGGTAGATTCCTCCGTTGGCGGCAAGACAGGGATCAACCATCCGCTGGGCAAAAACATGGTGGGCGCGTTTTATCAGCCGCAGCGCGTGCTTTGTGACCTAGACACCCTCAAAACCCTGCCCGCGCGCGAAGTCAGCGCCGGCCTGGCTGAAGTCATCAAATACGGGCCGATCGCCGACATGGCTTTTTTGGATTGGATCGAAGCCCACATCGATGCCCTAGTGGCGCGCGATGTGCATGCCTTGGCCCATGCGGTGCGGCGCAGTTGCGAAATCAAAGCCCATGTGGTGGCCCAAGACGAGCGCGAGGGCGGTTTGCGCGCGATCCTCAATTTTGGTCACACTTTTGGCCACGCCATCGAAGCAGGCCTGGGCTATGGCGACTGGTTGCATGGCGAAGCCGTGGGCTGCGGCATGGTGATGGCGGCGCATCTGTCGCACGCTTTGGGCTTGGTAGATGAGGCCTTTGTACAGCGTCTGACACGCCTGATCGCAGCGGCCGGTTTGCCGGTGCGCGGCCCGGTGCTGGACGCCGGCGACAACGCCGGTCGCTACCTGGCGCTGATGCGGGTGGACAAAAAAGCCGAGGCTGGCGCCATCCGGTTTGTGCTGATCGACGGGCCCGGCCGTGCCTGCATGCGCGGCGCCGAAGATTCGCTGGTGCGCGCGGTTATCGACCGCTGCTGCGCGGCCTGATGCGCGCGCCCTATGCCAGTGACCCGGCACTTAGCCGGGGCCGCCGCTACCCGCAAAGCCCCGCGCCCACGCGTACCGAATTTCAGCGCGACCGCGATCGGATCGTCCACTCCACGGCCTTTCGCCGCCTGGTGTACAAGACGCAGGTCTTTCTCAACCACGAAGGCGATCTGTTTCGCACGCGCCTTACGCACTCACTCGAAGTGGCGCAGCTGGGCCGCTCCATGGCGCGCACTTTGGGGCTGGATGAAGACCTGGTAGAGGCCATTGCCCTGGCGCATGACCTGGGCCACACGCCATTTGGCCACGCCGGGCAGGACGCGCTGGACGCCTGCATGGTTGGGCACGGAGGTTTTGAGCACAATTTGCAAAGCCTGCGTGTGGTGGACCATCTAGAAGCGCGCTACCCCGAATTTGACGGGCTGAACCTGTGTTTTGAGACCCGTGAAGGCATCCTCAAGCATTGCTCGCGCCACAACGCGCAATTGATCGAAGCCCACGAGCCCGTATTCGCCGACGGGCAAGGCGGCGTGGGCGCGCGTTTTTTGCGACGCGCACAACCTAGCCTGGAGGCACAGTTGTGCAACCTGGCCGATGAGATTGCCTATAACGCGCACGATATTGACGACGGCGTGCGCTCCGGCTTGATTTCGCTGGAGCAAGTGCAGCAAGTACCGTTATTTGCACGCTTTAGCGAGCAGGCCGCGCGCGCCAACGGCGGCCTGGCGCACAAGCCCCGGCGCTGGTTGTACGAGACGGTGCGCCTGATGCTGAGTGGCCAAATTTACGACCTGATCGAAAGCACCCAGATCGCCATCGAACATTCAGGCCCCGCGGATGTGCAAGCGGTGCGCAACTGCCCGCCTTTGGTGCAATTTAGCCCCGCGATGCAGCAGGAGACTGCCCAGCTCAAGGCGTTTTTATACGCCTCTCTTTACCGCCATCCGCGTGTGCAAGAGACCATGGACAAGGCGCGTCAGGTGGTGGGCGATTTGTTCACGGCCTATGTGCAGGATCCGGCGGTCATGCAAACCAGTGCAGATGCCGAGACCGCCCCCTTGCCCTTGTATCGACGCGTGGCCGACTATATTGCGGGCATGACCGACCGTTTTGCATCGCGTGAGCACCAACGTCTGACGGGCCGCGTGCTCTTGGCATGATGGAAGCGTCGGTTCGCGCGAGGGGGATTCGGCAAGCCACGCAGCGCTGGTTGGAGCGCGTCGTCATCGGGCTGAACTTGTGTCCTTTTGCCAAGGCAGTGCATGTTAAAGGGCAGATCCACTATGCGATTTCTTGGGCGCAAGGCAGAGCCGAGGTACTCGATGACTTGGCCGTCGCTATCCGCGATCTCCAAACCCATACACCGCAACAGCGCGACACGACTTTGTTGATTGCGCCTGACGCGTTTCCCGATTTTTGGGACTTTCATGGCTTGGTTCAAGGCGCTGAAAAATTACTGCGCTCACTGCGTCTGGAGGGCGTGTTACAAATTGCCAGTTTCCACCCCCAGTACGAATTTGCCGATGCACCCACGGGTGACATGGCGCATTACACCAACCGAGCGCCTTATCCCATCTTGCACTTGCTCCGCGAAGACAGCATGGACCGCGCGGTAGCGGCGTACCCGGATACTGCGTCGATTTACGCGCGCAATGTCGCGCGTTTGCGCGCGCTCGGACCACAGGGTTGGCAGGACTTACAGGTCGCCGCGGCCGATCAAAAAACCGAGGGCACGCCATGAAGTCTCCAACTGCGGGCGGACAAAAAAGTTCCAGCAAAGTAGCACAGGCCGGCAAAGTCACGCAATCCCCCACCGCAGGCGCGCGCCATGCCGCGCGGGACGCCCAACTTGCAGAACTGTTGCGCCCCGGCCAGTCGATTGCTTTGTTGCAGCATCTGCATATTCTGACTCGCGAGGGCCAGCTCAACCAGGACTCGCGCCGCAAGCTCAAGCAGGTGTACCACTTGTACCAGTTCCTCGAAACTCTGTTGCGCGAACTGGCGCAATCGGCGGTGCCTGGCATTGCATCGTCATCTGCGGATTTAACGGTAGCCGACCATGGCGCGGGCAAGTCCTACTTGGGTTTCATCCTCTACGACCTGTTCTTTAAGCACATGGACAAGGGCCAGGTCTATGGCATCGAAAGCCGCAGCGCGTTGGTGGAGAAGTCGCGCGCGCTGGCAGCGCAACTGGGTTTTACCCGCATGCAATTCCTCGACCTTACCGTGGCCCAATCGGCGCATTCGCCCCTGTTGCCGCCGCGTATCGATCTGGTCACCGCCTTGCACGCCTGCGACAGCGCGACCGACGACGCCATTGCGTTTGGCTTGGGCAAGCAGGCTCGCGCGTTCGCCTTGGTGCCATGTTGCCAGGCGGAAGCGGCGCGCCATTTGGGTAGCAATAAAGCGCTGATGTTGTCGCGCACCCCCTTGGCAGAGTTGTGGCGCCACCCTTTGCACACGCGTGAACTGGGCAGCCAAATTACCAACGTACTGCGCTGTCTGTATTTGGAAGCCCACGGTTACCAGGTCACGGTGACCGAGCTGGTGGGTTGGGAGCACAGCATGAAAAATGAACTTATTTTGGCGCGCTACACCGGCCAGAAAAAACGCGCCGCCGCTCTGCGCTTGCGGGAAATTGGCACGCAATTTGGTTTGCAAGACCTTATTGACACACGGTTTACATGGCAAACCGACAATTCGTAGGACAACGCCAGTGCCGCTTGGCGCGTTACTACAGTGGTCCATCCTAGGACTGCACCGCTCTGGTGCAGCAACTGGATGGCTCCCAGCTCTATTTTTTTTCATTACCAAAGGGAATTTCATGAAAAATACCGTTCGAAATCTGACTGCCATCGCCTTGGTGGCCTTGCTAGGGGCTTGTGCGACCAGCAGTCCGGATGTCATCAGCCGCCAAGATGCCCAAGTGGCGGCGCAGGTGCAAGACGGCACGGTGATCAGTATCCGCTCCGTCACCGTCGATGGCAGCCAATCGGGCATGGGCGCGGCCGCAGGCGGCATTGTTGGCGTTGCGGCAGGCACCGGTGGCAGCACCATTCAGCGGGAAAAAATTGGGTTGGGGGTATTGGCCGGCGTGGCCGGTGCATTGGCCGGCAATGCTATCGAGCGCATGGCGACCAAAGAAGAGGCGGTTGAAATCATTGTTCAACTGCGCAACGGTGAGCGCCGTGCCATCGTCCAGGCCAAAGGCAATGAAACCCTGATGGCAGGCGATCCTGTCATCATCGTGACCTCCGGCGGCAAGGTGCGCGTCTCGCGCGCTCCGCGTTAATACACAGGCGACCCGCGGGGCACCCAACAGATGGCTTACCCTGCGACCCCACCAGAGGGTGCGATAAGGGGCGTAAACTAAATAGGGGACAGGTGGACGATAAGATGCGCAAAACCCTCCGTATCGCCTATGGCCCGCCTTCCCCGCCTCAGCCTGCCCGGCTATCCGCACCACGTCATCCAGCGCGGTAACAACCGCCAGGCGATTTTTTCAGGCACCGCCGATTACCGGCATTTGCTCGATTTGTTGCGCACCCATGCCCGCGACTGCCAGGTCGCCGTGCACGCCTACGTGCTGATGAGCAACCATTTCCATCTCTTGCTGACGCCCATCGAAGGCGAGGGGCTGCCGCGAATGATGCAGGCCGTGGGCCGCAGCTATGTGCAGTATTTCAACCGCAAGCAACAGCGCAGCGGCACCTTGTGGGAAGGGCGTTACCGCTCCACCATCTTGCAAACCGAACGTTATCTGCTGCAGTGCATGGCCTACATCGACCTCAACCCGGTGCGTGCTGGCATGGTCGCAGTGCCGCAAGACTATCCCTGGTCTTCCTATGCGCACTACGCCGGGCAGCGTAACGACCCGCTGGTCAGTCCACACCCGCTGGTTTGGGAAATGGGCAACACGCCCTTTGCCCGCGAGGCTGCGTACCAAAGCCTGGTGCAGGCGGGCGTAGAGGGCGGCGCGCAGCTGGCGCTTACCGATGCAACGCTGCGCGGTTGGGCTCTGGGTGAGCCGGATTTTGTGGCGGATTTGCAAAAGCGGACCGCCCGCCGCATCAGCAAATCCAAAGCGGGCCGCCCGCCGATGCCGTCGCCGTCCAAGCCCTAAAGTCCAAAGCAGGAGGCTTTTCGCTGCCTACTGCCCAATTTACACGGTATCGCGCTGTTGTTACTCTGGCGGTAGTTTTTCCGCAGCCCCCAGAACCGCAATTTGGCCAGAGTGGGGTGGCAGTTTGAAAGCTTTGATATGTCCCCAATTAAATTGAATCCTTGCTGATTAAAATTTAATTAGGTTCTGACCCCAATTATTTTTCAAAAATGTATGCTGCATTGCAGTATGCTTGCCGTCCTTCGTAATTTTTCCAGGAGCGGGTTATGACCACGGCGGCTGAAAAGGAGCATCTGCAGCAATTGGGTTTGTATGCAGGCGATCAGGAGCACGATGCGTGTGGTGTGGGCTTTGTGGCGCATATCCGGGGTGAGAAAAGCCACAGCATTGTTAGCAACGCGCTGAAGATTTTGGAAAACCTGGACCACCGCGGCGCGGTGGGTGCGGACAAACTCATGGGCGATGGCGCTGGCATATTGATCCAGTTGCCTGATGCACTGTACCGCGAAGAAATGGCGGCTCAGGGCGTGCAACTGCCGGCCGCTGGCGAATACGGCGTCGGCATGATTTTTCTGCCCAAAGAACACGCCTCGCGCCTGGCTTGTGAACAGGAAATGGAACGCGCCATCAAGGCCGAAGGCCAGGTGCTGTTGGGCTGGCGCGATGTGCCGGTCAATGCCGACATGCCCATGTCTCCCACAGTGCGCGAAAAAGAGCCGGTCATCCGGCAGGTGTTTATCGGTCGCGGTAACGATGTGATCGTGCAAGACGCACTGGAGCGCAAGCTCTACGTCATCCGCAAAACCGCCAGCGCGGCGATCCAGCACCTCAACCTCAAGCACAGCAAGGAATACTACGTTCCCAGCATGTCCAGCCGCACGGTCATTTACAAAGGCTTGCTGTTGGCCGACCAAGTGGGCACCTATTTCAAAGACCTCCAAGACGCGCGCTGCGTCTCAGCACTGGGCCTGGTGCACCAGCGTTTTTCCACCAACACCTTCCCCGAGTGGCCGCTGGCCCACCCTTATCGTTATGTGGCGCACAACGGCGAGATCAATACCGTCAAAGGTAATTACAACTGGATGAAAGCCCGCGAGGGCGTGATGTCCTCGCCAGTGCTGGCCGCTGACCTGAAAAAGCTGTATCCCATCAGCTTTGCCGGTCAGTCGGACACCGCTACTTTCGACAACTGCCTGGAACTGCTGACTATGGCCGGCTACCCCATCAGCCAGGCCATGATGATGATGATCCCCGAGCCCTGGGAAAACCACAGCACCATGGACGAGCGCCGCCGCGCTTTTTACGAATACCACGCCGCCATGCTTGAGCCCTGGGAC
>CANFVA010000033.1 GCA_947450255.1 Comamonadaceae bacterium
GGCTAGCAACATCCGACAGCATCCTTTTTGGGTAGTGACAACAAGTCTCCGCTACTGCTCGGAATTTCCGTCCCTGCGACCAACAATGACCAGGTTTAGGGCGTCTTGCAACTTGAGGACGCAACTCATCTTTTTTCAGTAGTAATCAATGGCAGCACAAATACCGTGTGTCGATTTGCCTGTCTTTTTATTTATCGAAACCAAAGAAAACTCTGCTAGTTCTTGAGTTTCCTGTACGAAATCAAATGGTTCTGAGCAATCGATGCGATATCGGTTGTCCAATCAGCCGATCTGAAAATAAAGTTAAGTCCTCTTCAACTTTATAGGACGACTCAAATGAGCATTCTTTCAAATTTCAAACTTGTAACCAGCAAGAAAAAGCAGGGCTTGACGCCTGTTGTGCAGCGCAGGAACAAGTTGAGCAGCAAAATTTATGAGCAAATTCAACTAGCCCAAGCACAAAAGGAAGGGCGCACGTTTGCACCCACCCGCTTGCGTACGGTGGTTAACACCGTAACAGGCGAGCGCAGCACGGTTGAAGTCGTCAAGCGTGTCCGCGAGTGGTGGCACGTCAGCGAAAACGGCAAGATCAATTTGGTCTGCAAGTACGGCAGCAAGAAGATCACCTTTGACGCCAAGGGCAGCAAGAACGCCATTGAGGTCGCCAACGGCGAGGAATTGATGGCAGCACTGGAGTCGCTGAAATTGGCAGTTGAGCAAGGAGAACTTGACACGCAAATTGAAGCGACAAGCGGCGCATTACGTGCTGGCTTTTTGAAGTAGTCGCTGGGCTTGTTCATATAAATAACTGTATGAACAAGTACCTAGCAACCATCCGTGTAAAGGGGCAATCAATGCAGACAATGGTCTATGCGGATAGTTCCTTTCACGCAAAACTCATTTTGGAATATCAGTTCGGGATCGGTAATGTCAGTGGCACACCCGCAGTGTCCACAGCCAAAGAGTCCTACACGCCACTTGAGGAAATCATTGCCTCTATCAAACCTGTCAAGCCACTGAGTCCGCAGGCTGCCCGCATCGACTCCCTAAAAAAGCAAAAGGCGGCTGTGTCCAAGAACTTAGATGCCGAGCGCGACAGGCAGAAAGTCGCCAAGGCGCAGCAGCAGATTCATATGGCTACTACGCAAAAATCTGCTGCGTAATTTCAGCGCCCACCGAAGATCTCGACCCCCACCAGTTTTAATCTAACCCCCCTCCACTTTACGCACTGTCATTGGAACATTGGGAACTTGAGAAATGGATATGAAATACGTCAGAACCAAGTGAAATACGGGGGTTTGTGGCAAAAATTAGCCCATTTAAATTTCTTAAACCAGACGGACGACAGGCATAGCGCAAATGGTTTCACGCTGAAACCGCCCTATCCGCAGTCATTTTTTCATCCGCAACTGAGACGGCTAAGGCATTGTATGTAGGGGCGTTGTAGGGCTTTTTTGAAGCCCGATTGATAGAGAATTATTGCCCACACCCAATGGGAGTAGATCTGATGTCGGCAGACCTTAAACGAGTTGAACTAGCACTTGCTCAAATTAACGAAACGCTTCAGCGTCAGTCTGAAGATCTTCGAGACTTACGCGAGCAGATCAAAAGCCTTGTTCTAGTTGCTACGCCCGTTCCGGTATCCGTAGTAATTGATCCTGACTGTGGGTATGAGTGGATCGGAGTACATATTCAACTCGACGCTGACACATGGTCAAAGATAAAGGCTGGTGAGCACATCAAGATTAGGGGTAAGGGTTGGGTACCCGATGAGGACGTTGGCATCGATGAGGAAGACGATTTATTTCATTGGGATCATTGGGAGTTCAACGGCGGTATTGGCAAGCCAATGAAAGTGACCATGATCTGCCCGCATGATGAAGTTGAAGATCTTGACGATGGCATCGCCTATGAAGGTCTGTTATTCAGGAGTTTTATTCAAGAGGTGAAAGATCTTTGAAACTGCAAGTCAGTACTCACTGGGCAGCATGATCACCCAATGCTCGCCGTCCCAGCAGGCGTAGAGCGTGATTTCAGCAAAGGGGAAGTCTGTGTAGGGTATCTCTTGGCGAGCGTGTTCATGCCCATTGCCATCTTCGTAGACCATCAGTGCCCGGGCATCTTTGACAGTGGTTTTGATAACAACGAACCAATCCGCTGTGCCAATTTCCATCAGGTGACTAGCGATGGCATCCATCATCCAAAAACACTCAGCGTTCTCGGCAAGGTACTTGGTTCCATCAGTCAGCAAGTGTCTGCGGCTGATTCGGTAGTAGCGTTCCGTACCCGTGAACTGGTTTAGCGTTGATTGATCAAACAGTGACATGTTCTGCGTCCTTTAGTGTTGACGCAGTTTGCTTTCAGACCACCGAAATGGACAACCGATTTCCCATCAATTTGGACGGACTTTCATATGAATTGCTATGACTAAAGCAGTCGTACCATCATGTCAATTAGGGAGGCATCTAGGAATCAAATAAACGACTGCCGGAGCAGTAACGGCTTCACGCTAAAACCGCTCTAAATACCTTCGTTTTTTCGTCTGCGACTGAGACGGCTTAAGTCGGTCGGACGGCGCAGCATTTGAGCGCCTACAGTGGGTTAGAGCCTACTTGTTTGATTGCCAAATGCTAATGCTATAGCCTGATTAAGCCCACAATAGCATGGCATACTTTTGCAGTTGGACATGCACATAGCATTCCTCAATCATCTTTACGCTTGAACCTCAATCGATATCAACCTTGAAATCAAATTTTGTAAGCCACCGTCCATTGGCATTTTTAATGCACCGTGTCAGCATTAAGGACTCAACCACTGCCAATTCAAAAATTGGTGGACCAGACAAAATTCTCACCTCTTTGACTTCACCTTCGGCTATCAGCGCCTCCACCTCAAGAGTTCCAGAAATTTTGTCTTGCAAGGCACGACGTGGCATTTCGGGATATCGTCGTATTGGACAAATTGAAAATAGACTGTTTTTCTCTGATACTTGATCCTTTTCGTCTTTTAAAAGACTCGTATTTTTCGGAGGAGACCAAAGGGTCGGTTGTGGAGATAGATTACTTGGGATAACAAATTGTCCTCGCAAATATCTACCCTTCACTGACTGCCGCTTACCCTCAAAGAATTCTCCAACGAATTGAATTCCATTGCTATATTGGTATCTACCTTCGCCGTGAAACAAGCCATTTTTGAAATCCCCATCGTATCGAAATACAGCACTTTTAATTAGCGTTCCTTTGCCTTCACGCGATCCATTAACTAAATCACCTACGTATTCTCCATCTGGAAATACTTGACTCCCAAAACATTTGTCCAATTTTTGATCAACGGCGCAGGGAGGAAATGGTTGCTGTGCAATGGCATCAACCCCAATGAAATTAAACCAAATTAACAAATTTATGAATACGTATTTTTTAACCATAAGTTCTAAAGAATAGCCTCTTAATTTAATATCAATTTAATGTATTGCCTAATTGCTTTGATACTACTATCTATGTATTTTTCCCGACTGTCAAGAGCACGTTAAGTGCCTAACTACAAATGCGCATGGATCAATCGATGTGCGCTCGTCTGCAATTTAGTGGGTGGACTTAGCGTCCATATTTCTATTTTGTGGACTTCTTTTTTGCGGGTTTCTTTGCCCGTTTGGGAGCGGTCGACTTGTAAGCAGCATCAACGTTGCCCTGCTCTGCGATCATTTTGCGGGATTCATTGCCGCGCAACTGCTCTTTGGCTTCACTGGCTTTAACGTGGCTGTAGTGCTGGTCAATCATTAAATCACTGGTACCCATCTGCCTTGCCAGCACGTGCGTGTTGGTCCTGTCGTAGGTGATTTCCAGTGTGGCGTAGGTATGACGCAGGCTGTAGAACACACGATTTTGTCCTGTCAGCGGGTCCACATAAAGGTTGTGCTCTTTCAAATAGTTCTTAAACATGACTTGAAAGAACGCACTCACGTCCGACTTGAGCAATTTGGTCCGCAATACAAAGTCGTTGTTGCCCGGCTGCGCCACCTCGCCAAGTGGGTCGAATACTCTTTTTTTGATCTTGTAATTACGCAGCGCAATTCTCTCCAGCGCCTTCACGGTTGGGAGTCTTCCTAAAATCTCGCGTCTGCCGGTTTTGCCGCTAACTGACAGAAAAACTGTTTTGTTTAGGTTGAACAGCACAATTTCCTCTGGCTCCTCTTCCTTACCATCAGTCATAACGCCCGTGTTTTCCAGTGTGGGCTTAGTTTCGTAGGCTATTTGGTTCCACTTCAAGTCCATCAACTCTTTGCCAGGTCGGGCTCCTGTATCCACTAGCATTTCCACGTAGTCGCGCATGATTTCGCGCTTTTCCCGCTCCACCTTGTCCGCTGCCCTGCCAATCCAAGCATCAAAGTTGCTGAGCAGTGCCCTCAGTTCGTTGAGGGTGAAGGATGGGCGGCGTTCGCTCTTCTTGCCAATGGCTTCCAGTTTGGGACGGTTCAGGTCAGTCAAAAAGTTGCGTGCCATTGCCTCGTCAAACACCGCATTGAGCGCAGCGTTGTGGCTGAGCATGGTGCTGTGGGAGGGTTCCTTACGCATACGCTTGATGCGCTCGTTGTCCAAGTGTTCCAGCGCTGCGCGGTCAATGTTGGTGATTAGCCTGTTACCCAGCGCAGGAATCAGGTAAAAATTGATGATAGGTATGTAGTCGTTGTAGGCAGATTTGCCTGTGCCATCCGCCAGCCGCTGCTCCATCTTTGCCACAGCCAGTTTGGCGACGTCTTTGAAGCGCCGTGTCACCACTGGCATATTCTGCTCTTTGCGTATCTCAGCGGTGATCAGCAGTTTTTTTGCTACCTCTTTCGCCCGCTTCAAGTCGCGCTCTTTGGTAGAGGCTCGCTGCCACTGCCCATCAACTTTGAAGCGACATTGCCAGATAGCACTGCGCTCACGTTGGTACACCAGCAGCGTGCCCGCCATCAGTGTGTGAGTAGTCTCAGATTGTTGTGCCATGGGCACACTTTAATTTCACAAAGCGCTTTGGGCAACCGAAAAACTGCTTCGCGAGAGGGGCAAGAGTGGGCTTGCGACACCGCCAGAAAAACACGCGTTTTTGGGGCTAAAAAGCACCCCTAAAAAAGGGGGTCGGTGTGTAGGCGGTGTGTAGTGATAAAAAAAAGCACCTACATTGCTGTAAGTGCTTGATTTCATTGGATAAATTGGTGGGACGTGCGGGGGTCGAACCCACGACAAACGGATTAAAAGTCCGCTGCTCTACCAACTGAGCTAACGTCCCGTCAATAAGCTTGTGACTTACTGCCAAGCCTCAAATTATAGCCTTGTTTTTTAGCCTATTCGGAGCGCTGGGAAAGTTGGTTCATCACCCAGCCAGCAGCACACATTCCAAAGCTGGCGGTGACGGCAACGCTAGAGCCGTAGCCATTGCAATTGAGGTTGTTATCGGCCGGCGCATCGGCCTTAAGGTGGGCCGATTGCACGGCTTCTGTGCTGAAGACGCAGTTGATGCGCATTTTCTTGGCGTCGCGCGGCGCGCCATGGTATTTGCGTAGTCGGTAACGCACCTTGGCAAGCAATGGGTCGTGGGTGCAAAGACTTAAATCGTCTACTGCAACCTGTTGGGCCAAGCGCTTGCCTCCGGCAGCACCCACCGTGATAAACAGTTTGCGTGTCTGCTGCGCCCAATGGGCCATGGCGGTTTTTGCCAGCACCTGGTCACAGGCGTCTATCACGGCGTCGGCATCGGCTGGAACCAGGTGGGACCAGTTTTCAGGATTGACAAAATCGTCAATCGCATGCACCTGACAATCGGGGTTGATAAGGGCGATCCGCTGGGCCATGGCCTGGATCTTGGCTTGGCCTAAGGTGTTGCCGAGGGCTTGTATTTGGCGATTGATATTAGACTCGGCGACATGGTCCATGTCGATGAGCGAAAGGCGCGCTACACCGCTTCGCGCCAAGGCCTCTGCCGCCCAAGAGCCCACGCCCCCGAGTCCGACCACTACCACATGCGCTTGACGCAAACGAGATGCGCCGGTCACGCCATAAAGGCGATCCAAACCGCCAAAGCGCCGGTCTACATCTACCAGTTGGCAGCTATCGGTTTCAGCCATGGCAGGCGGCAGGCAAAAGGTAGCGGGCCAATTACTGCGGGCTTGCCGCTAGCTTCATGCGCGAGAGGCGCTCTTTGGCGATATCCGCTGCCTCGCTTTGCGGGAAATTCGCGACCAAATCCTCTAGTGTTTTGCGCGCTGACGCCAAGTCCTTGAGTTCGAGCTGGCAATTGGCTACAGCCAACCAGGCTTCCGGTACGCGGGCGTAGCCCGGGCTGCGGGCGATCATTTTTCGGAAATTGCCGACCGCGGCCGCATAGTTCTTCAGCACAAACTGTGCGTTACCCAACCAAAATAGCGCCGCATTGCTGTAGCCGCTTTGGGGGTAGCGGCCCAAAAAATCCGTGAAAGTCGATTGCGCAGCTTCGAACTCCCCACCACGAAAACTCGCCAGTGCGGCTTCAAACATCCGCTTCTCACCCACCTCGGCCAAAAACTCGCCGCCCTCGTGGCTGACTTTGAACGGCTCGATGCGTTGCAAGCGCTCTTCCAAGCGTTTGATTTGCTCGGCCTGGCGCTTTTGGGCTTCGTTCATATCACGCCCGAGCTGCTCGCCCTGGCCGCGGATTTTGGCGGCCTCGCCATTGGTGGCTTCCCACTGGTTTTGCAATTCGACCAGCGCGCGGCGCAGGCCCGCTATTTCTTCGGCCTGGCGCTTGGACTCGTCGAGTAATTTTTGGTCCGTTTCCCTGCGCAAACTCTCCATCCGCTGACGCAAATCCAAGATCGCGCGGCGTGCCTCGTCATCATCAAACAAACCTGCGCTGGCGATACCGGCCCACAACAAACCGGCTAGGACCAGCAACCACGACCGCCAGCAACAGTACAAGCCTGGCATGCGCGTCATCACCGGGTAACGAGCTCAGCGCGGCGATTTTTCTCCATCGCCATTTCACTGTCACCGGTGGCCGCCGGCTTTTCCTTGCCAAAGCTGACCGACTCCATTTGCGCATCGGACACACCCAACAAAGACAAGGCTTTGCGCACCGCGTCAGCGCGCTTCTGTCCTAAAGCCAGGTTGTACTCGCGGCCGCCACGCTCATCGGTATGGCCTTCAATGCTGATGCGCTGGCCCTTGTTAGCCTTGAGGTTGCGGGCATGGGTTTCGATGATGGCCTGGTACTCGGGACGGATGGCAAAGCTGTCGAACTCAAAATAAATCGTTCGTGCATTGGCCGCTGCCAAGGCGTCGGCGCCGCTGCCCGCGGCATTTTTCGAGCCTGCAGTCGTATCCAGCGTGGCCACCGATGATTTTTTATCCCCAGCGGCAGTGCTGGTGGCCGGCGTCAGCGTTTTCATCGCTGTACTGGCCTGGCCCGACTTATCCTCCACGCTCACGTCATTGAGCTTGATGGGCGAACTGCAAGCCGCCAGGGTTGCTGCCACTAACAGGCTCAGGGTCCACTTGTACATAACTAACTCCTTAATAAAAATAATAATCCCAGGACTTTTTATTGGGGTATGAGCGGGCCCCAATCGGGCTCGCGCAAATCACCACTTTGGCCCGCCAAACGCGCTTTGACTTTGCCATCGACGGTCGTAGTCATCAGCGCCTCGCGGCCCTGCTGCTGGGTCGCGTAAATAATCAACCGGCTGTTGGGTGAAAAACTGGGATTTTCATCGGCCATGGTGTCTGTCAACGCAAAGGCCTGTCCATTGCTAAGGTCTTGGATATGCAATTTAAAGGCCCCGGAAACCCGCGAGATGTAGGCCAACCAGCGTCCGTCTGGGCTCAGTGTGGGCGAGATGTTGTAGGTACCGCTGAAGGTGACGCGCTCGGCACTGCCGCCCGACGCCGCAATTTTATAAATTTGCGGTGATCCGCCGCGGTCACTGACGAAGTAAATGAAACGGCCGTCGGCGGTAAATACCGGCTCGGTGTCGATGGCTGTGGACGTCGCTAGGCGCCGGGGTTCGGCACTGGAGGCGTTGATGTCAAGTAAGAACAATTGCGAACCGCCATCACGACTGAGGGTCAAAGCCAGAGTTTTGCCATCTGGCGACCAGGCCGGCGCGCTGTTCGAGCCTTTGAAATTGGCCACCAAGCGGCGCTTGCCGGTGTCCACGTCATGCACATAGACCACGGGCTTGCGCGATTCAAACGACACATAGGCCAGCTGGTTGCCATTGGGCGCCCAAGACGGGGAAATGATGGGCTCCGAGCTACGCAAAGCCGATTGCGCGCTTTCGCCGTCTGAATCGGCCACCCACAAGTTAAAAATAGAGGCGGTTTTGGTCACGTAGGCGATGCGGGTGGCAAAGACGCCCTTTTCGCCGGTCAATTTTTCATACACCGCATCGGCGATACGGTGCGCGACCCGGCGCAGCTCTGCCGCCGGGGCGGCGTGGCTTTGGCCGCCAAGATCCTGGGCGCGGACACTGTCCCAGAGACGGAAACGCACTTCATAACGGTCCTCTCCCACCCGCGTCACACTGCCGGTCAAGAGGGCATCTGCGCCTTGTTTGCGCCACACTGCCAAATCAGGGCGGGCGTTTTCGTCCAACACGGCCCCCGCCGGATCCACTGCCCGAAACTGGCCACTGCGCTCGAGATCGGCCTGGACTATGGCCGCAATTTTCTGCGTCATTCCCTCGTTGCCCTGGAAGGATGCGACAGCAATAGGTAATTGAGTCAAACCGGCGCCGGAAACCTCGACTCGAAACTGCGCCATCGCGTGCGCACCCAAAAATGTCGCGAGGAATGCAATCAGTAACTTATACATCCCCCTATTATCCCCATCTTTTCACCCGAACCGAATTGTCTGGGTGGCATTTACACAGGCCCAGATCAGCCTTGATTTGGGAGGTTTTGATTCTTTGCCACACTCTTTGGGCGTTTGCAGACTCTGCATTGCGACTGGACTCAGGATGCCATAAATGGTACACCTCGGTGGCAAAAAAACCATTCTTTCTGATAACACCTGCGTTATGCAGCCGCAACACCAAATCCGCATCTTCGTGCCCCCAGCCCACAAACGTCTCGTCAAATCCATCCACCACCTCATAGTCTGAACGCCAGACACCTAAATTGCAGCTTCGGATACCGCGCCAAGAAAACTGCGGCTTTTTACGTATCCCCAGGTTAGGAAAGCGGATAAGGGCGGTCCATTTGTTGGCACGTCTTTCCAGCCATCGGGCAAGCCAAAAACCCAGGCTCCGACCAAAGATTTTTTCTTGGCCCTGCATAACCGTGTCGGTCCATTCAGCGCTCAACAAGACGCGGCTTCCATTGACAAAACACCCTTCTTCTCGCAACGCACGGTGGCGTCTTACAAAGTCCGTCTCTGGAACGCAATCGCCATCCAGAAAAACGATATACCGGCCACGAGATAGTGACACACCCAAATTACGGACTCTGGCCGCAGTAAAACCGACATCCGGATGCCACACGTAACTCGCGGTAATTCCCAGCACACTTAACTCCTGCTCAATGGCTTGGACGTGGTGCGGCAAGGAGCCGTCATCGGCAATGACCACCTCGAAATCCTTGTCATCTTGCGCGGCTAAACCTGCCAAAACAGCGATGAGCGCTTGACTACGGTTGTAGGTGGTAACCACCACAGAAATGAGGTCAACAGGGGGCATTTGCACTAAACTCCAAGGGCGCCGCCCCTGAGGTGCGACAAGAATTTCTTCAAGGCACCACTATAGATGACCCAAATATCGGTATACATCATTGCTTTCAACGAAGCTGAAAAAGTGAGGGCGACAATCCAAAGCGTACTTTGGGCCGATGAAATAATTCTGGCGGATTCATGGAGTACCGATGGCACCGCCGAGATTGCCACCCAATTGGGCGCAAAAGTGGTGCAAATCGACTTCAAGGGATTTGGTGATTTACGAAACCAAGCCCTGGCAGCGTGCTCCGGACCATGGATATTCAGCCTGGACGCCGATGAAAGATGCACGCCGGAGGCCGCCCAGGAAATACGCGCAATTTGCGATAACGCAGACTCCGCAGATGCCTATTTCATTCCACGGCGTAATTACTTCATGGGCCGGTGGGTCAAGCATTCGGGCTGGTATCCGAATTATCGTCAACCACAACTTTTCCGAAAAGGTCATCTGTCCTACGACCTCAAGCCTGTGCACGAGGGCTACAGCGTGCGATCCGACAAGCCTGTGGGGTATCTCAAAAATGCGATTTGGCAATTTCCGTTTAAAAACTTTGCAGAAGTATTGCACAAGGCAAATCGCTACTCCAGCCTCGGCGCTGAAAAAATAGTGAACAAAAAAATCACCATGGGCTCCGCTTTCAGACACGGCTTGTGGGCGTTTTTTAAACATTATATTTTTAAGCAGGGATTTCGCGATGGATGGGCGGGATTTGTAATCGCGTTCGGGAATTTCGAAGGAACTTTTTACCGCTATGCGAAAGCATTCGAAATGCAAAAATCATCGGAGTGGCAAATGCCTGAAACACAGAACAGGCTCGCCAAAGAATGAGCGCACACCTAGAGTCTTCGCATTTTGAATCGGAGCGTTTCAAAAACCTCAAAACGGGGCTTTTGTGCTTCATAGCAGTGTCGCCCTCCTTGGGCACTGCAGTGGCTGCCCTGGGGCGTCTGTTGCTCTATGTATGGGGCTTGGGAGCACTGCTGAAGTCTTTGGGTGGGGCCAAAGAAAGCCCGACCTGGCAACGCAACAAGCCAGTCACCGTTATTGTCTTGGTAGCGTGTGTCTATTTTGCAGCCAGCACGGTCTGGTCGCAGATTGAGTTTGCCAGTGCGTGGGTCGCTTGGTCACGCTACGCGCGCCTGATAACTATTCCATTGATGTATTACCTCATCAAAGATGCCGAGCAAGCGCTCACCGTACTGAGGGCATTCACATTCACCCAAATTTTTGTTGGCCTAAGTTCATGGTTACTGGTATTTGGGGTACATCCACCTTGGGTTTCTTCTTTAAGTCCAGATGAGACTTTTGCATCCTACGGGACCTACCTAGAAGAAAGTATCGCCCAAAGCGCGATGGTGGGCATTCTGTGGTTCAAGCGCGCGACAATTTTTGGGCGCAAAGGCAAGCCATTTGCCCTTCTGGCTATTTTTTGCAGTATGTCGCTTGTGCTTTTCTATCTTAGCGGACGGACAGGACACCTCACCATGCTCGGCATAGTCACTTTGGCCTGTCTTCATGCCCTGCCGCGCAAGATGCGCATTTTGGCGCTGATTGCGCCGCTATTGGCCGCCGGCGTTTTGTGGTTCTCATCTCCTAATTTTCAAATGCGAAGCGCTACAAGCTACCAAGAGCTCATTAAATTTCAAAATAACAACGTTATAGCCACATCGATCGGGACGCGCCTTCACTTTTGGGCCATTTCATTACAAGGTATGGCCGCGCATCCTTTGAACGGAGTCGGTGCCGGCAGTTGGAAAATCGAGTATCAGCACCAGACAGAAAGCACCAGCAATGGCGCACCCGTCGCAATAAAAGGCGCGGATGATCCTCATCAACTATTTATGCTGTGGGGCGTGGAGGGTGGCTTGATTGGTTTAGGGCTTTTGCTTGCAACCCTGGTTATCGTCGCGTGGCAGTCTAGGTATTTGGAAGATTCAGATGCGTGGACGCTGCACGCATTAGTTTTAGCCTTGGCAATCGCCAGCATGTTCAACTCCATACTGCATGGAATCGGTATGGGTGATTTCTTTTGTATCGGGATTGGGATTATCTTAAGTTTAGGTGTGAGCAATAATTCCGCGTCAAAATCACCTCAGGGCGCCTAAATGCCCGCCACGTCTATTCTCGACGCCATGAACACACGCCAACGCCTTGTTCGAGTGGCGCGTTACTTTACCCGGCCTTTTTACGCATGGGTGACTTTGACTGCATCGGTCCTTTTGGGCGCGGCATTAGAACCCGCGATTCCGGCGATGCTCAAACCCTTGCTTGATCAAGGTTTTAACTCCAACACGCTGCCTTTATGGATGATTCCGGCCGCAGTGATCGGACTTTTCATGCTGCGCTCATCGGCCTCGTACTTAGCAGATGTCGCTTTGGCCAAGATTGCACAAACCAATTTGGAAAATTTACGCAGCGCGATGTTCCACAGTATCAGTCTTGCAGATATGCGACTATTTCGAGACAATGCGGCCACATCACTGGCCAATACGGTGGTGTACGAGGCGACCAATGGCGCCGTGCTGCTGCTGCAATCGGTGACAACCGTCGTCAAGGACAGTCTTACGCTTGTGGCCTTGGCAGGCTATTTGGTTTACCTTAATTGGCAACTTTCTTTGATTGTCATGGTCGTTTTCCCCGTGGTGGCGGTCAGTATGCGCTCGATTTCAAGACGCGTCTACAGCCTCACCAAGACCCAGCAACGCATGGTCGACGAACTCGCTTATACCGTCGAAGAGAGTGTTCTAGCCCATAAAGAAATCCGGATTCAGAACGCACACGAACAACAGAAAAAAAGGTTTGAAGGGGTTAACGCTTCATTACGCAGCGTTGCAATGAAGTCGGCCATTGCGGGTTCTGCAGTAGCTCCGATTACCAATTTTTTTGGCTCGATTGCACTTTCCACGGTGATCACGGTCGCCATTGTCCAAAGCCAGACTAACCATTTGTCAGCGGGCGGTTTTATCGGATTCGTGACCGCCATGTTGATGATGATCGCACCCATCAAGCACTTATCAGATGTTTCAAGCACTATTACACGCGGAATTGTGGCAGCAGAGCGCGCAATTGACCTTGTTGAAAATGTTGACTATGAAACCGGTGGCGAATTTACCGTGCCCAGAGCGTTGGGCCAGATTGATTTTCACGAAGCGAGCGTCCACTATCCCGACGCCTCAGAGGTTGCGCTAGATAAGGTCAGTCTCCATGTGGCACCCGGTCAATTTATCGCCCTGGTAGGTCTGTCAGGGTCTGGAAAAACCACATTGGCCAACTTGCTTCCCCGCTTTGTGGAACGCAGCGCGGGCACCATCTCTGTGGACGGCGTGGATGTAACACAGTGGAATTTAGCCGCATTACGCAGCCAGTTTGCATGGGTCGGTCAAAACGTCGTGATGTTCAATGACACCGTGCTGCACAACATCACGCTGGGCCAAGCGGTAGACCGCGACCGAGCCCTAGCGGCATTGCAGGCGGCTAACTTAGCCGAACGCGTTCAAGAATTGCCCCAGGGATTGGACACCGTACTCGGCCATAACGCGGGCATGCTGTCCGGCGGCGAGCGCCAACGCTTGGCAATAGCGCGTGCTATGTACAAAAACGCACCCATCCTTATTTTGGATGAGGCGACTTCTGCCTTGGACACGGACACCGATCGCCTGGTGCAGGCCTCATTGCGCACCGCCATGCGTGGACGCACCACGATCGCCATCGCCCACCGGCTCTCCACCATCAAAGACGCGGACTGTATTTATGTCTTAGGGCGTGGCCGTATCCTGCAGCAGGGTACCCACGACCAACTGATGCAAAAAGGCGGCGCCTATTTGGAATTTATTCGTCTGAGCCAAAGTTAAGCAAGGCAAGCGCGCTGGTACAAAATTCTTGCGCGCTGGGCCGAATCATGCAAGTTACCTTAGTCTGAATATGTACCGCGGACGGATTGTGAAAGTTAAACCAACACAGCGTTGGCAGTCCCAATGCCACGGCTATGTGGTAGGGACCGGAATCACTAGAAACCACCAACTCCGCACAATCTATGAGGGCAGCAGACTCCTCAATAGCAAGCTGACCTGCCCAGTTTTTCATGGCACAAGTTAGCTTACGCAGGGCTAATCGCTCGCACAAGCGTTCCATAAACTCGGCGTTGACGTCAACCTCGAAACCCGCGCCGATCAAGTGGAGGTCTATAGGCATTGCTGCGGACAAAGCGACGAAGCCATCGAGTAGTTCGGCCATGACAGGGCGCTTGATCAAAGCGTCAGCCGTCCCGCAGCCGATATTCAACACCACCAACTTATGGCCCGGCGCTGGCTCTGGCCCGGCGCGCTGCTTCCAGGCCAGGCCCTTGGGCGAGAGGCGCAAGTTGATGGGCCTACCTGCCCGTTCAATTCCCAATGCGGCCAAGGCGACAAAATCACGCTCGGTGTAGTCCATGGGCTTAGATAAGCCATGCCGTTTTTGATACGCCCGCGAGGAGGGGGCGCTCAAGTCGTAAAAAAAGCGACGCAAGGGAAACTGGGCAACACCCACCGAGCGGGCCAACTTTGCCTGGGCGATGCGGCGGGTGACCAGTGCGGTTCGGATACCTGCCATTTCACAGTCAATCACCAAATCAATCGGCTGCGGGCCAAGGCTGCTCAAAATACGCGCCATGAGCGTTTGCAAAGGCAGGTGGTGCTGCGGCGCTCCCCCAGGCTTACCCGCCTTGGCGGTGATGAAATGCACGCTGCTGAGCAAATGGTGTGAGGCAATCAAGTCTTGTGCCACATAGCCCTCATGGTTACTCAGCATACAAAAATGCAAGTGTGCCTGCGGCCAGCGTGCTTTCAAGGCCGCCCATGCCGCAGAGCTGCGCAGCAAGTCACCCAGCCCCATGCTGTGGGACTTGATCAACAAAATATTTTTGGGCTCCATGGCTGCTAGTGCGCTTGCATCAGCCATGGCTAGCTCCCGCTGCGGCGCGCGAACATTCCCAGCGCCACGCATCGGCACACATAGCCTGCAAGGACAATTGCGCGCGCCAGCGCAGCGCCTCCCAGGCCTGTTCTGTAGCCGCAAAGCAGCTGGCGACATCACCCGGGCGGCGTTCGAGGATTTGCAAAGGAATCGTTACGCCTGTCGCTTGGGTGAAGGCGGCCACCAATTGCAAGACACTTACGCCGCTACCGGTTCCCAAATTGGCGGTAATGCCCCGGCCTTCTTCCAGCAAGTAGTGCAGCGCGGCGAGGTGGCCTTGGGCCAGGTCCACCACATGGATGTAATCGCGCACGCCCGTACCGTCGATGGTGGGGTAGTCATTGCCAAACACGCGCAAATAGGGGTGGGCACCAGCGGCTACCTGGGTGATATATGGCATCAGGTTATTCGGGACGCCGGTGGGTTTCTCGCCGATCAGGGCGCTGGCATGCGCACCCACTGGATTGAAGTAGCGCAGCAAAGCGACCTGCCAACGCGGGTCAGCCGCTTGCAGTTGACGCAGCATGTCTTCACACAACAGCTTGCTACGCCCGTACGGGTTGGTGGTGCGTAAAGGTGCGGACTCGGCAATGGGCACCGTATCGGGCTCGCCATAGACAGTCGCTGACGAACTGAAAACCAGTCGCCGCACACCAGCGCGCTCCATGGCTGCCACCAAGCAAGCGGTGCCACCCACGTTGTTGTCCAAATAATGTGCTGCCTGCTGCCAAGACTCGCCCACCGATTTGAGTCCTGCGAAATGCATGACCGCAGTAATAGTGTGGGACGCAAATAGTTGGTCCAGCAAGGCTGCGTCACGCACATCGCCGGCAACAAAATGCGGCCTGCTAGCGCCAATAGCGGCTATGCGTTCTATGACATCGGGCTCGCTGTTGCATAAATTGTCCAGAACGATGACCCGCCAGCCGGACTGCATCAATTCAACGGCGGTATGCGAGCCAATAAACCCAGTACCCCCGGTTATCAAGATGGTATTTTTCAATCGAGGGCTCCGTGCGGTCGCATTCAAATTCCTAGGCTTTGGCCGCTAACCATTGCTGGTATATCAGCGCCTGCTGCGCAGCTACTTGCGGCCAAGCGTGGTCGTGTACGAAACCTGTGGCACGGGCAAGCTGGGCTTCCCGCAAGAGCCCATCGGCACGAAGCGCATCCACAGCATGGGCAATTTCTTTTTCATCATGCGGGTCTTGCACCATCGAAGCTGCCTGCGCCGCTTGCACCAGAGGCGAGGCCAAGCAATAAGGCGCCACGCTCAGCACCACGGGTACCTTGGCCGCCATTGCTTCGAGCACCACCAATGGGAACATATCGTCCAATGTGGCGTGCACCAGACAATCGGCCGCCGCAAATGCATGGGTGGAATCCGGTAGCGTTCCGGCAAACACCACCCGCTGCCCCAAGCCTTGCTGGGCGCAGCGCGCGCGCCAGGTATCCACCTGCGCGGCATTGCCACCCACCACTAACAAGACCACATCCGCAGGCAACAAAGGCAAACTGCGCAGTACCGCGGCAAGCCCTTTTTTCTCAAAGTTGTGCCCCAGCAGCAACAGCACCCAAGCGCCTTGCGCTAATCCCAAGGCGGCGCGTGCATCCGCTTGATCGATTACGGGTCGTTTAGCCGATGGCAAGGCGTCGGGCAAATTGATACCCGGCGGCACCAGACGCAGGTGCGCAGGCGGTATGCCAAACGTGCTGGCGATGAGTTCGCCCAAGGCGGGTGCGACGGCCACCACCAGGCGCTCGCCATCGTTACGAAAACGCAAGCGCTCCAGCAACAAATGCGCCAGCAAGCGCACACTAGTGACAATTTTCAGGTAGGCCAAGGCCTTGGAGAGCGGACTCTGCGCTGCCACCAAAAGGTTGTAGCGCATAGGGCGGACATGGACGGTTTGTACATTGCCGTGCCAGGTGTTTTCATGCGAATGCACGATGGCATAGCCACGACGCGTTTGACGCCAAGACCACCAAGCAAACAGCCACAGGGCGAGCCACCTCGGACGCTTGATCGTGCGGCGCATGCGATGCACGGTAATTCCCGCTAACGCAATATCAGAATGTTCGCAAAACACATGGATGTCAAATTGCGCCACCAAGTGCTGGGCCAAGTTCACGGCATAGTTTTCCGCACCACCGGCGCTTTTGCTAAATCTGCGCGACAGCAGCGCTAATTTGGGCTTGGGGTCTGGCGGCGTTTGACGGGTCATGGCTTAGGCCTGCTTCTTGTTTTCATAGCCAGTGAGCAACTTGAGCAAGAACTGCGGTAAGTAGGTGGAGCGCACCACAGGAATACGGCGCAGCTGAAACAAATCCTCCCCCACTTGCACTTTGCCGCGCCGCGTGGTCGTAGCGGTTTGGTAACCCGCTGCTTGGGCCATGGCTGCATGGCGCGCTTCATACAAACCATAGGGGTAACAAAAATGCGCCACTGGCTGGCCCACGATCGCGCCTAATTCGGCCTTGCAGGCCTGGATTTGCTGCATCGCATCGGCGTCGGACAGGTCAGGCAATTTGCAATGGGTTTGGGTATGGGCACCAATCTCCATCCCGGCCTGTGCCCACTGCCTGATCTGGGCGGCAGTCATCAAATCAGCCTGCACAACGCCATTTTCAATATCCCAGACATTGGTTTTTCCCAGCAATTGGCTCATCACATAGCACGTGGCAGTGAAGCCGCAGGCCTCTAATACCGGCAACGCGTGCTCCAAATTATTGCAGTAGCCGTCGTCAAACGTCAGGCCCACCACTTTGCCGGTTTTTTCGCCGCGCAAATAGGGCATCAAATCGCGCATAGAAACGCCGCGGTAGCCCAGTCCTTTGAGCCAACGCATCTGCCTGGCAAAAGACGCCGGCGCCACATACAAGCTGCGAAACTTGGCCGGCGGTGACGGCGCCATCGCGATCTGGTGGTAGGTCAATACGGTGTATTGCTGCATGCAAGTTAGGCCTGTGGTTTACAACAACACAATGTCGTACTGCTCCTGCCCCATGGCGCCCTCGGCTTGCAAGGACACCGGCTTGCCGATGAACTCGCTCAGACCCGCCAAATGCTGGCTTTCTTCGTCCAGCAATAAGTCCACCACCTGTGGCGCAGCGACCACCCGAAATTCGCGCGGGTTGAACTGGCGGGCCTCGCGCAAAATTTCTCGGAAGATGTCATAGGCCACGCTGCGCGCAGTTTTAACGATGCCCTTGCCCTGGCAGGACGGGCAAGGTTCGCACAGCATATGCGCTAACGATTCGCGGGTGCGCTTGCGGGTCAACTCCACCAAGCCTAGCTGCGAAAAACCGCCCGTCATGGTTTTCACCCGGTCGCGGGACAATTGTTTGCGAAATTCGGCTAACACCGCCTCGCGGTGTTCCTCGCGCGCCATATCGATAAAGTCGGCCACGATGATGCCGCCCAAGTTGCGCAAGCGCAGTTGCCGCGCCAATGCCTGCGCCGCTTCCAAGTTGGTCTTGAAAATCGTATCGTCAAAATTGCGCGCACCGACATAGCCGCCGGTGTTGACGTCCACGGTGGTCAGCGCCTCGGTCTGGTCCACGATCAAATAGCCGCCGGATTTCAAATCTACCCGCCGCCCCAGCGCCTTGGCTATTTCCTCGTCCACCGAAAACAAATCAAAAATCGGGCGTTCGCCCTTGTAGTGCTGCAATTTTTTTGCCGCCTGCGGCATGAACTCGCTGCCAAAGGCGTGCAACAACTCAAACTGTTCGCGCGAATCTACCCGGATGGTTTGGGTGGCCTCGCCCACTAAATCGCGCAGCACGCGTTGCAGCAAATTCAAGTCCTGGTGCAAGAGGCTGGGCGGCGGCAAGCGCTGGCCCGCGTCCTTAATGCGGCCCCAGGCTTTGCGCAAATAGGCGATATCGTCAGCAATCTCGGAATCGCTGGCATCTTCGGCATTGGTGCGCAAAATAAAGCCACCACCGAGCTCGCCGGCCAGTTCCTGCACCCGCCGGCGCAGCGCTTCGCGCTGCTCGAGTGGTATTTTTTGGGATACGCCGATATGGTCATCTTGCGGCAAAAACACCAGCATGCGCCCCGCCACACTGATTTGGGTGGATAAGCGCGCGCCCTTGGTGCCCATCGGGTCTTTAATCACCTGCACCATCAGTGCCTGGCCTTCGAACACCTGGCGCTCAATAGGCACCAGCGCCTGGCTGGCGCGCGCGGCGCTCAGCGTTTCGCCTTCGGCGGGTTTGTGCCAGACATCAGCCACATGCAAAAACGCAGCGCGCTCCAGCCCAATGTCAATAAAGGCGGACTGCATGCCGGGCAAGACGCGAGATACTTTGCCGATATACACATTACCGACCAAGCCACGCTCCAAAGTGCGCTCAACGTGCAGCTCTTGCAACGCGCCGTGTTCGATCACGGCAACCCGCGTCTCCTGCGGCGACCAGTTGACCAAAATATCTTGTTGCAAGCGTTTACTCCCAGGCGCCCAGGGTGCGCAGCAGCTGTGCGGTTTCAAACAAGGGCAAACCCATGATGCCAGAATAACTGCCTTCTATCCTTTCGATAAACGCGGCGGCCCGGCCCTGCACCGCGTAGGCGCCTGCTTTGCCCAAGGGCTCGCCACTCTCGGCGTAGCGGGCAATCGCTTCGGGGGCCAAGGCAGCAAACACCACATCGGACGCGCTGCAAGCCTGCGCCACCCGCCCGTCCCAGCCCACGCAGACAGCGGTAAACACCTGGTGGGCGCGACCCGATAACTGCGCCAGCATGCGCTGCGCATCCTGCGCGTCTGCGGGCTTTCCCAATATCGTCTCACCCAAAGCTACCGTGGTATCAGCACACAACACCGGCGCGACCGGCAGCCCCAAGCGCTTCAATCGCACCAAGGCTGCGCCCAGCTTCAGAACGGTCACGCGCTGCACATAGTCGCGTGGTGCTTCACCCGGCAACACCACTTCCAGCGCCTCACTGTCTTCATCGGCGCCGGGCAACAGCAGTTGGTGCGCAACGCCTAATTGGTCGAGCAACTGGCTGCGCCTAGGGCTTTGCGAGGCAAGGTAAATAAAAGGCGTTGTCATGGTGCGCGGTGGAGATCGAAAACCTGGGTAAAAATTATTCGCGATGGTAGGGGTGATTGGCATTGACCGACCAGGCACGGTACAACTGTTCAATCAACAAGACCCGCGCCATGGCGTGCGGCAGCGTCAGGTCGGACAAACGTATGCGCTCGTGGGCGCTGGCACGAAACGCCGGCTCCAGACCGTCCGGGCCGCCGATCACCAGCGCCACATCGCCACCACCGTTTTGCCAATCGTTCAGGCGCTGCGCCAGCGCCAAGGTGGTGAGCGCTATGCCGCGCTCGTCCAGCGCCACGATGCGCGTGCCCTTAGGGATGGCCGCTTCTATGCGCGCACGCTCGGCGGCGTACAAAGTGTCCAGCGTCTTGGAGCCGCGTGGCTCGGTTTTAACGGCTTTAAGCTCAATGCGAATTTCATGCGGGAAGCGCTTTGCGTAATCGTCCCAGGCGCTTTGTGCCCAATCGGGCACCCGCTGCCCTACCGCGACAATGTACAGCCGCACCGGCGCGTCAGCCCTTGCGTACGGGCTTGGCCGCAGGTCGCTTAGGCGCGGCTTTCTTCGCGGCGGGTTTGGCGCGCGTGCTGCTGGCGGGCACGATCACTTTGCCCACAGTGCGCACTGGTGTTTTGGCGGCGGGCTTGGGTACCGCGCCAGACGCAGCACGCTTGCGCGCGGGCGACTTGGCGGCCGCGCTCTTCTTGGCAGCCTTGGCAGCCGCCTCTTCGTTTTTGCGCACTTGGGCTTTGGAGGGAAAAGCTTCGGCCACGCCGATCTTGGCTGCGTTGGAACGGCGCAAGGTGGCCGGCGCTTTGGGCTTGGCCACTTGCGCCACCACTTTGGGCGGCGCTGCCGGTTTGGCTACGCCTAGTTTCAAGCGCACCGGTTTGTCACCCCAGAGCTCTTCCAGGTTGTAGTACTGGCGAAAATTAGGTTGCATGATGTGCACGACCGCCTGGCCGCAGTCCACAATAATCCATTCGCCATTGCCCTCACCTTCGATGCGGGGCTTAGAAAAGCCCGCTTCGCGCACTGCATCGCGCACGCTGGCCGCCAGCGCTTTGGTCTGGCGGTTAGAGGTACCCGAAGCTACGATCACCCGCTCAAACAAGGCCGACAGCTCCTCCGTATCAAACACGCGTATGTCCTGCGCCTTCACGTCCTCCAGGCCATCGACGATGGCACGCTGGAGTTTTTGGATATCGTTTTTCTTGTGGGCGGGAGCAGTGGTCATCAGGGCGTTCGGTAAAGGTGGTGGTTTGCAATATAGCGCGCAACCGGCTCGGTCAGCAGCGCCTGGGTGGGATGGCCGCGGGCTATGCCCGCGCGGATATCGGTGGAACTGACGGCTTGGGCCGCCATGGGCAGGGTACGCAAGGAAAACCGGGTCCGCAAGTCAGGATCCAGCGGGGGCAATTGGCCCGTCGCATCGGGCCGTAGAGCGACCCAAATTATAGCCAGCCGGGCTATTTCTTCAGGCCGATGCCATTGGGCCAAGCCCGCCGCTTGGTCTTGGCCTAGCAAGAGCATCAGCTCGGCCTGTGGTCTTTGCGCGCGCAAAGCCGCCAATGTGTCCACCGTATAGCTTGGCCCCTCGCGCCTGATTTCGCTGTCATCGACCAACACCTCGGCCAAGGGTGCAAACAGCAGACGGCACATTTGCAGGCGGTGCGCTGCATCCGAGAGTGTGCGCGCTTTGTGCCAGGCCTGCCCGGTGGGCACGATGCGCAATTGCGTCAAATCCAGCTGCGCCAGCGCGGCGCGGGCCAGTGCCAGGTGCCCGGTGTGCGGCGGGTCAAACGCGCCGCCGAAAACGCCAATGCGCTCGGCTGCGCTCAAACCCAGTCCCGCCGCACCAGAAACTGCTCGTACAAAGCCGCCTCCGGGCTGCCTGGCTCCGGCCGGTGCTGGTAAGACCAACTCACCTGCGGCGGCATGGACAGCAATATCGACTCGGTACGCCCCCCCGATTGCAAACCGAAATGCGTGCCCCGGTCCCAAACCAGGTTGAATTCCACATAGCGCCCGCGCCGGTACAACTGAAAAGCGCGTTCGCGCTCGGTGTAAGCCATGTCTTTGCGTCGCTGCACAATAGGGAAATAAGCACCCACAAACGCGTCTGCCAGCGCGCGCAGCATGGCAAAGCTACCGTCTTGCCCCAGCTCCGAAAAGTCGTCAAAAAACACGCCACCGATGCCGCGCGGCTCGTTGCGGTGTTTCAGAAAAAAATACTCGTCACACCAGGTCTTAAAGCGCGGGTATTTGTCGGCCCCAAACGGGTCCAGGGCAGTTTTGCAGCTTTGGTGGAAATGCACCGCGTCTTCTTCAAAGCCATAGATCGGCGTCAGGTCCATGCCACCACCAAACCAGCACACGGGGCTGCCGTCCGGCGCCTTGGCGGCCAGCATGCGCACGTTCATGTGCACGGTGGGCGCATAGGGGTTGCGCGGGTGAAACACCAGCGACACGCCGATAGCCTCAAAACCCGAGCCTGCCAACTCGGGCCGATGCTGGGTCGCGCTAGGCGGCAGTCGCGGCCCGCGCACATGCGAAAAGCCCACGCCGGCGCGCTCAAACACCGGGCCACCTTCCAAGATTTGGGTAATGCCGTCGCCTTGCAGGGTTTCACCCGCGGGCTTGCTCCACGGGTCCACCACAAAGCGGCCCCCGTCCATGGCCGACACCGCACCGGTCAGGCGCGCTTGCAGATCGAGCAGGTAGTGGCGGACGTTGTCGGTGGTGGCGGCGAGCATGGTCTGGGTTCCTGTATCGGGCTTGTTGTAATTAGGCACTCTTCGTAAAGTCGCTACACCGCGGCACCTGTCGCAACGGGCGATAGCTAAGCCTGTGCATTGTCA
>CANFVA010000034.1 GCA_947450255.1 Comamonadaceae bacterium
ATAGCCTTGGCCCAAACCGGGCTTGCCCGATTCCATCAGGTAGCGCATTTCGGACACCATCCATTGCGCTTCTTCAAAATCGCTAGGTGCCTCATAAACGCGCACGGCTTCACCCGGCCCCTGGTCGGTGCGCAGGTTTTTGCCCAGGCGGCGGCTGTTGTGGCTGATCAGCGCATTGGCCGAGTCCAGAATGTGGCTGTGGCTGCGGTAGTTCTGCTCCAGCTTGATCTGGTGCTCCACCGCAAATTCGCGCACAAAGTCGGCCATATTGCCTACGCGCGCGCCGCGAAACGCATAAATGCTTTGGTCGTCATCGCCCACCGCCAGCACCGCGCCGCCGGGGCGGGCGCTGTTGCTGTCCGCACCGTCCTGTTTGCCCGCCAGCATCTTGATCCAGGCGTATTGCAATTTGTTGGTGTCCTGAAACTCGTCGATCAGAATATGGCGAAAGCGCCATTGGTAATGCTCACGGATAGACGCATGATCGCGCAGCACTTCATAGCTGCGCAGCATCAGTTCCCCAAAGTCCACCACGCCTTCGCGCTGGCATTGCTCTTCGTAGAGCTGGTACAGCTCCACCTTGCGGCGGGTATCGCTGTCGCGCACTGGCACATCCTGCGGGCGCATGCCCTCTTCTTTGCAATTCGAAATAAACCAGCTCAGTTGCTTGGGCGGAAAGCGGTCTTCGTCCACCGCCAGTTGCTTGCACAGGCGCTTGACGGCGCTGAGCTGGTCGTGCGTGTCCAAGATCTGGAAGGTTTGGGGCAAGGCGGCAGTTTTGAAATGCGCCCGCAAAAACCGATTGCACAGGCCATGGAAGGTGCCGATCCACATGCCGCGCACCGAAATTGGCAGCATGGCCGTCAGGCGCGCCACCATTTCTTTGGCGGCTTTGTTGGTAAAGGTGACGGCCAAAATGCCGCCGGGGCTGATATGGCCCTCTTGCAAGAGCCAGGCGATGCGGGTGGTCAGCACCCGGGTTTTACCGGAACCGGCCCCAGCCAAGATTAGCGCATGCTCGGGCGGCAGGGTGACGGCGGCGCGCTGTTCGGGGTTGAGGCTGTCAAGCAGGGGGGAGGACGCGGAGCTGTCAGAAAACATGCCCGATTGTAGGAAGCCCGGTGCGTCAGCGTCTGTGCGTAAAATCAATCACCGGGCCCAAGCATTTGGCGTCCGGTATTTTTTTGCCGGATCCAATCCAAGCGCCTGTTTGACGGATGCAACTTTTGGAGCTTGGCTTATGGATATTTTTGACTACGACAACATTTTGCTGCTGCCCCGCAAGTGCCGGGTGGAAAGCCGGTCCGAATGTGACACCAGCGTAGAGCTGGGCGCGCGCACTTTTCGTATGCCGGTGGTCCCGGCCAATATGAAGACGGTGGTGGACGAAAGCATTTGTGTCTGGCTGGCGCAAAACGGCTATTTCTACGTCATGCACCGCTTTGACCTGGACAATGTGCGCTTTACCCAAGATATGCGCGCCAAAGGCCTATATGCCTCCATCTCGCTGGGCGTCAAGCAAGCCGATTACCACACCGTGGACCGGCTGCGCGAGCTGCGCCTATCGCCCGACTACATCACCATCGATATCGCCCACGGCCACGCCGACAGCGTGAAAAACATGATTGGCTATATCAAGCAGCATTTGCCCGCCAGCTTTGTGATCGCCGGTAATGTGGGCACGCCCGAGGCAGTCATTGACCTGGAAAACTGGGGCGCGGATGCGACCAAGGTGGGCATCGGGCCGGGCAAGGTGTGCATTACCAAGCTCAAAACCGGCTTTGGCACCGGCGGCTGGCAACTGAGCGCGCTCAAGTGGTGCGCCCGCGTGGCCACCAAACCCATCATCGCCGACGGCGGCATCCGCGACCATGGCGACATCGCAAAAAGCATACGCTTTGGCGCATCCATGGTGATGATCGGTTCCCTGTTCGCCGGCCACGAGGAATCACCCGGCCAGACGGTGGAAGTCGATGGCAAGCTGTACAAAGAGTATTACGGCTCGGCTAGCGACTTCAACAAGGGCGAGTACAAACACGTGGAAGGCAAGCGCATCCTCGAAGCGATCAAAGGCCCGCTTTGCAACACCCTGGTGGAAATGGAGCAAGACTTGCAAAGCTCTATCAGCTACGCCGGTGGTAAAAAGCTGATGGATATCCGCAAAGTGAACTATGTGACCTTAGGCGGCGATAACGCCGGCGAGCATTTGTTGATGTAACCAAGAAAAAAGCATGCGGATCGCATTCTTGGGATTAGGTTTGATGGGCGTGCCCATGGCGGGGCGCTTATGCCGCGCTGGCCTGGAAGTGCATGTATGGAACCGCAGTTCGGAGAAAGCTGCACCACTGGTGGTCTTGGGCGCGCATGCCCACGCCAGCGCCACAGATGCTGTGCGCGATGCGGACCTCACCATCACGATGTTGGAGCACGGCGGTATTGTGGAATTGGTCTTGTTTGACCACGGGGTGGCCCAAGTTCTGAAGGCCGGTAGTTTGCTGGTGGACATGTCCTCCATCGCCCCTGAACAAGCGCGCAGCCACGCAGCGCGCCTGAACACCCTAGGCGTACGTTACCTAGACGCGCCGGTATCAGGCGGCACGCTGGGTGCGGAGCAAGGCAGCTTGGCCATCATGGCTGGTGGTACGGCCCAGGACCTCGAACAGGCCCAAACCGTGTTAAAGCACCTAGGCAAGTCCACGCTGGTCGGCCCACACGGCTGCGGCCAGTTGGCCAAGCTAGCGAACCAAATGATTGTGGGCATCACCATCGGCGCAGTGGCCGAAGCCTTGCTACTTTGCGCCAAAGGCGGCGCGGACATGGCTAAAGTGAAAGAGGCGATCAGCGGCGGTTTTGCCGACAGCCGCATTTTGCAGGTCCACGGTCAACGCATGGTGGAGCGCGATTTCGCGCCACGCGGACGCGTCAGCGTGCAGCTCAAAGACATGCGCAATGCCCTGGACACTGGCAAACAACTCGGTTTTGACGCACCTATCACCCGACTGCTGGAACAACTCTACGCCCAGGCGCATGACAACGGCCTGGCCGGTATGGACCAGGCTGCGCTGTTTGCGGAGTTGGCGCGGCGCAACGGCATGCAATAACGGGCCTTAGCGGGTTAGAGGGCTGCCTTCAGAAAGCCCAGGCCGCGCAGCGCCACCGATGTGGTCGCAAGGTGCGAAGGGACGCGCGGATCCACGCCCGCTCGAACCTTCTCCCCGAAATGAACCGAGTAAGCCATAGCGCCATAAAAAGCCCCTTGCGGGGCTTTTTTTACAAGCCTACTAGGCAGGCACTAAAACGCTTCAATCTAAACCCTGTGGGTCGTCAACCCGCCGTACGCGCCGGACGCTTTTTCGCATCACGCGGCACAAACACCTTGCCGCCGTTGCCGGGTTTGGCAAAGCCTGCCGGTTTACCGGCCGCTGGCTTCCTCGGCGCGAAGTCGGCACGCGCTGCAAAATCTTTGCGGGGGGCGAAGTCTGCACGCGGGGCACCGGCATCGGCGCGGGGCGCAAAATCTTTGCGTGGGGCAAAGTCGCCACGCGGTGCACCTTGACCTGCAAAGCGGTCATTAAAGCCGCCTTTGCGTTCGTAGCTAAAGCCTTCGCGGGCCGCACCACGGAATTCGCGGGTACCGGCATCGGCAAAACCGCCGCGGCGGTCGCCGCCACCAAAACCGCCTTCACGTGGACCGGCAAAACCTCGGCCTGGGCCGCGGGCATCGCGGCCACCACCATTGCGTGCGGCAAAGCCAGGGCGCGGCGCTTCGGGAATACGTTGCTTAGGCTCCAAGCCAGCCACCACTTCGGCCTTGATCGGCTGGCGGGTGTAGGCCTCGATGTCAAAAATCTTGCGGCGGTCGCGCAATTCGGCAAAGGTGATCGCCAAACCGTCACGCCCTGCCCGGCCGGTGCGCCCAATGCGGTGGGTGTAATCCTCGGCCTTCATCGGCAGGCCGAAGTTAAATACATGGGTAATCGTGGGAACATCAATGCCACGCGCAGCTACATCGGTAGCGACCAAAATCTGCACCTGGCCCTGGCGCAGCGCCATCAAGCGGCGGTTGCGCAGGCCCTGGCTGAGCGCGCCGTGCAGGGCCACGGCGTCAAAGCCGTCTTGCTGCAAGTCGTTGGCCAGACCGTCGCACTCGATCTGCGTGCTGGCGAACACAATCGCTTGGTTGATGCCGGTGTCGCGCAGCCAGTGGTCCAAGAGCTTGCGTTTGTGCTGGGCGTTGTCAGCCCAATACAAAACCTGCTTGATGTTGACGTGCTTTTCCTGCGGGTTGTCGATGGTCACGCGCTGGGGTTCGCGCATCACGCGGGCAGCGAGTTGCTGGATGCGCGGCGCAAATGTGGCGCTGAACATCATGGTTTGTTTGCGGTCGATGGTGAGCTGATTGATTTCGGCGAGGTCATCGGAAAAGCCCAGGTCCAGCATGCGGTCGGCCTCATCCACCACCAAAAATTGCACTTGGTCTAGCTTGATTTGCATAGAGCGCTGCAAATCCAACAAGCGTCCTGGCGTGGCCACTACCAGATTGGCGTTTTGCAACTTGGCAATTTGCAGCTGGTAGGGCATGCCGCCCACGATATTGGCTACGCGCAGACCACGGCAATGCTGCACCAAGTCGATGGCATCGTGTGCCACTTGCTGGGCCAGTTCGCGGGTGGGGCACACGATCAGTGCGCCAGGCGTGGGGGCTTTGAAATTGCGGGCGTTGGTGGGGTCTTTGCGCTTAGGGCGCTTGGGCGGCGCTTCGCCTTTGGCAGCGGCTTGGGCCACGGCCTCTTCGTAGGCTTGGCGCTCATCGGCTTCGGCCTGCGCCATTTGCTTGAGCAAGGTGTGCAATACCGGCAGCAAAAACGCCGCCGTCTTGCCACTGCCGGTTTGGCTGGACACCATCAGGTCGATGTATTTTTTAGCGCCTTTTTCTGCGCTGTCGGTAGGCAATGCCAGGGGAATAACTTTGTTTTGCACCGTTGTGGGCTGGGTGTAACCCAAGTCCATGCAGGCTTTTATCAGCTCAGGCGCGAGGTCCAGGGTCAAAAAGCCGTTGGGCTCGGCTGCCGCTTGCGCTTCGTCAGAAGCGGCTACGGCATCGTCCGAGATGGCCCGCTCGGCGCTGTGGTCCGGCTGGAAAGCCTCGCCATCTTGGGTGGAAAAGGTGTGCGCAGGCGCGAATTCGCCCGCTGCGTTCAAAGAATCAGTCATAGTTTCACTCACACAGTAACGTCACCCGAGAGGTGGACGTTCCGTCCATGGTTAAAAAACATCAACCATCAAACGGAGGCTGCGCCAGGTGCGTCTGCTACGCTTTCGGTGCGGCTGGGGCCTTTTTTACTTAGGCCCAGTGAATGTTGGGAGATGTGCAAATTTCGCTGGCTCCGGCGTTTTTGCCGTACTGCCCATCGGCGAAGCCTTTGATTATCGCACGGATTGGGGTTTGTACTGATATGCGCGCTGCGCAGGCCGCACAGGCTGGGATGCCGAAACCTGGGCCGGCCAGACGATGCGGGCCGTCCCCTTCACGCGCCAAGCGCATGCGCGAAGTGCAGCATATCGACGCGCAGGCCCAAGAAAAGCACCCGCCTTTCAGAGCTTCAAAAAATGGGTACGGTAGTGTTCCAACTCATCAATCGATTCATGGACGTCAGCCAGCGCAGTGTGTTTCTGCTGCTTTTTGAAGCTCGCGTACACCTCGGGTCGCCAGCGGCGGCTGAGCTCTTTGAGGGTGCTGACATCGAGGTTGCGGTAATGGAAAAATGCCTCCAAACGCGGCATATAAGCGGCCAGAAAACGCCGGTCCTGCCCAATCGTGTTGCCACATAAAGGCGAGGCACCAGCAGGGACGTACGGTGCTAGAAATTCGAGCAAGACGTCCTCGGCTTGGGCTTCGGTGATGGTGGAAGCGCGCACTTTGTCGATGAGGCCGCTTTTGCCATGGGTGCCTTTGTTCCAGGCGTCCATAGCCTCGAGTTGGGTGTCCGATTGGTGTATGACCAGCACCGGGCCCTCGGTGCGCGCTTCGAGCATCGGCCCGGTGACGACGACCGCGATTTCGATGATGCGGTCCTGTGCCGGGTGCAGTCCGGTCATTTCGCAGTCCAACCAGACCAGGTTTTTGTCTGATTTTGTAAGTGGGATTGAGATGTCTTGCATAGGGTAGATTGTGGCCTATGGCCTAAACTGTGTCTCCATGCAAACTACCGCGCTCAATCCCTCCGACACCTTGACCTTGGTTTTTGCGCTGGCCTTGGCTGCCAACCTGCTACTCAAACTCTGGCTGGCCACACGCCAAATCCGCCATGTCGCCACCCACCGCGATGTGGTGCCGCCCGCCTTTTCATCCACCATTAACCTGACGGCACACCAACGCGCGGCCGATTACACGTTAGTGAAAACACGCTTTGGCCTCATTGAACTGGCCTGGGGCGCGGCCCTGACCTTAGCCTGGACGCTGCTGGGCGGCTTGTCGGCCTTCAACCACTTATTGCTAGACGCCATGGGCTCAAGCCTATGGCAGCAATTGGCCCTGGTGGGCGTTTTCGCCGCGGTCAACTCCTTGCTCGAATTACCCTTCTCGCTGTACGCGACTTTTGTCATCGAAGCGCGCTTTGGCTTTAATAAAACCAGCGCAAAGCTGTGGCTGCAAGACTTAGTGAAGTCGCTGGCCTTGGGGCTCCTGATCGGCGGCCCCCTGTTGGCTTTGGTGCTGTGGCTGATGGCTGCGGCAGGCCACATGTGGTGGTCCTGGACCTGGGGAGTGTGGATGGGTTTCAACCTGTTAGCCATGCTGATTTATCCGACCTGGATTGCCCCGTTGTTCAATAAATTTCAGGCGCTCGATGACGTCACCTTGACCGAACGCGTTCGCGCCTTGATGCAACGCTGCGGATTTCAGGCACAGGGCTTTTATGTCATGGACGGCAGTAAACGCAGCGCGCATGCCAATGCCTATTTCACTGGGTTTGGCGCCTCCAAGCGCGTGGTGTTTTATGACACCTTGCTGGCCCGATTAACTCCGGATGAAGTCGATGCCGTTCTGGCCCATGAACTAGGCCACTTCAAGCACAAACATATTCTCAAACGCACCATGTCCATTTTTGCCATCAGCCTGGCGGGCTTTGCCTTGCTGGGTTGGGCCAGCGCGCAAGTATGGTTCTATACCGGATTGGGCGTAATGCCGAATTTAGCGGGGGCTAACGACGCACTGGCGCTACTGCTGTTTATGCTGGCCCTGCCCTCGTTCACCGGTTTTCTGGGTCCCATATTCGCCCAGATTTCACGCAAGCACGAGTTTGAAGCGGATGCCTATGCGATAGCGCAAACGCGCGGTTCCGATTTAGCCTCGGCGTTGCTGAAGTTGTACGAAGACAATGCCTCCACGCTGACGCCGGACCCGCTGTATGTGAAGTTTTATTACTCGCACCCTCCAGCTTCCGAGCGCCTGGGGCGCATGTTGGCGACTGCCTGAATTTGCACATGACCCACGCGCCTTCCCCAGCCCCGAACGCTGCCAGTAACGCCATGAGCGCCCCGCAGTTAATTGCGCGTCTGGCCAACCTGGAACGCTGGAAACTGTCGGGCGACGGTGACACACTGGCGATTGAGAAAACCTACCGCTTTGCCAGCTATTTGCAGACCATAGCCTTTGCCAATGCGGTGGCTTATTTGGCCGAGCAACAAGACCACCACCCAGACATGTTGCTGGCCTACCACAGTTGCAGCGTACGCTGGCGCTCGCACGATGTGGGAGGCATCTCGCAGCGCGACTTTCACTGCGCCGCATTGGTCGACGCTTTGGTATCCCCCAAGCCAGCAGGACCTGCGCTTGGCTGACTCCAACGGTTTACAAGATGGCCTGGTCATTGCAGGGCACGGTCGGCATGTATGGGTAGAAACGCCAGCCGGGCGCAAAGTGATCTGCCATGCACGCGGTAAAAAAAGCCAAACCGTCGTGGGCGACCGCGTGCTCTGGCTAGCCACGCAAGACGAAGGCACCATAGAAAAAGTGCTGCCCCGTCGCAACTTGATGTACCGCCAGGATGAAATCCGTACCAAGTCGTTTGCGGCCAATATCGACCAGGTGATCATCGTACTGGGGGCCGAGCCGGAATTCTCTGACGGCCAGTTATCCCGCGCCCTGATCGCAACGGCAGCGCAGCAGGTTGAAGCACTAATAGTGCTCAACAAGCGCGATTTAGGGAGCTTGTTCACCGCGGCCTGGGAGCGCCTAGCACCCTACCGCGCCATGCAATACAAGGTATTGGCAACGGCGTTCAAGCCTCATGGCGGAACATCTGAAACACAAAACACCCAAGACGATACCGAGCGGCTGCGGACCTTGCTCACCGGCAAAACCAGTTTGGTTCTAGGCCCCTCGGGCGCAGGGAAAAGCTCGCTCATCAACCGCTGGGTGCCGCACGCCAATGTACTGACCCAAGAAATTTCTATAGCCTTGCAGGCCGGCAAGCACACTACCACCAGCACCACTTGGTATTGGCTAGACGCGGATAAGCATTCAGCCTTGATAGATTCACCGGGATTTCAAGAATTTGGCCTGCATCACATCGCGCCCATGGAATTGGGCAAGCTGATGCCCGATATCCAAGCCCAGGCAGGAGACTGCAAGTTTTACAACTGTACGCATTTGCACGAACCCGGCTGCGGTGTGCGCAGCGCTTGCGCTGCTGAGCCCAGCCCCATCAGCCCCGTACGCTACAGAATTTACAAAGACTTGTTCGAAGAGCTGTCGCACAAGCGTTATTGAGACGGCGGCTATAGGCAGTAACGCCCACTTAAGCCGCAGCGTCAGCCCAGCAGGCGCGCCAGCGACAGCAAAGCCAGTACCACCATCCACATCACGACGGTGCGCCAGACCAAGCCAACGACGGCAGGCAGGTGGCCCAGGCGGGGCATGGGTGCTGCATTTTGCAGATCCAACTCGGTAAGGCCAATATGCAGGGCACCAGCGGTGGCCGCCAGCACGATGCCATCGTTGTCACCAGGCCTTGCGGCTTCAAATTTACGCCAGCGGTCGATCGCATCCTCGAAGCTGCCGACAAAGGCAAATCCCATGGCCGTCAAGCGCGCAGGAATCCAATCGACCCGGCTCCACCAGTCAGCCACATAGTCGCGCAAAGCCGGGCTGAGCAGCAAGGCCCGAGGGCTGACCGGGCGCTTGGCCAGTGCAGAAAAATACTCCGCCATGCGGTACACCACCGCCCCGGCGGGCCCCAAGCCGATTCCGGACAACAGCGAATACCATGCAAACACCCCAAACACGCAGCGGTGCGCATTGAGCACGGAGTGCGCGATCACCTGGCGGACGATCTCACTGCGCGGTAGGTCCGACGCGTCCATATGCATCCATTGCGCCAAAAGCGCGCGCGCCGCGTCTTCGTCACCAGCGTCAAGCGCGTCGCGAATGTCCGTGAAATGGTGGCTAAATTGCCTGAAACCCAAGGTCAGGTACAGGATGACCACGTTCCAGACCACCGTCGCGACCCAACCCAGCCAATACAGCAAAGCCCAGTGCACCAGCGCAGCAATCAAGGCCGGCAACAGCACCACTACCAACCAAGTCAGTCGGACATGGGACACTTGTCCAGTATCCAACTGGCGCACCGCCCAGGACAGCGCGCTACGCACTTGGGTGTGCAAAAAATTGGCATCTTTGAGCGGGCGCGCCTGCTCGATCAACAAAGCACAAAAAATAGCAAAGAAGCTCATGTCACCGCATCATACCGAGGCTCGGCATGGCAGCTAGGGCTAAGCCGGTAACAAAAACCGGTACAAATTGCGCAACATGCCTGCGGTGGCGCCCCAAATGTAGCGCTCGTGATGGCCATCTTGATAGGGCATAGAGACCCAGTGCCGTGGGCCCAGGGGCGTTTGCAAGGTGTGGCGTCGGTGGTGCGCTGGGTTCATCAAAAAATCCAGTGGCACCTCAAATACCGCGTCCACCTCGCCTGCGTTGGGGACTATAGAAAAGCCGGGCTCTAGCAGCGCCACCACGGGCGTCACCACAAAACCGCTGCCAGTGGTGTAGTGCGGCAAACTGCCCAACACCTGCACATGGCGCGGATGCAAACCCACCTCCTCTTGCGCTTCGCGCAAAGCGGTGGCCACGGCGTCTTGGTCCTCGGTATCGGACTTACCACCTGGAAACGCGACTTGTCCAGCATGGCTGCTCAAACCACGGGTGCGCTGAGTCAGCAGAACCGTGGGCCGCTCGTGCATCACCAAGCCCACCAATACCGAGGCCGCGCTAGGCTGGCGGTCTGAAAAACGCGGCTCCACCCGGAATTCCGGTTCCCAAACTGGGGGCGCCGCAAAGCGATCAGTCAGCGCTTGGGGCTGCAAATGCAGGTGTGGTACCGGCGGCAAATGGCCATCGGCCATCTTAAAGGGAACGTGGCGCGGATCAAATGGAGGGATCGTACTCACGCTATGCAGCCCCAAAAGCCAGCATGCCGCACATAAAAAAACCGCCGCCGGGGTGGCCCGGGGCGGTTTTCAGAGCACAAACCAATCCGATCAAGCGGCAGTCTTTTTGGCAGGCAGCTTTTCTTTGATACGTGCCGACTTGCCGCTGCGGTCACGCAGGTAGTAGAGCTTAGCGCGGCGCACATCGCCACGGCGCTTGACTTCGATACCGGCGATCAGCGGGCTGTAGGTTTGGAATGTACGCTCCACGCCTTCGCCGCTAGAGATTTTGCGTACGATAAAGCCGCTGTTCAGGCCACGATTGCGTTTGGCAATGACGACGCCTTCGTAGGCCTGCACCCGCTTGCGGGTGCCCTCAACGACGTTGACACTTACGATGACGGTGTCACCAGGGGCGAAATCGGGGATGGTTTTACCCAAACGCGCGATTTCCTCTTGTTCCAGAATTTGGATGAGGTTCATAGCTTCTTTCGTGATCTTGCAAGCGCCGGAACCCTAGGAGGGTTGCCTTGTCGTGTCAGCACCATTGCTGCGCCTTGTATGGCCATGCAGAGGATCGGTAGCCCATCATTATAGCAATCACAACATCGCCCAAGGACTCGAGACCGCCTCTGCGGCCCAATCAGGCCTCTGACGTGCCACGTAGTAGTTTTTCATCGGCCGCGTCGAGCGCGCCCGCTGCGCGGGCAGCCGCTATCAATTCGGGGCGCGTTCTAGCGGTAGCCACGAGCCGCTGGTCGCGCCGCCAGCGCTCGATACGCTCATGGTGCCCCGACAGCAGCGCTGGCGGGACCGGGCTACCGCGCCACTCCTCGGGGCGCGTGTAGTGTGGGCAGTCCAGCAAGCCATCCAGCGCAGGGTTAAAACTGTCCTGTTGGTGGCTTTGGGCATCGCTTAGCACCTCGGGCTGCAAGCGCGCAATCGCATCCAGAAACAACATGGCCGGCAACTCGCCGCCAGAGACAACAAAATCCCCTAGGCTGATTTGTTCATCGACAAAACGGTCCACAAAGCGCTGGTCCAACCCTTCGTAGCGGCCACAGACCAATACCGCCCCCGCGCTGACCGCCCAGCGCTGCACCGTTCGGTGGTCCAGCACCCGGCCTTGCGGTGAAAAAAGAATGACTTTGGCCGGCTGCGGGCGCTGCGCCTGGGCCTGCGCCAATGCCAGGGACAAGGGCTCGGCCATCATTACCATCCCCGGGCCGCCCCCGAAAGGCCGGTCATCGACGCGGCGGTAATTGCCCTGGGCATGGTCGCGGGGGTTGTGCAGGCAAACATCCACCTGCCCCGATTCAAAAGCGCGACGGGTAATGCCGGTGCGCAGAAATGGCTCGAACAACTCAGGGAACAGGGTAATGACGTCAAAGCGCACGGCCCGATACCTCAATAGTCGCTTTGCCAGTCCACGCGGATGCGCTTTCCAGCCAGATCGACCTCGTCGATAAAGGCCGCCACAAAGGGGATCATGCGTTCCAGGGGTTTTCCGTCGACTGCATATTCCAGGACCAGCACGGTTTGGGCTCCCGTGGAGAGGAGTTCGCGCACGCAACCCATGGGCTCGTCCTGACGATTGACAACGTCCAGGCCGATCAGATCCACCCAGTAATACTCGTCGGGATCAGCGGTGGGAAAACTAGAGCGCGGCACAAAAACACGCGCGCCGCGCAATGCATCTGCGGCGTCGCGGTCCAGCACCGCATGGGCACTGGCGACCACAGTATCGGAATGTTCTTTCGCTTCTTTGATCGCGATTTTTACGACGCCGGCAAACGTGGGCGTACCACGCTCGGTGGGGAGCAAATACCAACGCTTAGAAGAGAAAAGCGCCTCAGGTTGGGCGCTAAATGGCAGTACCTTGAACCAGCCTTTGACACCCCAGGCCTCGCCGATGCGCGCCACCTCGATGGCATCTGCTGGAAGCTCGGCGGGCTCCAAGCCTGCAATCATGCGAATAACGGTCTGCAGCCAGAGGGTTTGCACCGGAGAGGCGCAAACCCTTTCAGGGGCTAATTAGGCGGCGACCGGCGCGCTGGCAGCGGCCTGGTTGATCAGACGCTCCACGGTGGGAGAAGCCTGGGCGCCGACACCCTTCCAATAGCTCAGGCGGTCTTGCGCGATGCGGATCCGCTCTTCATTGGCAGTAGCGATCGGGTTGTAAAAACCGATACGCTCGATAAAGCGGCCATCACGGCGGGTACGCTTGTCGGCAACAACGATACTGAAAAACGGGCGGGCTTTAGCACCACCACGGGCGAGTCGGATAACGACCATGATTCATCCTTTGGGGAGATTGAAAAGGGTTTCAACCATAAAATTCGGAGTCGAGACACGCAACTGACCACCCGGCCAGTGACACCCAGAATAGCCCTCGATTATATCTTTTTCAAAAGCATGCCTCTTATCCGACCCAGCACGGACGCCGACCTGGCGGCTATCACCGGTATTTACCGCCACCATGTGCTGCACGGGACAGGCACTTTCGAAATCGAGCCCCCCAGCGACGCGGATATGCAAGCACGTCGGGCCGATGTTCTGTCCAAAGGTCTGCCTTACCTTGTGTTGGAGGAGGCTGGCGAAGTTGCTGGGTTTGCTTATTGCAACTGGTTCAAGCCCCGGCCCGCCTATCGCTATTCGGCAGAAGATTCACTGTACCTGAGCCCACAGGCTGCCGGGAAAGGCTGGGGCCGCATATTGCTGCGTGAATTGATGGCAAGTGCCGAGAGGGCCGGGGTGCGCAAATTAATCGCGGTGATCGGCGACTCGAACAACCTGGGCTCTATCGGCGCGCATCGCGCCTGCGGGTTCACCCATGCCGGCGTACTCACCGCCTGCGGCTGGAAATTCGAGCGCTGGCTGGACGTGGTGATGATGCAATGCGCGCTGGGTGTGGGAGATCGTCAGCCGCCGAATTGAATACTCCCGCACCCCGTGTGGCAGGCCGCACGGGCGCTCGAAGCGTCCGCGACGACAATGCACTTTATGAAAAATAAAACCCTCGCTGTTTGGCTCACTTTGGTGCTGGGATCCCTGGGCTTGCAGCGCCTGTACCTGACGGGCCGCTATGACCGCTGGGCCTGGCTGACACTGTTTGCGTCTTTAGTCGGTTGGTACGGCGTAGTGCGCGCCCGTACTTGGGGTCTGGACGACATGTGGAGCTGGGTGCTGATCCCCTTTGGAGGTTTTGCGCTGGCCGCTACTGCTTTGGTGGCCATCCGCTATGGTTTGATGGACGCTGCGGTCTGGAACGCGCGCTTTAACCCGCAAGCAGAACCCGAAGATGAAGCGGGCCAAAGTCATGGCCTGACGGTACTTGGCTTGGGGGCATCACTCATGTTCGGCACCACGGTGCTGATGGCAACCATCGCCTTTAGTTTTCAACGCTATTTTGAATTTACCGCCTGACTTTGCAGCGCACCGGTTCGGCCTGCCGTTGCGGTTTGCGCTAAAGTGAAGCGATGTTCAGCGGCCTCTTCGACTACTTTGAATCGCGGATAGCCGCTACATCCCAACCTCCTGCGCAAGCGCCGCCCCGAGGTCTGCTGGCGTTTTACTGGCATTTTTTGCGCCAATCGCGCGGTCTCTTTTTTGCCATGCTGATCAGTTGCCTGCTGGTGGCGCTAAGCGATACCGTGATGCCACTATTGATCGGCAAATTGGTCGGTTTGATGACAGCGACCGAGCGGGAGACCGCTGTGCGCACTGCCTTGCCCATGCTGGGGCTGATGCTGGTATTTCTGCTGGTCTTGCGCCCGGCCGCCTTGCTGTTGGACAGCCTGTTGCGCTTTAACGCGGTGATGGGCGCATTTACCAGTTTGGTGCGCTGGCAGAACCACTGGCATGTGGTACGCCAGAGTTGGCCGTTTTTTCAGGATGACTTTGCCGGCCGCATTGCTAACCGCGTGATGCAAACGGGTAACTCCTTGCGGGAAAGTGCGGTCTCGGGCGTACGCGCCGTGTGGTACATCTTAATTTATGGTCTGACGACTGTAGTGCTCATGTGCCTGTCCGACTGGCGCCTTGCCGTTCCCACGATTTGCTGGTTCGCGGCCTACCTGGGCTTTTTGTACTACTTTGTACCGCGTATGCGGGACTTGTCCAAGCTCAGTTCCGAACAGCGCTCGCGGGTCGTGGCGCGCGTGGTGGACACCTATACCAATATCCTCACGGTCAAGCTGTTTGCCCGCCCCAGTGATGAAGACATGCATGTGCAGGATGTCATGCATAGCCATATGCGCGCGGTGTCTAGCCATATGCGGCTGGTGACTTTGTTTATTTTTACGCTGTGGATGATGAATGCCTTATTGCTGGCCGCTACCGCCGCAGTAGGCTTGTATTTATGGCAGGCGCATGCACTGGAAGTCGCTTTATTTGCGACCGCGCTACCGCTGGCCTGGCAAATCACCACCGCTGCCGGTTGGGTGTCCTGGGAGGTGGCCGGTATTTTTGAAAACCTGGGCGTGGTGCAAGAGGGGATGCAAACCATTGCCCAACCCTTGCGCATGACCGACAAGCCCAATGCGCAAGCACTGCAAGTACATCAGGGAGAAATTCGGATTGAGAGCCTCAGCTTTGCCTATGAAGGCGGCGGCCAAGTGCTCAAGCATATTGACCTGCACATCCGCCCCGGCGAGCGCATTGGCTTGATCGGACGCTCGGGCGCGGGCAAGTCCACCCTGGTGCATCTGCTACTGCGCTTTTTCGATCCGCAGCAAGGACGCATCCTGATCGACGGGCAGGACATCGCGCTGGCCATGCAGGACAGCGTGCGCGAAAACATTGGCATGGTGACGCAGGACACTTCCTTGCTGCACCGCTCGATTGCGGCCAACATCCGCTACGGCAAACCCCAGGCAACGGACGCGCAAGTACAAGACGCGGCGCGCAAAGCACAGGCCTGGGAATTCATTCAAGGCCTGCAAGACATGAAGGGGCGCAGCGGCCTCGAAGCACGCGTGGGCGAGCGTGGCGTCAAACTCTCGGGTGGCCAGCGCCAACGCATTGCGATTGCGCGCGTGATTTTGAAAGACGCCCCGATTTTGATTTTGGACGAGGCCACCTCAGCCTTGGACAGCGAGGTGGAACAGGCCATTCAGGAGCAATTGGTCGGCATGATGGACGGCAAAACCGTGATCGCGATTGCCCACCGTTTGTCCACCATCGCCCGGCTCGACCGGCTGGTGGTGCTCGATGAGGGCCGCGTCGTGGAAAGCGGCAGCCACGCCGAACTATTGGCCCAGGGCGGGCACTACGCGGCGCTGTGGGCACGCCAGTCCGGCGGGTTTTTGCCCGACGACTTGCCAGAGGTGCTACCAGCGCAAGCGCCGCCAGAGCCTGCGCACGCCTGAGCAAGGTCTGCACCAGTCCGTCATTGCAAGGAGCGCAGCGACGCGGCTATGCACAAATGCTTGGGTGGCAAGCCGATATGGATTGCTTCGCTGCGCTCGCAATGACGGATTTGCACTTATGCAGAGCTTTCCTTAGGGCGCAGACGGCATGCAGGCGGCGATTTGCGAGAATGCGCCCCGACCTTCACAACCATGGCGCCCGCTGTATGACCCCCTCCCCCGCTCCCCTGCCCGACCGCCTGTCCACTGACCCACAGAGTAAACACTATGTGGCTGCCGTGTTTGAAAACGATATCGGCATCCGCTTTAACGGCAAAGAGCGCCATGATGTGGAGGAATACTGCATCAGCGAGCGCTGGATCAAAGTAGCGGCGGGCAAGACGCGTGACCGCAAGGGCAAGCCCTTGATGATTACGCTCAAGGGCGCGGTCGAGGTGTATTACCGAGATGCTGCGCCAGAAGCAACTCAGAGCTGAAAGTCAATTGGCGCTGAGCCCCCCCCCTGTGCCGTTCAAACTGCGTAGGCGGTTAGCGTAGCCTACGGCTTGAGCGCCGGGCTGAAAGCCATCAAGCTCAAAATTTCAAACAGCATTTGCGCGCCCGCTTGGGCCGTGTTGGTGCTCGGGTCGTACTGCGGCGCTACTTCCACCACATCACCGCCACAAATGTTCAGGCCTTTGAGGCCATGAAAAATCGCCAAGGCCTCGCGGGTGCTCAGACCGCCGATTTCCGGCGTTCCGGTGCCCGGCGCATAGACCGGGTCCAGGCCATCGACATCAAAGCTCAGGTAGGTAGGGCCATCGCCCACGACTTTACGGGCCAAACGGACAATTTCAGGGACGCCCAATGCAGCCACTTCTTCTGCATGGATGACCGTCATGCCCGCGTCTTTAGAAAACTCCCAGAGGTATTCCGAAGAGCCGCGAATTCCTATCTGAATACAGCGGGTCGGGTCCAACACGCCATCGAGCACCGCCAGGCGGAAGGGGCCACCGTGGTGGAAACGCGTCTGGTCAAACTCGCCACCGGTGTCGCAATGTGCGTCGATGTGCACCATGCCCAGTGGCTGCCTGACACCTAGCGCTTTCATGATCGGGTAAGTAATCGAATGGTCGCCGCCCACCGTCAAAGGCAGCACGCCTTGCGCTGCGATCTGCCGGTACCATAGCTCCAGGTCTTCAATGCACAAAGGCAAGCTGTAACGGCTGCGAAAAGGCACGTCGCCCACGTCGCCTACGCGCAGCGCGTGCACCGGGGCCACGTCTAGCACATGGTTATAGGGCCCAATGCGCTCAATGGCGCGCAGGGCGCGCGGGCCAAAGCGCGCGCCGGGCCGGTTGCTGGCGCCCAGGTCCATGGGCGCGCCCATCAGCGCCACTTGCAAATTACCAAAATCCGGCGCTTTGGGGTCCACCGCGAAGGCCGGTGCCGATAACAACGTGGGGATGCCGCTGTACGGCGCGGCGCGTGTGCCACCTTCCGAAAAAATCGTCTGCGCCACTTTCTGAAAACGCGGGTCGTGCATATCGGCGGCATTGCCGCTGTATTTGCTGCGCAGGTGTTCCAGTTGTTCGGGGCTTAGCGGCATGGGCGATCCTTGTATTGATTCTTGCAATTTGCTAGGTGCCATCCTACCCAAGGGCGCGCCAGCGCTGGCGCTAGCCAAGACTGGCCCGTCAATCCAATTGCAATTGCAAAGGTGGGATAGGCGCGTCGAACTCGGCGCGCCAGGTCTGCCCGGCTTGCACCGGCAGCGCATCGGTCCAAGTGCCGGTGGTTACCACATCGCCCGGCAGCAAAGACGGGGCACCGGGACAGGCGGCCAACTCCGCCACAAAGTGGTGCAAGGCCTGCAAGGGGCTGTCCAGTACCAAACTGCCTTGGCCTTGCAACTGTTGTTTGTCATTGCAAACCAGGCGCACGCTGCCGGCGGCCAGGCGCTGCACCAGTTCGGCCGCGTTGGCGGCAAAGCTGCGCAAGGGCAGACGCTGGCCAACGACCAGGCGCCCATGCAATCCACCGTCAGCCACGGCATCGGGAGCCTTGAATTTCCAATCCAGCAAATGGCTTTGCACCAATTCAAAACCGGGCGCCAGCCATTCGATGGCATCGAACAAGTCCTGCAAGCTGCAGGTGGGCGCTGGCGTATGCCGCATCCCGAAAACGATCTCCGGCTCAATACGCGGCTGGCACAGGCCGCTCGCCGACAAGCGGCCCTCGCCTTCGCAGCACTGCAAGGTGCTGTCGTACACCGTGCCCCAAATGGGCGCATAGACGCCATAAATCGGCCAGATGCTGCGGTTGGTAAAGCCGAGTTTGAAGCCGCGCGCTTTTTCTCCGCGCGCCAGGCGCAAACTGCGCAGTGCGAGCGCGTCCTGGTAGGCGGCGGCTAAGGTGTAGGCCGGGTCCGCCGAAGGGGCGGCGGGCCACAAGGCGGCGCTGTCGTAATGCTGCAAAAGCGATTCAGGGGCCATGGCGGGTAAGGGATGAAGTGGATTGAAAGCGCAGTCTAAGCGCCACGCTAGGCACCCGCCCCAGCAGCTTCCTATTTGCTTGCATGGCCTCAACAAACGCACGTCCAGGGCCCTGGGGCAGACCAGCGGGCAGCACAAGCACCACCGGCGACCCCGGATAATCACCGCAAGCCAGCTGAAGGTGCAGATCAAATGCCGCTTGCGCGGCGGCTACGCAAGCCCCTCTCTATGCAGCCCGATGGCACATTTTCCTTCGACTAAAAGACCATGCCTTTTGCCACTTGCCAGGACGGCACCCGCCTCTATTACCAATGCCAAGGCCAGGGGCCTGCGCTGCTGCTATTGGCCGGGCAGTCTTGCGACCACCGGGAGTGGGATCGCGTCGCCGCCGATTTTGCGGCGCATTTTCAGGTCATCGTCTGGGACTACCGTGGCACTGGGAACAGCGACAAGCCGGAAAAACCTGCCTACAGCACGCGTGGTTTTGCGCAAGACGCGGTGGCGGTGCTGGACGCCTGCGGCCTAGCGCGGGCGCATGCCTACGGCATCTCCATGGGCGGGCGCGTGGCGCAATGGCTGGCGATTGACTTTCTAGAACGTGTGGGCGCCCTAGTCCTCGGAGCGACCACGCCGGGCAAACGAGGTGTGGCGCGCCCAGCCAGCGTGGAAAAGGCCTTGCGCAGCAACGACCGCCAAGCTTTGCTGGAAACCTCTTTCACACCCGGCTGGATGGAGCACAACAGCGCGCTGGTGGAAGAAATCGCTGCGCTCTGGAATACACCGCTGCCGCCCCATGCCAGGCGGCTGCATTACCAAGCAAGCCAGGCGCACGATGCCTGGGATGCGCTACACCAGATCAAAGCACCCACATTGGTCATCCACGGAAGCGACGACGAGGTGAACCCTGCTGCAAATGCCCACTTGCTGGTGCAGCGCATTGCGGGTGCGCAGTTGCACCTGATCCCCGGCGGGCGCCATGGCTATTTCGAAGAAATGCGGGAAGCGTCTTTTGCGGCAGTGCGCGACTTTTTGTTGGCGTATCCCATCACGGCCTAGGCGCGGCGCCCACCGCGCGCCAGACGTAAAAAAGCCCGCCCGGTGCCCGCATTGCTGCGAGGCAAACCGGCCGGGCTGGGTGCGGGGGACTAGGCCGTTACGCCCTTGGCCACATCCGCGTACTCTTCCAACCGGTCAAAGTTCAGGTACTGGTATATCTGGCTGCTGTCTTTGTTGATCACACCCATGTTTTCGGCGTATTCGGCCACCGTGGGGATACGGCCCAGCTTGGAGGCAATCGCCGCCAACTCAGCGGAGGCCAAGTACACATTGGTGTTTTTGCCCAGACGATTGGGGAAGTTGCGGGTAGAGGTGGAAACCACGGTTGCGCCTTCGCGCACTTGCGCCTGGTTGCCCATGCACAGCGAGCAGCCGGGCATCTCGGTGCGCGCACCGGCGGCGCCAAACACACCGTAATGGCCTTCGCGGGTAAGTTCGGCAGCGTCCATCTTGGTCGGCGGTGCAATCCACAGCTTGACCGGAATATCGCGCTTACCTTCCAGCAATTTAGACGCAGCGCGGAAATGCCCGATATTGGTCATGCAGGAGCCGATAAACACTTCGTCAATCTTGGTACCAGCCACATCGGATAGCAGTTTGGCGTCGTCCGGGTCATTGGGGCAGCACAAAACCGGCTCTTTGAGTTCATTGAGGTCAATCTCGATGACGGCGGCGTATTCGGCGTTTTTATCGGCTTCGAGTAACTCGGGTTTGTCCAGCCAGGCTTGCACTTTCTGGATGCGGCGCTCTAAGGTGCGCTTGTCGGCATAGCCATCGGCAATCATGTTTTTCATGAGCACGATATTGCTGGTCAGGTATTCCTTGATCGGCGCGGGGTTGAGCTTGACGGTGCAACCAGCGGCTGAACGCTCGGCAGACGCATCAGACAACTCGAAAGCCTGCTCCACTTTCAGATCAGGCAAACCTTCGATCTCCAAGATACGACCCGAGAACGCGTTGACTTTGCCGGCTTTCGCCACGGTCAGCAAACCGGCCTTGATGGCATACAGCGGAATGGCATGCACCAAGTCGCGCAAGGTGATGCCCGGTTGCATCTCGCCCTTAAAGCGCACCAGTACCGACTCAGGCATATCCAGCGGCATCACGCCGGTGGCAGCGCCGAAGGCCACCAGGCCGGAGCCTGCCGGGAAGGAAATACCGATGGGGAAACGGGTGTGGCTGTCGCCGCCAGTGCCCACGGTGTCGGGCAGCAACAAGCGGTTGAGCCAAGAGTGGATCACGCCGTCGCCTGGACGCAGCGAGACACCGCCCCGGTTGCTAATAAAGGCGGGCAGTTCGCGGTGGGTTTTGACATCCACGGGCTTGGGATACGCTGCGGTGTGGCAGAAGGACTGCATCACCAGGTCGGCGCTAAAGCCCAGGCAGGCCAGGTCTTTGAGTTCGTCGCGCGTCATCGGGCCGGTGGTGTCTTGCGAGCCTACAGTGGTCATGCGGGGTTCGCAGTAGGTGCCGGGACGTACGCCCTGCCCTTCGGGCAAGCCCACTGCGCGGCCCACCATTTTTTGGGCTAGCGTAAAGCCGGCCTGGGTCGCCACAGGCGGCTTTGGCAGGCGGAACTGGGTGGAGGCGGGTAGCCCCAAAAACTCACGCGCTTTGGCGGTGAGCGAGCGGCCAATGATCAAGTTAATCCGTCCACCGGCGCGCACTTCATCAAGCAGCACTTCGCTCTTAAGCTGGAACTCGGTGACCACTTCGCCATTGCGCAGCAATTTGCCGTCGTAAGGCAGCACGTCAATGACGTCGCCCATTTCCAGCTTGCTGACATCCACTTCGATAGGCAAAGCGCCCGAGTCTTCTTGGGTATTGAAAAAGATAGGGGCAATCTTGCCGCCCAAAGTGACACCACCAAAACGCTTGTTAGGTACAAACGGAATGTCCTGGCCGGTGGCCCAGATCACGCTGTTGGTGGCGGATTTACGGCTCGAACCCGTACCCACTACATCGCCCACGTAAGCGACCAAGTGGCCCTTGGCTTTAAGGTCTTCGATAAATTGAATCGGGCCACGCTTGCTTTCTTCTTCCGGTTTGAAGGCTGCGCCTTCGCGGGTGTTTTTCAGCATCGACAGGTAGTGCAGCGGGATGTCCGGGCGGCTCCACGCGTCAGGCGCGGGGGATAAATCGTCGGTATTGGTTTCGCCAGGCACTTTGAACACCGTGACGGTAATTTTGTGCGGTACTTCGGGACGCTCAGTAAACCATTGGGCATCGGCCCAGCTTTGCATCACGTCTTTGGCATGCGCATTGCCCGCGCTGGCTTTGTGGGCGACGTCATGGAAAAAGTCAAACATCAACAAGGTCTTTTTCAGGGCCTTGGCGGCGACCGCTGCTACCTCGGCATCGTCGAGCAAATCGATCAGCGGTTTGACGTTGTAACCACCCACCATGGTGCCCAGTAATTCAGTGGCTTTGGTTTTAGAGATCAAGCCCACGCTGATGTCGCCATGGGCCACTGCAGCGAGAAACGAGGCTTTCACTTTGGCGGCATCGTCCACGCCTGGCGGCACGCGGTGCGTCAGCATGTCCATCAGATACTGCGCATCAGCGCCCTGGGGGGCTTTGATCAATTCGATCAACTCGGCGGTTTGCTTAGCGTCCAGGGGCAAGGGGGGAATGCCCAGCGCGGCGCGTTCGGCGACATGGCTGCGGTATACGTCTAACATCTGAATTACTCCTTCTTGATTCAAACAAAATAGTGTTGCACTGGCTTTGGCAGGGCCACAGCGGTGCGGTGGGCGCGTTCTAGCACCTGCCAAAAATAGCGGTAACTGGCGCGGTCGTGTAACTGGCCATCGACGGCGATGGGGGCCCAGTCTTGCTGCGCGGCAGCGTGCACTATGGCAGCGGCTTGCTCAAGCTCGTCGCCGCTGGGGGCAAAACCGCGCAATATGGGGCGTATTTGGTCGGGATGGATGCTCCACATACGCGTAAAACCAAAGGCCTGCGCAGCCTGACGCGCCGCCGCTTCAATCGCCACCGTATCGCGCAATTCGGTCACCACGCAATGCGAAGGCACTTTGCCATGCGCGTGGCAGGCGCTGGCAATTTCCATTTTTGCGCGCAACACCAAAGGATGG
>CANFVA010000035.1 GCA_947450255.1 Comamonadaceae bacterium
AACCCCAATGACGTGACTGGTGTGCCCACTGGGTTTTACGACCTGGACCGCATGACGGCCGGCTTGCAGGCAGGGGATCTGGTGGTGCTGGCAGCCCGCCCGTCTATGGGTAAAACGGCTTTGGCGATCAATATTGCCGAGCATGTGGCACTCAACGAAGGTCTGCCGGTAGCGGTATTCTCGATGGAAATGGGCGCGGCGCAATTAGCGGTGCGTATCGTGGGCTCGATTGGCCGTATCGACCAAAGCCATTTGCGTACTGGCAAGCTGACCGAGGAAGAATGGCCGCGCCTGACCGAGACCATCGAAAAACTGCGCACGATTTCCCTGCATATAGACGAGAGCGCTGGCCTGAGCTCCGGGGATTTGCGCTCCAGCGCGCGGCGCTTATCCCGGACTTGCGGACAACTCGGTTTGATCGTGGTGGACTATTTGCAGCTAATGAGCGGCACCAGTGACGGTGAAAACCGTGCCACCGAGCTAGGCGAAATCTCGCGTGGCCTCAAGATGCTGGCGCGGGAACTGAAGTGTCCAGTCTTGGCCTTGTCACAGCTCAACCGCAGCGTGGAGCAGCGGCCCGATAAGCGACCCATGATGAGCGATTTGCGCGAGTCAGGCGCGATTGAGCAAGACGCTGACATCATCATGTTTATTTACCGCGACGAGTACTACACCAAAGAAGCTTGCAAAGAGCCTGGCGTCGCTGAAATCATCATCGCCAAGCAACGTAACGGCCCCACCGGTACCGTGAAGCTGGCATTCCTGCGCAATATCACCAAGTTCGAAAACCTGGCGCACGGCGGCGGTGGGGACTTTTAGGCGGCCGCTCTAGAGCACGTCGCTGGCGAAGTCCGCGAGGCGCGAGCGCTCGCCGCGCGCCAGCGTGATGTGTCCGCCATGCGGCCAGCCTTTAAAGCGATCCACGGCAAAGGTCAAGCCCGAGGAGCCTTCGGTCAGGTAGGGCGTATCGATTTGCGCCAAGTTGCCCATGCAGACAATTTTGGTGCCAGGCCCGGCGCGTGTGATCAAAGTCTTCATTTGCTTGGGCGTCAAGTTTTGTGCCTCGTCGATGATGACGTACTTGTTCAAGAAAGTGCGGCCCCGCATGAAGTTCATGCTCTTGATTTTGATGCGGCTGCGGATTAGCTCGGAGGTAGCAGCACGGCCCCACTCGCCAGCGCTCGTGTCAGTTTTTCCCAGCACTTCCAGGTTATCGTCCAACGCGCCCATCCAAGGGCCCATTTTTTCTTCTTCGGTGCCTGGCAGAAAGCCGATGTCTTCGCCCACGCTGACAGTGGCGCGGGTGACGATGATTTCGGTGTAGCGCCGGTCATCGAGCACCTGCGTGAGGCCAGCGGCCAATGCCATCAGCGTTTTGCCGGTGCCGGCGGTGCCGGTCAGGGTGACAAAGTCCACATCCGGGTCCGTGAGTAAATTCATTGCGAAATTTTGCTCGCGGTTGCGCGTGGTTACGCCCCATACGGCGTTCTTCAAATGATTGAAATCGCGCAGCGTTTTAAGGACGGCCGTGTTGCCACGAATTTCTGTCACACGGGCGTACAGGCTGGGCTCGCCGGGCGATTCGAAATAAACAAATTGGTTGATCAACATCTGCGGCACGGTCGGGCCGTCGATCTTGTAAAAAGTATGTTGGCCTTGCTGCCAACTCTCGATTTTTTGACCATGCGTAGCCCAGAAATCGGGCGGAAGGGCTAATGCGCCGGAGTAAAGTAGATCACCGTCCTCCAGCGTCTTGTCGTTTTGGTAGTCGTCGGTGGCCAGGCCCAGCGCGCGGGCCTTGACGCGCATATTGATATCTTTGGACACGAGTACCACTTCGCGCGGCGCAAACTGTTTGCACAGGGCGGCAACTACGCCCAATATCTGGTTGTCCGCTTTGCCTTGGGGCAGGCTGCCCGGCAAGCTGTAGTCCAGCGCCAGGGTTTGAAACATCAGTTTGCCCTTGGCCTCGCGCTGACCAGTGCTGTCGAGCTTGAAACCGCTGCGTATGTCGGCGCCCGGTGTGCCGGCCAATGCGTCCAAGGTGCGGCTGGTTTGTCGCGCATTGCGGGCTACTTCAGTCAGCCCTTTTTTGTGCCCGTCCAACTCTTCGAGCACGATCATCGGCAGAAAAATATCGTGTTCTTCAAAGCGGAACAAACACATCGGGTCGTGCAACAGCACATTCGTGTCCAGCACAAACAATTTTGCCGGGCCAGTGCGCCGCGCTTTCTTGTCGCCACGGCCGCGGATTTTTTCAGCGGGTGCAGGCGCGTGGCTCGGGCTCTGCGTTGAAGCGCTTTGCGCCTGCGGCAATGGTGCGCGCAACTGCGGGTGAATGGCACTTGGCAGCGCCGACGATATGGGAATGACTTGCGCGCTGAGCGCTTGTTGTTCCAGCCTGGCGACCTTGGGTGCGCTTGGGATATCTTTAGACCCGGCAGGGGCAGGGGCGGGACGCTTAGGGCTGGCCGCTTTGCGTTGGGCGTTGGTTTTCTGAAAAGCAGTGGGGGAGAGTTTGTCAGCGGGCTTGGTCGGCGCAGGTGGCAATGGCATGGCGTACAGCTCAGGAGATAAAAAAGAGTTAGCGGGCAATGTCAGAAACAAAAAAGGCCACCTCGGTAGGAGGCAGCCTTGTCGGGACAATCATAGGTTCGCTGGCATCTCGCCATTATGCACGAGGCCAATGGCAAACAAATGAAGGCGAGCGTTTCATCTTTCGACGTTCAGGCCTTTGCTTTGAGTGCTTTGACGGCTTGTAAAACCTCTTCCACATGGCCCGGTACTTTCAGTCCACGCCACTCTTCTTTGACCAGGCCATCAGGCCCAATCAAAAACGTGCTGCGCTCAATGCCTTTGACTTTTTTGCCGTACATGATCTTGTTCTTGACCACACCAAACATATGGCACATTTTTTCTTCGGTATCGGCGATCAGTTCAAAGGGTAACTCCAGACGCGCTTTGAATTCGTCGTGGGACTTCATGTTGTCGCGGGAAACCCCAAATACATGGCTTCCGGCTTTTACAAAATCTGCGTGATGGTCGCGAAATTGCATCGCTTCGGTAGTGCAGCCCGGGGTGTTGTCCTTGGGATAAAAATACAGCACCAGGGTTTTGCCCAGATGCGAGTTGTTGGTTACCCGCACGCCACCGGTGGCATTGGCTTCAAATTCGGGTAGAGGTTTGTTGACAACGATCGCCATAGGGTATTGAATCTCGCGTGCAGAATGTGTCAGGCAAGCCGTTGCGCTGTGTGTAGAACCAGTTGCGCTTGGGCGTCAACCCGCTATTTTACGCTGAAAAATAACGGGGCTTTGCCGTGCAAGGCGTCAAGGCTGCGTTACACCAATAGCGCAGCAATGACTTTGCGGCCTTCTGCGGCCAAAAAATTAAACGTGCGGCATGCGGCTGGCGTGTCCATGGTTTCCACTCCGATGCGGCGCGCGTACAGATTGGCCAGCCACTGCGCTTGTGGAAATCGCAGTCGGTCGCCACTTCCAAAGAGCACCAACTCTGCGCCCCAGTCCGCCAAAAGATCAAACTGCGGGGCACTGAGTTGGGCGAAATCCTCGCAACCCCAAGCTTGGTGGTGGCCCATACTGCTGAGCAGCATGCTGTGCATCACCTTTTGGCCATTAATGACGATCCAGCCAGGGCCGTAACCGGTAAGACTGGGGCCCTGGGCCGGGTCTGCTTGAAGTTTCATGGTGGATAAATAGCAGCCCAATGGCCGGCCTGTGCAGAGAAAAAGTGCTGAACTGTGGTCAAATTATAGGTTTCGCCCTTAGCAGGTCCGCATTGGAGTGACATTGAAAACCATCCAAAAATCCGCCAAATTAGCCAACGTCTGCTACGACATACGCGGCCCCATCATGGACCGTGCGCGCCAGATGGAAGAGGACGGTCAAAAAATTATCAAACTCAATATCGGCAATTTGGCGGTTTTCGGTTTTGATGCGCCGGAAGAAATTCAGCAAGACATGATCCGTAATTTGCCCAACTCAGCGGGCTATTCCGATAGCAAAGGTATTTTCGCGGCGCGTAAAGCGGTGATGCATGAAACCCAAAAGCAAGGCATCAGAGGCGTCACTTTGGACGATATTTACCTGGGTAACGGCGCTAGCGAACTGATCGTCATGGCGACCAACGGCCTGCTCGATGATGGCGACGAACTCCTCTTGCCTGCGCCGGATTACCCTTTGTGGACTGCCGCAGCCAGCCTGTCTGGCGGCACGCCAGTGCATTACCGATGCGACGAGTCCAAGGGATGGATGCCCGATGTGGCGGACATCCGCGCCAAGATCACGCCGCGCACCAAGGGCATTGTGGTCATCAACCCCAACAACCCCACCGGCGCGCTGTATTCCGATGCCTTGCTTCTGGACATCGTGGCCATCGCGCGCGAACACGGTTTGGTACTGTTCGCCGATGAGGTGTACGACAAAGTGCTGTATGACGGGGTGCACCATACCGCTATAGGTTCACTGAGCCAAGATGTGTTGACGCTGACTTTCAACTCGCTGTCCAAAAGCTACCGCTCCTGCGGTTACCGCGCAGGCTGGCTGGCGTTGTCCGGCGACAAACGGCACGCCAAAGATTACATCGAGGGCCTGAATATGCTCTCGAACATGCGCTTATGCGCCAATGTACCTGGCCAGTACGCAATTCAGACCGCGCTGGGCGGCTACCAAAGCATTGACGATTTGGTATGTGAAGGGGGGCGCCTGCGCCGCCAGCGCGATTTAGCCTATGAATTAATTACGGCAATTCCCGGTGTGAGCTGCGTCAAGCCGCGTGCGGCCCTGTATATGTTTCCGCGGCTGGACCCCAAGATATACCCGATTGCCGATGATCAGCAGTTTTTCCTCGACGTTTTGCAGGAAACCCGCGTGATGCTGGTGCAGGGTACCGGTTTTAACTGGGAAGCGCCTGACCATTTCCGCATTGTGTTCTTGCCGCATGAGGATGATTTGCGTGAGGCCATAGGGCGACTGGCGCGGTTTTTGGAGCGGTACCGGGCAGCGCATGCCGTAGCCTGAACGCTTGTGCAAAATTGATTTGATTTTTGATAATTTGATTTTTATAAAAGCGATATGAAACCCATTCAAGTAGGCCTTTTGGGCATCGGTGTGGTAGGCACCGGAACATTCAATGTACTCAAACGCAATCAGCCTGAAATTCAACGACGCGCAGGGCGCGGCATTGAAATTACCATGGTGGCTGATTTGGATACTGAGCGTGCCCGGTCCATCGTGGGCGAGGGCGTTGCCGTCGTAAATGATGCACGCGCGGTGCTTGCAAATCCTGACATTGATATTGTCATTGAGCTGATTGGCGGTTACGGCGTCGCCAAGACTCTGGTCTTGGAGGCTATCGCTGCGGGTAAACATGTGGTGACTGCAAATAAGGCCTTATTGGCAGTGCACGGAACTGAAATTTTTGCGGCTGCGTCAGCCAAGGGCGTTATCGTTGCCTTTGAAGCAGCAGTGGCAGGTGGTATCCCCATCATCAAAGCACTGCGCGAGGGCTTGACGGCTAACCGCATCGAATGGATTGCGGGCATCATCAATGGAACTACTAATTTCATTCTGTCTGAAATGCGCGGCAGAGGACTGGATTTTGCGGATGTCTTGAAAGAAGCCCAGCGCCTAGGCTACGCCGAAGCTGACCCAACTTTCGATATTGAGGGCGTTGACGCTGGCCATAAGGTGACCATCATGTCGGCCATCGCCTATGGCATCCCGGTGCAGTTTGACAAGGCCTATGTTGAAGGCATCACCAAACTTTCCGCGCAAGATATTCGCTATGCGGAACAACTGGGTTATCGAATCAAATTATTGGGTATTGCTAAGCGTCGCCCCGAAGGCATCGAGTTGCGCGTGCACCCCAGTTTGGTGCCATCAAAACGCCTGATTGCCAACGTCGAGGGCGCAATGAATGCCGTAGTGGTGCAAGGGGATGCCGTAGGAACTACCTTGTATTACGGCAAGGGCGCAGGTTCAGAACCCACGGCTAGCGCCGTCATCGCCGACCTGGTTGACGTAACACGCCTGCACACCGCTGATCCGGCGCAGCGTGTGCCGCATTTGGCCTTCCAGCCGGACGCAATGAGCGACTTGCCTATTTTGGCTATGAGCCAAGTTGTCACCAGCTACTACCTGCGTTTGCGCGTCGCGGATCAGGCGGGCGTGCTAGCCAAGGTAACAGGCATTTTGGCTGAGGCTGATATCAGCATCGATGCCGTGTTGCAGCGCGAAGCAGACGAAGTCGATGGCGACAACGCCAGCCAGACCGACTTGATCATCCTCACCCACGATTGCCAGGAAGCGCGCATGGACGCAGCGCTGGCGCGTATGCAGGCACTGCCCACCGTGCTGCAAAACATCGTGCGCATACGCAAGGAAGAATTGGCCTGATGCAGTACATCTCCACCCGCGCCACAGCAGGCCAGGCAGAGCCCAAACGCTTTTGCGAAATATTGCTAGAGGGCCTCGCGCCCGATGGCGGTCTGTACTTGCCCACACAGTATCCGCAGGTCGATAGTGCCACCTTGACGCGCTGGCGCAGCTTGCCTTACGCCGACTTGGCGTTTGAAGTTTTGTCTTTGTATGTGGACGATATCCCCGCTGATGATTTGCGCGCCCTGTGCCGCAAAACCTATACCTCCGTCGTCTTCGGCAGCGAGGCGATAGTGCCGCTCAAGCGGCTGGAAGAGGGCCTGTACCTCGAGGCCTTGTCCAACGGCCCGACCTTGGCCTTCAAAGACATGGCCATGCAGCTCTTGGGTAATTTGTTTGAATACGAATTGGCGCGGCGCGGCGAAACGCTGAATATTTTCGGTGCCACCAGTGGCGATACCGGAAGCGCTGCTGAATATGCGATGCGCGGCAAAAAAGGCGTGCGCGTCTTTATGACCAGCCCGGATGGACGCATGAGCCCGTTTCAGCAGGCACAGATGTTTAGCCTGCTCGATGACAACATCCATAACATTGCCATCCGTGGCGTGTTTGACGATTGCCAGGACTTGGTGAAAGCCGTCTCCAATGACTTGGCGTTTAAACAGCGCTACAAAATCGGCACCGTCAATTCGATCAACTGGGCGCGCCTGATGGCGCAGGTGGTCTATTACTTTGCCGGTTATTTCCAGGCCACTACTGCCAACACCGAGCGCGTCTCTTTTTGTGTACCCAGCGGGAATTTTGGCAATGTGTGTGCTGGCCATGTGGCGCGCATGATGGGTTTACCGATCGAGAAATTGGTGGTTGCCACCAACGAAAACGATGTGCTGGACGAATTTTTCCGGACCGGTGTGTACCGCGTGCGAGGGACTGCGGACACGCATGAAACGTCGAGCCCTTCCATGGATATTTCCAAGGCCAGCAATTTTGAGCGCTTTGTGTTCGATTTGCTGGGCCGCGATAGCGCACGTGTGGCGGACTTGTTTGGCACCGCGCTGGCGCGCACCGGCGCTTTCGATCTGCACGCCGACCCGCGGTTTGCGCAGGCCGCTTCGCATTACGGTTTTGTCAGTGGCAAAAGTACGCACGCCGACCGCATCGCCACCATCCGCGACATCTGGCAGCGCTATGGCGTGATGGTGGATACCCACACTGCGGATGGCCTCAAAGTCGGGCAGCAAGTCCGCCAGGCCGGTATTCCTATGCTGGTGCTCGAAACCGCTTTACCGATCAAATTTGCCTCCACGATTGTGGAAGCGCTGGGCCGTGAGCCAGAACGCCCGGCCAAATTTTTAGGCATAGAAGCTTTGCCCAAACGCGTACGCGTGATGGATGCCGATGTGAACGCGCTGAAAGCCTATATCGCTTCGGCGTGCGACTGACCCACCAATATGTCAATGCCGCCACGCAGCCCCCTCTTGCCACTGGAAAACGCGCTAGCGCAATTGCTCGCGACCTTGGACGGTAGGCAGTTGCGCACGGAAATGTGCAGCACCTTGCTGGCCGATGGCCGGGTGCTGGCGCAGCAGGTAGTGTCGGCATTGGAAGTGCCGCCGCAGGACAACAGCTCCATGGATGGCTATGCCTTGCGCTGCGCCGATGTGGCGCCGGGGCGCGCATTGCCGGTATCGCAACGCATTCCCGCTGGCAGCCAAGGCGCGCCGCTGCAAGCTGGCACGGTGGCCCGTATCTTCACGGGCGCGCCGATTCCGCAGGGTGCCGATGCAGTGGTGATGCAAGAGGACTGCCAGGAAGTTCAGGGCGCAACTACGGCATCGTCCACCATCCAAGTGCTAAATCAGCCGCAATCGGGCCAATGGATTCGCCACCGTGGCGAGGACGTGACCCTTGGCGCCACAGTCTTGCAGTCTGGTTCGCGCCTGGGCCCTGCCGCTTTAGGCATGGCCGCCAGCGTGGGCTTGGCGCAGTTGCAAGTCGCTTGCAAGCCGCGCGTGGCCTTGTTTTCTACCGGCGACGAACTGGTCATGCCGGGCACGGTGGCGCCGCAGGACATGGCGCCGGGCTCTATCTACAACTCCAACCGTTTTTTCCTGGCGGCCTTACTTCGCCGCATGGGTTGCGAGGTGACGGATTTAGGCATCGTGCCCGACCGTTTGGATGCCACGGTACAGGCCTTGCGCGACGCAGCCCAATCGCATGATGTAGTGCTCACCAGCGGTGGCGTGTCAGTAGGCGAAGAAGACCATATCAAGCCAGCAGTCCAGCAACTGGGCCATTTGGACCTGTGGAAAATCGCCATTAAACCGGGCAAGCCCTTCGCGCATGGGCGCGTCGGCGCAGCGCACTTTATTGGTTTGCCGGGTAACCCGGTCTCCAGCTTTGTCACTTTTTTGCTGCTGGTGCGTCCGTTTTTGTTGCGCATGCAAGGCGTTCAGGATGTAGCTTTGCCAAGCCAGCCCATGCGCGCTGACTTTGATTGGCCGCGCGCTGACCGGCGGCAAGAGTTTTTGCGTGTCAAGCGCAACGCGCAAGGCGGCCTGGATCTGTTCCCCAACCAGAGCTCGGGCGTTTTGACATCCGTGGTCTGGGGCGACGGTTTGGTAGACAACCCGCCGGGCTGCACGATTGCGCGCGGGGATATGGTGCAATGCATCAGCCTCGGCGATTTGCTGGGCTGAACCGGTCAGGCGCCTAAAGATATTTGTATGCAGATCACCCTTAAATACTTTGCGACCATCCGCGAGACCATGGGCAGCAGCGGCCAGGCTTACGAGACGCAGGCGCAAACCCTAGGCCAGTTGCGCGACGAATTGGTGCAAGCCGGTGGCCCGGCAGCGCAGGCGCTGGGGCGTGATCGGGTCTTGCGCATGGCCTTAAACCAAACTTTGTGCGAGGAAGGCGCGGCCTTGACACCTGGCGCCGAGGTCGCTTTTTTCCCACCGGTCACAGGAGGCTGAGCATGGTCTTGTTCTGGTGCTTTCAGGTTCGCGCGGCGCTGTAATGAGTCAGTCTTCTGCTCCATCAGACCCTGGTGCCAATGCCCGCGTGCGGATTCAGACCGCCCGTTTTGATGTGTCCGAAGAAATCGCGGCCTTACAGCAAAACGACCCACGCATCGGGGCGGTATGTACTTTTTTAGGTACCGTGCGCGACCGTAATGTGCAGGATGTGGCCCACGCCGGTCGCGTGCAAACTCTGGAGTTGGAGCACTATCCTGGCATGACCGAAAAATCGATCGAGGCCATGATCGACGAGGCGCACCAGCGTTTTGATATTTACGGAGTGCGGGTGGTCCATCGCGTCGGCGTGATGCATCCGACCGAGCCGGTGGTACTGGTCGCGGCTGCCTCGGCCCATCGCGGCGAAAGCTTCAAGGCTTGTGAATTTGTGATGGACTATTTGAAAACCCAGGCGCCGTTTTGGAAAAAAGAGCAAGGCCTAGACGGCGCGCATTGGGTGGATGCCCGCATTAGCGACGATGCCGCTTTAGCCCGCTGGGGTATCCACCAACCCAACGCCTGAATTTGCTTCGGGTAGCCAAGCGCCCTCTGCTGGGTGTCTACACCTTACCTAAGGAAGGTCTGCATAAATCCGTCATCGCGAGGAGCGCAGCGACGCGGCGATCCATAAGTGCAAGATTCGCAAGCAAAAATGGATTGCTTCGCTGCGCTCGCACGGACGGATTTGGACTTATGCAGAGCTTCCCTACTCTCCACGCCTGAACCCCCGGGAATGCAACCCAGTACTGCCTGCCATCAATGGGTATAAATTTTTTTCTGGGTTCGTCGCGCATGCGCAGCTTCGGCGGGACTTTCGTCTTGCTCCGGCGTTTCAATCGGGTCTAGCCACTGCGAACGGTGTACCGCTTGTTGCAAGAGGTGCAGCAGCCCGTGCACCATGAACGACTGCAGATTCAGGGTGCAGGTGCGTGCCTCCTGTCCCTCGTCACCGCTGTCCTTGATGACCAATTGCGTCAGTCCATTGGCATGCAAATGGATAGTGACCTCCGAGACCAGCATAGGTACTTCGCCCAAAGGCAGCGTGGCAGCGGCGCTGGAATAAGGGGTTTGCAGATCGGCCTTTTGCAAAAAGTCTTCTTGCTTGAGATGGACCAAGATCTTGCGCGATTCTTCATCGGCCACAGTCACCGCCGGGTCCAGCGCCTCGATGCGCGACACTGTTGTCATCAGCGGTTCTACTAGCCGGATGCCAATACGCCGCGTCAGCCAAAGCCGCACTTCCTGCTCATGGACGGTTTTGACCCGCACCAGCAGGCGGTCCTGGCGTTCGTCGTACTGCACATTGAGCTGGTGGATGTTCATTGCTTTGATTTTAGTCAGGGTGTGGCGCTGCCATTCGCTTGAAAATGGGCACGCGGCCCCAAGCTGAGCCTTAACCGAGGATGCCCTATGCGAATTGACAAATTAACCACCAAGTTCCAAGAGGCCCTGGGCGAAGCCCAAAGCGCTGCCCTGGCCCAGGACCATGCCTATATCGAGCCGGCCCATGTGCTGGGCGCCATGTTGCGCCAGGACGATGGCCCCAAGGCCTTGCTCCAACGTGCAGGCGTCAACGTGCCCGCGCTGCTGTCTATGGCCGATGCCGCCGCCCACAAGTTGCCGCAGGTGCAGGGCCAGGACCAGGTCCAAGTCGGCCGCGATATGGTCAGCCTCTTGCAGGCTTGCGAAAAAGAAGCCATGAAGCGCGGCGACCAGTTTGTGGCCAGCGAGCTTTTTTTGGTAGCTTTGAGCGAAGGCAAGTCCGACTTTGCCAAGCAAGCCCAGGCCTTGGGCTTGAATCGCAAAAGTCTGGACGCGGCCATTGCCGCGGTGCGCGGTGGTCAGGGCGTGGACAGCGCCGATGCTGAAGACCAGCGCGAGTCGCTCAAAAAATACTGCGTGGATTTGACCGAGCGCGCCCGCGCCGGCAAGCTCGACCCAGTGATCGGCCGCGACGACGAAATCCGCCGCGCCATCCAGGTGCTGCAGCGGCGTACCAAAAACAACCCGGTGCTCATTGGCGAGCCGGGCGTGGGCAAAACGGCCATCGTGGAAGGCCTGGCCCAGCGCATCGTGGCCGGTGAAGTGCCTGACTCGCTCAAAGGCAAGCGCGTGCTCTCGCTGGACATGGCTTCGCTGCTGGCGGGCGCCAAATTCCGCGGCGAGTTTGAAGAGCGCCTAAAAAACGTCTTGAAAGACCTGTCCAAAGACGAGGGCCAAACCATCGTCTTTATCGACGAATTGCACACCATGGTGGGCGCAGGCAAGGCCGAAGGCGCCATGGATGCGGGCAATATGCTCAAGCCTGCATTAGCCCGCGGCGAGCTGCATTGCGTAGGTGCCACCACGCTGGACGAGTACCGCAAATACATCGAGAAAGATGCCGCGCTAGAGCGGCGTTTTCAGAAGATTTTGGTGGGCGAGCCCACGGTGGAAGCCACTGTCGCCATTTTGCGTGGCCTAAAAGAGCGCTACCAGGTACACCACGGCGTCAATATCACCGACCCGGCGATTGTGGCCGCGGCTGAATTGAGCCACCGTTACATTACCGACCGCTTTTTGCCGGACAAGGCGATTGACCTGATTGACGAAGCAGCGGCCAAGATCAAGATCGAGCTCGATTCCAAACCCGAGGTCATGGACAAACTAGACAGGCGTTTGATTCAGCTCCAGATCGAACGCGAAGCGGTGAAAAAGGAAAAAGACGAAGCCTCTATCAAGCGCTTTGAACTGATCAATGAGGAAATTAGCACCTTGCAGCGCGAAATCGCGGATCTGGACGAAATCTGGAAGGCAGAAAAAGCCACGGCCCAGGGCAGTGCGCAAATCCGCGCAGAAATAGACGTGTTGCGCCAGCAAATTGAAACCCTGACGCGCAAGGGCGACCTGACCAAAGTGGCCGAATTGCAGTACGGCCAACTTCCCGGCCTGGAAAAGCGCCTCAAAGAGGCGCAAGATACCGAAGCGGGCCGCGCCAAAGGCGGCGAGGGCGCTGCGCCGCAGTTGCTACGCACGCAGGTAGGCGCTGAAGAAATCGCCGAAGTGGTGGCGCGCGCCACCGGCATTCCTATCGCCAAACTGATGCAGGGCGACCGCGAAAAACTGCTGCTGATGGAAGAGCGTCTGCACCAGCGCGTGGTTGGCCAGGACGAGGCCATTGGGGCCGTGGCCAATGCGATTCGACGTTCGCGCTCGGGCCTGTCGGACCCTAATCGCCCCACAGGCTCATTTTTGTTCTTGGGCCCTACCGGCGTGGGTAAGACAGAGTTGTGCAAAGCCTTGGCTGGCTTCTTGTTTGATAGCGAAGACCACTTGATTCGCATCGACATGAGCGAGTTCATGGAAAAGCACTCGGTGGCGCGTTTGATCGGTGCGCCTCCTGGTTATGTGGGTTACGAAGAGGGCGGTTACCTCACCGAAGCGGTGCGCCGCAAACCCTATAGCGTGCTCTTGCTGGACGAAGTGGAAAAAGCCCATCCCGATGTGTTCAACGTGCTGCTCCAAGTGCTGGACGATGGCCGCCTGACCGATGGCCAGGGGCGCACCGTGGACTTCAAAAACACCGTGATCGTGATGACCAGCAACATCGGATCGCAGCTGATCCAAAGCATGGTCGGCCAGGACCGCGAAGACATCAAAGACGCAGTGACCGGCGAATTGAAAAACCATTTCCGGCCTGAATTTATCAACCGGATTGACGAGACCGTGGTGTTCCACGCGCTGGACGCCAGCCATATCGCCAATATCGCCAAGATCCAGCTGCAAACCCTGGTGGACCGCTTGGCGCGTATGGACTATGTGTTGGAGGTGTCAGACGCAGCCGTCGCCGAATTAGCCAAGGTGGGCTTTGACCCGGTGTATGGCGCCAGGCCGCTCAAGCGTGCCATTCAACAGCGCCTTGAAAATCCATTGTCCAAATTGCTGTTGGAAGGCCGCTTTGTGCCCAAAGACACCATCCATGTCGGTGTGGACCCGATACGCAACCCCGGGCAGTTTTCGTTCAGCGCCCTTTAGCGCGGGTGCCACCGTGCGGCGGCGCTGAACGTTTGCCTGTTCCCTCTGCGCTGCTTGCGGCCTGCTGCTCCGGCCGGAGGTGCTTTAGCTGATCCGGTCTAGCGCGCTGGTGAGCACCAGTAAGCCCGCCAACAAGCAGACCACCGCGGGCATCACTGCGGCCAGCCCGGCCCAGGTCGCGAGCAAACCAAAGGCCGCGGGGACGACCGATCCGCCCACATAGGCACAGGCCATTTGGCGGCCTATCAGCCGCGTGGCCGCGTCTGCCGGAAAGCGGCGCGTCGTTTCATGCATCATCGACGGAAAAATGGGCGCGCAGCCCAGTCCCATCAGCATCAGGCCCCAGGGCGAGAGGGCCCCAAACACCAGAGGCAGCGCAAACACCAAGGCACCTCCCATGGCTAGCGCGGTACCCAGGCGAACCAGCTTGCGGTTGCCCAGCCGGTCCGCAATCAGGCCCACGCAAAAACGTCCAGCAGTGATAGAGCCAAAGTACAAGCCCACCCACAGCCCGGCATCCGGCGCAGGCAGGCCGCGCTCCGTGACCAAAATACTGGCCGCCCACAAGCCTGTACCCATTTCTGCCGCGACATACACCAAGAAGCCCAGCGGCGCTAGCCACCAGGCCAGCGGATGCACTGCGTGCGCCAGCACTTCCTCGTGCGCTTGTGCACCGGCAGATTGCTGCGGCGCTTGCGCCCACAGCCGCAAAGACATCCACAGCAGCGCAGCCAATGCCAATTGGGCCAGTCCAATGGCCTGCACGCCCAAATGCCAACCACCGTTGCTGGCCAAAGCGGCGCCCATCACCAAGGGCCCGGTGCTGGCACCCACGCCCCAAAAGCCATGGAGCCAATTCATATGCCGCGAGGAATAGTGCGAGGCCACAAACTGGTTAAGCGCCGCATCCACCCCGCCTGCGCCTACGCCCAGAGGCACTGCCATGGCCACGCACCAATAAAAATTCGGCGCCATCGAAAACACCAGCAAGGCTAGCGCCGTCATCAAGCAACTGCCTGCCACTATGGCGCCAGTGCCGATACGGCGTATCAGCCCGCCCGCCACAAACCCGGCACTGGCCGCGCAAGCGGTCATGGTCAAGGTAATCGCGCCTACCGCTGCCAGCGGTTGCTGCATGTCCTGGCGCATCGCGGGCCAGGCCACACCCAAAATCCCATCGGGCAAGCCGATGCTGATAAAGGACAGGTACACAATTGCGAGAAGAAAAATTTGCGCCATGGGGGCTGAGGTGGCCGGGGTGACGAGGGGCGGTTTGACGCGGTGGGTGGCGACCTGTGCGCGGGGCGCAACGCGCTTCAAGGACGCGCCAGCATGCGCCCCGGGTTCATCATATTGTGCGGGTCTAGCGCGGTTTTGATGGCGCGCATCAGGCCCAGCGCCACGGGTGATTTGTGCTTTTCCAGCTTCTCGCGTTTAAGGCTTCCAATACCATGCTCGGCGGAAATCGAGCCGTTGTAGGCGTCCACCAGCGCATACACCACGCTATTGACAGGGCCTTCTTGCTCGCGCAAAAACTTTTCCGCATCCTGGCCATCGGGCGCTTGCACGTTGTAGTGCAAATTGCCGTCGCCCAGGTGGCCGTAGTTCACCAAGCGTATGCCCGGAAAAGCCTGCGCCAGCGCCGCGTCCGCTTGGGCCACAAACGCCGGGATACGCGATACCGCGATCGAAATATCGTGCTTGATATTGAGCCCCTCTTGCGCTTGCGCCAGCGGAATGCTCTCGCGGATATGCCAGAGCGCCCGCGCCTGGGCCATGCTCTCTGCCACCACCGCGTCGCTGACGCAACCGACCTCCATCGCCGCTTCCAGCAAGCGCTCAAACTGGCTTCGGGCGTGTTCGTCAGATTCGCTGTCCGAGTTCTCCAGCACCACGCAATACGGGCTGCTCTCATAAAACGGCACGCGCTGCTGCGGGAAATGCTTTACCACCAATTTCAGGGCAAACTGCCCCATCACTTCAAAGCCCGTCAGACCCGCGCTTAAATGTTCGTGCGCCAAGCCCAGCAATTGCACCGCCGCTTCCAGCGAGGGCACGGCGGCCAAGGCGGTGAGTTGCGATTTGGGCAGCGGATACAGCTTCATGGTCGCGGCGGTAATCACACCCAGCGTGCCCTCCGAGCCGATGAACAAATGCCGCAAGTCATAGCCGGTGTTGTCCTTGCGCAAGCCGGTCAGGCCGCTCCAGACCTCGCCTTGCGCGGTCACCACTTCCAGGCCCAGGCACAGTTCGCGGGTATTGCCATAGCGCACCACTTGCGTGCCTCCAGCATTGGTGCCCAAGTTGCCACCAATGGTGCAACTGCCCTCGGACGCCAAACTCAAGGGAAATAAAAAACCAGCCTTCTCGCATACCTCTTGCAGGCTTTGCAGCACGCAACCGGCCTCTACCGTTATCGTCAGGTTGCCGTCGTCCAATGCGCGTAACGCGTTCATGCGCGTCAGGCTCAGCACCACTTGGGTGCCACTGGCGTCGGGCGTAGAGCCAAGCACCATGCCGGTATTGCCCCCTTGGGGCACGATGCTTACGCCCGCTGCCGCGCAGGCTTGCACCACTTGCGCCACTTGTGCGGTGGACGCCGGCCGCACCACCGCCAGCGCCTTGCCGCGTTCGCGCTTGCGCCAGTCCAGCTCGTAGCCGGTCAAATCGCCTTCAGTTAAGACATGCGCGTCGCCAACAATAGCGCGCAGCGCGGGGAGCAGGGCGGGAGGAGCTTTCATACGCGGGGTTCAGCGAGCTTCGTTGTTTGGGTTTTCTGTAAGGCCTGCGCCTTTGGCATCGCGCTGGCGCAAGCGCACATGCATCAGGCAGGCCACAAACAAAATCAGGCACAAAGCAATTTCTACCAAGGCGCAGTAATTGCCCGGCGGCCGGTCGCCCCAGGCGCGCACCACGCCTTCTATGAAATACAGCCACACCAGCATGGATACCCAGCGGTAGGTGTACATGCGGTTTTTCAGCAGCCCGGCCATCGGCAAACACAGAGGCAAGGCCTTGAGCGCTAACCACGAGCCACCCGGGCGCAGCGGAGCGATCAGCAACTCCCAGGCCAGGCTGAGCACGATCAGCCCTAGCAAGCTGCCCACGGCCAGCGCACGGCTGATATGTACATGGGTTTCCACCTGGGCGGCGGGTGCCAAAGTGGGGTCGCAGTGGGGCGGGGGCCAGGAGGGGGAAAGGGGTGCTTGCATGTCGGTGGCATCATACCGGCCATGCAACTGCTTTCCCGCTTCCAACTTTGGCTGGCCGACGTGCGCCATGTGCCTTGGCTTCCCGCCCTCCAAACCCTTCGCGAGCGCTTCCGCGAAGATCGCCTGGGCCTGACCGCCAGCAGCCTGACCTTTACCACCACCATCGCTCTGGTACCGCTATTGACTGTGGCTTTGGCAGTGCTGACGGCCTTTCCGATGTTTGCCAAGTTTCAGGACGTGCTGCAAAAGTGGCTGGTCGCCAGCCTGATCCCTGACGACATTGCCCGCCAGGTGCTGGGCTACCTGAACCAGTTCTCGCGCAAGGCCAGCAAGCTCGGCGCCTTCGGCTTGGGCGCCTTGGTGCTGACTTCCTTGGCGCTCATCTTCACTATTGACCGCACCATCAACAATATTTGGCGTGTGCGCACTTTGCGGCCGTTGGGGCAGCGCCTTTTGATTTACTGGTCCGCGCTGACGCTGGGGCCGCTGATATTGGGCGTTAGCATCAGCGTCAGTTCCTACGCGATCTCGGCATCCCGTGGCCTGGTCGAGGGCGTGCCCGGTGCCCTGGGATTTTTGCTCGACACCACACAGTTTCTGATGGTGGGGGGTGGGATGGCGGCCATGTTCCATTACCTGCCCAACACGCGGGTGCGCTGGGGCCATGCCTGGATGGGTGGCTTGTTCGTCGCCACCGGCCTGGAAATCGCCAAGCGCTTGCTCACCTGGTACTTGGAAATGGTGCCCATGTATTCGGCAGTCTATGGCGCTTTTGCCACCTTGCCGATTTTGTTGGTCTGGATTTATTTGTCCTGGGTCATCGTGTTGCTTGGTGCGGCGCTAACGGCGTATGTGCCCGGGCTCATAGCGGGCTTGCCGCCCAGACGCCAAGCGCCCGGGGGGCGATTTGGATTGGCACTGGCGCTGTTATCCGAATTGGGCGCTGCGCGAACCCAGGCGCACCGTGGCATGACGACAGCGGCCCTGTGCCATGCGCTGCACGTCGATCCGCTGGACTTGGCCGAGGTGGTAGACACCCTTAAAAATATGGACTGGATTGGCAAGCTTCAAGAGGCGACCCAAGCCGATGGCGGTGCGCGCTGGGTGCTGTTGGTAGACCCGGTACAGACGCCGGTAGCGCCCTTGGTGCAAAACCTTTTGTTGGCCCAAGACGCGTACAGTAGCGCCTTCTGGCGTGCTGCGCTGCGCCCGGGTTGCACCTTGCGCGAAGTCATGTAGATGCTCGCACCGCGGTGGTGCGCACCAGGGCCGGAGCATCTTGTGGTAATGATCGCCATAACGCTTACCAGTCAGTTATCTGTCATCAAAGCCCTTTTTCTGGGTGTACCATTGCTGCCCTAGTAAAACCCGCATCACGCTCGGTTTTTACAAGCATTCAGGAAAAAATAAACATCATTTTTATGCATAGCAAAAAAAAGAAATTACTCCAACATTTGCGTACGGAAGTGTTCTGCCGCCTGGGCGTATCTCCGGTTCACGGTATCGGCGTATTTGCCATTCGAGATATTCCCAAAGGCGCCAAACCTCTCAAGTCCCGCCTCAAGCTACACGAGATCAAGTTCAACCATGCCGAGGTCAGTTCCTTGCCCGCACCCGTGCGCAAAGAGCTCGATATGTTTTGTTACTACGACAAGCACCATATGCTGATTCCAGCGATTGGCATGAACGCCATGAATATGTCGGTCTACCTCAACCACTCCAAGACGCCCAACCTCAAGATGCGCAAAGATGGCGACCTGATCGCCTTGCGTGACATCAAGCAGGACGAGGAATTGATGATGGACTATGACGATAGCTTCGGAGAAGTCCATACCTTTGGACCTGGGGTGGACGACTAAGTGCGACCGCTAGCCCAGGCATAAAAAAACCGGCACTCAGGCCGGTTTTTTTATGGCGGCAAGCCGCGTGGCTCAGTCCGAGCGCAGGCGATAGACTTGATTCCAGTCCTCGCGCTTGAAGTCGGTGTGCAAGGGGGACGTGGGGTCTAGCGCCAGCGGGTGGTCCAGGTCGGTCATGGCCAGGGCAAAAATCGGCTCATGGTCGGTCACGAACAGGGCTTTGTAGCCGTAGTCACCCACTGGGCCCAGGTTGTAATAGGCGTAGCCCGCTTTTTGCGTCCAGCGTGAGGCCAAGAGGCAGGCGTAAATGCCGGGCGAGCGGTTGCGGTAGGCCGGGTTCCACTGGCAAAAACTGCCATAGACCTGGTCGCGCTCTGGCATCACGATGGACACATCGCTCAGCACCAGGTCACCGTTTTCGGCGTGTGCTTGGATGATCAGCACATCGAGCTTTTGCACATAGTCCACAAAGCCGGCAATCTCTTGGTCGTGGATCTCATAGGCGGTGAAATGATCACGCCCCAGATCAAACACGTCGGCTACCGTCAGGTCACGGCCGGGCACCACGCGCTCGGTCACGTTAAAGCTGCGGCACAGCTTGTCCAGTTCTTTGAACTTACGGGCGCGCCGCTCATCGGTCCAGAATTCGGGCGAACCGGCATGCACAAGGCCGTATTTGTCATTGATGGGCACGCCGTAGTTCCCTTCCGGGGGCAGGGCATAGACGATGAAAGGCTTTTGCGCCGCCGCCAGCATCTGGGGCGTCACGTCAATATAGGGGCATAGGCCGTCCCAGCGGCTGGTGTAGTACTTGATCTGCTCATGGAAGCTTTCCACACACAAGTTCTCGGCGGTCCAAGTCTGGTGGGCCAGGGGCTGCACGTCGTTGTGGTCGAAACCTTGGAGGGCGTCCTGGTAGTTGGCGGATGAGTACAAATCTGTCGTCATGTGCTGGGGTTCCTTTGGCTAGGCCTTGGCTTGCAAGGGTTGCAGATCAAAGTAGTCAGAGTCGATACGGTAGTTTTCGCGCAAAAACGCCGCATCAGAGGTGTGCAGTGCTTTTATGGCACTGTGCATCGAGGCTAGGTGCGCGGATGCCTCGCTGTGGGGGTTGGACAGCTGACGCTGGTATTCCGGCATCAAGGGGCAATCGCTGTCGTAGTAGAACTTTTTCTTTTTGGGGTGGTAGGCCAGCGGGTAGAGTTTGCAGCTCAGTGGCTTATCGTCGCCGAGGGTGCAACCCTGATCGCCTAGGTGGGTGCACTGCGTCTCTATGCATACGCTACCCATCGCCTTTTTTTCAGTGGCGGTGAGGGTAATGTCCAATGGGGGGAAGCCGGGTTCTATGTGGCAGCACTGCCTGCACTGCGCGCAATGGTCAAACAGCACGGTTGCGCCCGACAGTTGCGATGCCGCATTGGCGGCGGAATTTAGAGGATACAGATCCGTTGCGGTTCATCGCAATGTCTGGCGTTGTGCAATCGGGCAAGGCCTGCAACTCTGTTTCCAACATACTTGTTTTTAAAGACCTAATGGGCTAGGTGCGAATAGTATGCGCGATTTTTACACGACTTACACGCTTTTGTCACATTTTTTTCAGATTTTTTTCATGCCTATGCAAGCGCATAAAAAGCCATCACGCGGTGATAGTACATGTGCAATTTTCGGCTCGTGTTTTAGCAACGAAGCGCAATGATGAAATCAATCCATCATCAGCACTAAGACATCGGCGACATGCCATTGCTCCGTCGTGCATCCTACATGCCGATAGGCGCACTTTGCTTTGGTCAAGCGAGTGCAGGCCGAGTAACGAAATGCACCATACCGCGAAGCCTTAGACTGCACCCCATCCGCATACTGCGCAGCGCGAAAACCCTATGTGCTTAATTGCCTGGAACTGGCAGCCCGAAACGGAGCAGCCCCTTCTTCTCATCGCCAACCGCGACGAGTACTACGCGCGGCCTACGCTGCCTTTGCACCGCTGGGCCGATGCGCCCATTAGTGCTGGCAAAGACCTGCAAGCGGGTGGCACTTGGTTGGGCCTTGCGCCCGGTGGCCGCATGGCGGCGCTGACCAATGTGCGCGACATGCGCAACCAACGCGCCGACGCGCCGTCTCGTGGCGCATTGGTCAGCCATTTTTTGCGCGGGCAGTTCGACGCGCTCAGTTACCTGCAAAGCATTGCCGACAGGGCAGCGCAATTCAACCCCTTTAACCTGCTTGTTTATGACGGCCAGCGCTTGCTTGGCTTTGAAAGCAATGGCGCGCGCATCGTCCCCATGCATCCCGGCATCGCGGCGGTATCGAATGCAGGGTTTGACACGCCTTGGCCCAAGCTGCTGGCGCTGAAAACCGGTTTGCGGGACTGGACAAGGCAACAAACCGAAGCGCGCGAGCAAGATGAACGCGCTTTGTTCGCATTATTGGCCCATGACCAGCCCGCGCCCGATGCGCAACTGCCCGATACCGGCATTCCTCTAGAGCGGGAGCGGGCGCTGTCTTGCGCCTTCATACGCAGCGCCGACTACGGCACCCGCGCTAGCAGCTTGCTTATGTTGCGGTGCAACACCGCGCGCTTTGTCGAGCGCAGTTTTGACGCCCAGGGCTTCACCGGCGAGGTGAGCCTGGACTTTTAATCCGCGTTTGGTCGGCTAGGCATTTTTTGGATTGCCACGGCCTACGGCCTGGCAATGACGCGACTTTTGTCACGGTAAGTTGCCCCGCGACACCAGGCTTGCCGCTGCGCCCTAACGCTACGTTTGTCCCTGCGAGCCGCGATAGCGGCGCTGCAGTCCATGCACGCCTCACGCATTGCCCGCGCCATACAAATGCCCCTTGCGCTCAACAAGCTGCCGGCCATTCGCTAACGCGGCGACGACAACGATATTAAAAAAGGCAATAATTGCCGCTCATCAACAGGGATGCAGCGGCGATGACGGTCACGCTCAACAAAGACGAGATATTGCAACGGGCCAACGGCTTTATGCACGAATTTGCCGATGCCCATTACGAAATGGGCCAGGCACAAAACTTCATCCGGGGTTTGTGCGAGGTGTTTGGCTTTTCCAACAAGCGACTGGTCAGCTTTGAACAGCGCGTCAAAAAGCTGGGCGGCAAAAGTGGGCGCATTGATGGCTTTTACCCTGGCAAGCTGCTGATCGAAATGAAATCGCGTGGCGAAGACCTGGACAAAGCCTACCGCCAAGCCACCGAATACCTGCCCGGCCTGCCCGACGCCGAGCTGCCCGACTACTGCTTGGTCAGCGACTTTGAAAACCTGCACCTCTACGACCTGTCGGCGCATACGCCGCCACTCAAGCACACGCTGCCCGACTTTGCCAAATACATAGACAGCTACCTGTTTCTGGCCGACTACGAACCGCAGGCCCAAAAAGACCAGATCGCGGTGGACGAAAGCGCCGCCCGCAAAATCGCCCAGCTGCACGACGCCATGCGCGCGGGCGGCTACATCGGCGAAGACTTGCAGCGCTATCTGGTGCGTCTGCTGTTTTGCCTGTTTGCCGAAGACACCGGCATCTTTCAGCGCCGGGGCGACTTTGCCCGCTACATCCGCCAGCACACCCGCGAAGATGCCACCGACCTGGACAGCGCACTGCAACGCCTGTTTGACGCGCTCAACCGCCCGCCCGAAAAACGCCCGCGCCACCTGCCGCACGCGCTGGAGATATTTCCCTACATCAACGGCAGCGTGTTTGATGGCCAACTGGCGCCGTGCTACTTTCAGCCG